>JANORD010000122.1:0-8452 GCA_031415095.1 Lysobacteraceae bacterium
GAAGGCGGCCTCCACCGGCACGAACATCAACACCAGGTCCGGGCTGGTCAGGCCGTGCAGGCGGCTGTAGTCCTTCTCGCCCAGCTGCTTGACGTGGGTGCGCAGCGCCGCTGCATGCCGCACCATGTGCTGCTCGCGCTCGCCGTCGTCGCCAGTTTCGCAGGCGCGCTGGTAATCCAGCAGGGCCACCTTGGCGTCAATGACGATTTGCCGGTCCTCGGGCAGGAGCAGCAGCGCGTCGGGTCGGTAGCGGTCCCCGGCCTCGTCCTTGAAGCTCTCCTGGGTGAGGTATTGCTGGCCCTTCTCCAAGCCTCCGGTTTCCAGCAGGCGTTCAAGCTTGAGCTCGCCCCAATAGCCCTGGGTGCGGTTGTCGCTGGTGAGGGCGCGCGTGAGGCTGCCGGCTTCGTCGCTGAGCTGGCGGTTGAGCTCAAACAGCTGCTTGAGCTCCGCCTGCAGGGTGACGCGCTCGCGGCCTTCCTTCTCGTAGGCCTCGCTGACCACCTTGCGGAAATCGCCGATCTGCTCGCGCAGCGGGTTGAGCAGCAGGCCGATCTGGCTGACATTCTGCTCGCCGAAACGCTTGGACTTTTCCTCGAGGATTTCCGCGGCCAAGGCCTGAAACTCGGTCTTCATGCGCTCGCGGGAAACTTCCAGATCGCGGTAGCGCTGCTCGGCACCGGCCTGCTGCTCGGCCAATCGGGCTTCGAGCCCCGCGGCGCGGCTCTCGGAGGCGTCCCGGCTGCCGCGGATTTCACGCAGCTCGACGTCCAGCGCCACCAGCCGGCCGCGCAGCTCTTCGCGTTGGGCAGCGGCGCTCTGCGCCTCGCCGGCCAAACGGCTCAATTCAGGCGCGTGCTCACTACGTCCGGCGGCGCGGGCTTCGGCCATACGCCTGCGGGCAATCCAGACAGATACGGCGCCCGCCAGGATCAGGCCTGCGATGAGACCCAGCAGCAGGAAAGTGGTTTCGGAAGCAGACAAGGCGAACCCCGGCATCAGTGATGCAGGGATTCTAGCCGGGCCGGGGTCTCAGGAACCGAGACTCCCGGCGAGGGGACTCAGGCTTTCTTGGCCCAAGCCGTGCACCAGCCCGCGGCCGCGACGCTGTAGCCGGCGAACAGGGTGCAGGCGCCGCTGGCGGCGGTGAAGAACTGGCAGTTGGCGCAGTTCGAGCCGGGCTTGAAGGTCGGCTCCTTGGTCTTGCTGGCGTCGGCGACGTACTTGAGCGCCAGCGCTGTGGCGTTGTCAGCCGGCAGCGGCTTGAGCGCCTGGGCCGAGGCAGTGCCGACCAGACCGGCAGCGACGAAGGGGACGGCGGCGGCGAGCAGCGCGCCCTTGATGAAGAACTGGCGACGGGAGGAATCGTGGGCGTTCATGGGTGGTCCTTGGCTGCGGGTTATCCGGTGGCTGGGCGTAGTATGAACCTATGGCGTGAACGAATCGTTGACGCCGATCAAGCCTATCCACGGGCCGGGTTCGGCTAGAATTCCGGCCATGGAAACCCTGCCCTACGACCCTGCCCGCCTGGGCGCCTGCGCCGCCGAAATCGCCGCCAACACGCGCGAACTTTCGGCCCTGGGATGGACCCCGGCCACCAGCAGCAATTTCTCGATGCGCCTGGACGACCGGCACGCGGCCATCACCGTGTCTGGCCGCGACAAGGGCCGCCTGGTCGTGGCCGACATCATGGTGGTGGACTTCGACGGCCAGCCGGTCGCGACGCCGCAGCGTCCCTCGGCCGAAACTCTGCTGCACACGCAGCTCTATGCGCGCTTTCCGGGGATTGGCTGCGTGCTGCACACCCACTCGCGCGTGCAGACGGTGGCATCGCGGCTGTTCGCCGCCCAGGGCCACCTGCGGCTGGCGGGCTATGAGCTGCTGAAAGCTTTCGACGGCAACCAGACCCACGAGCTGGCCATTGACGTGCCGGTGCTGGCCAACACCCAGGACATGCCGGCGCTGGCGGCCCAGGTGGACGCGCTGCTGGATGCCGGCCCGCTGTGGGGCTACCTGATCGACGGCCACGGCCTGTATGCCTGGGGCCGCGACATGGCGCAGGCGCGCCGGCACCTGGAGGCCTTCGAATTCCTGTTTGCCTGCGAGCTCGACTTGAGGAAACTGCACGCATGAGCCGGCTGCGCATCTTCAACGACGCCGATCCCGGCGCCCCGCTGTCTTCCACCGAGGACTTGGCGCAGATCGCCGAGCGCCTCAGGCCCATCGGCGTGCGCTTCGAGCAGTGGCAGGCCGCGCATGCGGTGCAGCCCGGCGACACCCCCGATGCTGTAATGGCGGCCTACCGGGCCGACATCGACCAACTGGTCGCCGAGAACGGCTTCAAGGCCGTGGATGTGGTCTCGATTGCGCCAGACCATCCGAACAAGGACGCGATGCGCGCCAAGTTCCTGGACGAACACTTCCACAAGGAGGACGAGGTGCGCTTCTTCGTCGCCGGATCCGGGCTGTTCACCCTGCACGTGGGCGAGAAGGTTTACGAGATCCGCTGCGAGGCCGGCGACCTGATCGGCGTGCCCGACGGCACCACTCACTGGTTCGACATGGGTCCGGAGCCGCACTTCGTCGCCATCCGTTTCTTCACCGAGCCCGATGGCTGGGTGGGTTATTTCACCGGCACCGACATCGCCCAGCGCTTCCCGCGCTATCAGCCGGGCGAGGCGGGCTGAGTGAAGACCATCCTGACCGACATCGAGGGCACCACCAGCAGCATTTCCTTCGTCCGGGACGTGCTGTTTCCGTATGCCCGCAGCGCCCTGCCCGCCTTCATCGCCGCCCGCGGCGACGAGCCCGAGGTGCGCCGGTGGCTGGACGTGGTGGCGGCCGAAATCGGCGGCCAGCCCAATGACGAATCCTTGGTGGACACGCTGCAGCGTTGGATAGACGCCGACCGCAAGCACACCGCGCTCAAGGCGCTCGAAGGGATGCTGTGGCAGGACGGCTACGCCCGCGCCGATTTCCGCGCCCATGTTTATCCGGACGCCGGACCGGCGCTGCGTGCCTGGGAAGCCGCCGGGCACCCGATCGCCGTCTTCTCCTCGGGGTCCGTGCCCGCGCAGAAGCTGTTCTTCGGCCACAGCGAAGCCGGCGACCTGACGCCGCTGGTGTCGGCCTGGTTCGACACCGAAATGGGCGGCAAGCGCGAGGCCGACAGCTATCGCCGCATCGTCGCCGAACTGGGCCGGCCGGCCGAGGAAGTGATCTTCCTCTCAGACGTGGTGGATGAACTGGACGCGGCGCGCGAGGCCGGCCTGCACACCGTGCTGCTGGATCGTCGCAACGACTACCCGCAGCCGCGCCACGGCGAAGCAACGCACGGCCATCGCCGGGTGGAAAGTTTCGCCGACATCGCTCCGGAACAGGCCTGAACCCGGCCGCGCGCCGCCGATGGCTGGCGCTGGCGCTGCTGGCTGCCGCGGCCTGCGGCGCGGCGCAGGCCAAGAGCCTGCGCAAAGAAGTCAGCGAGCCCGTCCCTGCACCGCCGGACGAAAACCAGGCGCGGGAGATAGCCGCGCGGGCCCCCCAGCGCCCCGGCCAGCCGGACCTTTTCGTCCTGGGCGTTGCCGGCGACGGCACCGAGCAAGTGTTCCTCAACGAAGTGCAGCATCTGCGCGCTTTGGCGCGGCAGCGCCTGGATGCCGGCGAACGCGTGATCGTGCTGGCCAACCACGACACCGCGCCGCTGCTGCGGCCGCTGCCCCAGGCCACGCCGCGCAACCTGGCCACCGCGCTGGCCGCGATCGGCGCGGCCATGGACCCGGAAGAAGACCTGCTGCTGCTCTATCTCACCACCCACGGCACGCCCGAGCACGAACTGCTGCTGCGGCGTCCGGATGCCGACGACCAATTGCTCACCGCGCCCCAGCTCAGGCAGATGCTGGATGCCGCCGGCATCCGCCACCGCGTGCTGGCGATCTCGGCGTGCTTCTCCGGCGGCCTGGTGCCGGCGCTGCGCAGTCCCGATACCTTGATGGTCACGGCAGCGCGCTCCGATCGCGCGTCGTTCGGCTGCGGCAGCGAATCTGCGGCCACTTACTTCGGCCGCGCATGGCTGGTGGACGGGCTCAACGCCACGGTCGATTTCGAGCAGGCCTTCCTGCAGGCGCGCAGCCGCATCGCCCAGCGCGAGCGCATCGAGGACCAGGAGCCTTCCCTGCCGCAGATCCAGCAGGGCGAACGCATCGCGTCGCGGCTGGCGGACTGGCGAGGGAGCTTCCAGCCCGGGCCTGCCCTGCCCTTCGGCCACGACGACCCGCCGCCCGCTTACAAGACGATGAAGTCGCGCCTTACTCCGCCGCTGCGTCCAGTCGAAACTGCGTCCGGGCAGTAAGTTCGCCGCGCCACGGGTCCAGGGTCCGCACTTCCACCGCATGCTCGCCCAGCGGCAAATCAGTGGGCAGGGTGCCGCGCCACAAGTGCGTGGACGCCTCCGCTTCCGGCGAGCGATCGTATCCGCGCAGTGCGGCCGCCTCGTCATCGCGGCGATTCTCCGCCAGCAGCCCCGGATCCGGCTGCAGCACGCGCTGCATCGGCTGCCAGGGGCCGTCGCCGACGCGGTACTCCACGCGCGTGTCGGCCCAGCCCATGAACACGTTGGCGTACACACCGAAGGCCGGATACGCGCCCTGGCGCAGCACGCGCGGCGCATGCAGGGCGATGGCTTCGTCAGGCTCGGGTCCGGCGCTGTGCCAGCGCAGCCGGTAGGCCCCGCCGGGCGTGGCGCTCAGCAAGGCCCAGCCGTTGGGCGTGCCGTCGGCCATGCGCGCGTCGGGGATGCCGCGTGCATCCGCCACGCCGCTCCAGTAGGCACCGCAGGCGGCGCCCAGGTTGTATTCGTGCAGCGTGGCGGGCCCGCGCCAGCCGCTGCGCGCGTCGTGTACGTGCTGGCGCTGGACGTGGCCGTGGGCGGTGAGCAGCAGCAGGTGCGGAAAGTCCTCGAGCATGGCGAACAGGCGCTCGCGGTCGGCGCGGCGGAAGGTCTCCACGGCCGGATCCGGGTCGAAGAACGGGATGTGCGCCGCCAGCATCAGCAGCCGCTCGCGCGGCAGCGTGGGCAGGTAGGCAGCGAGGAAAGCGAACTGGTCCTCGCGCAGGCCGCCGATGTAGGCCGGGCGCTGGCCGGGCCGGTAGATCACGTCGTCGAGCACGATAAACGCCGCCTCGTGCTCCTCCCACGCGTAGGTATCCGGGCCAAACGTGCTGCGGAAACTAAGCAACGAATCCTCGTCACGACGGGCGTCAAAGTCCAAATCATGGTTGCCGGGCGCGTGCAGCCAGGGCAGCGCCAGCTGCGCGGTGGCGCGGTTCATGGCCGGGTACAGCGACAGATCATCGTTCACCACGTCGCCCAGGGTCAGGCCCAAGGCGGTGCCGGGCGGCTTGCGCGCCTTTGCATCGGCCACGATGTCGCGCAGGTAATAGTCCACGTCCATTGCGGTCTTGGGCTGCGGATCACCGAACACCAGCGCCTGCAGTTCACCGGCCGGACGGCGGTCGGGCAGCAGCGCGAAGTCGCGGCAGCCCAGTGGCGCCGGCGCGATGCCGCCGTACTTCAGGACCGGTCCGGCATCGCGGATCAAATGCCTCCAGAAATCCGGCAGGCCATTCGCGCGCAGCGGAAACCGCCAGCCCGCCGGCTTTATCACGAACACCGTGCGCCCGGATATCACCGGCAGGCGGTACTCGCCGCGGGCATTGCTGCGCACGATCTGCTCGCCGTCCGACACCGCCACGCCCGGCAGCGCCGGCTCCGCCGCACTGCGCCGGCCGTCACCGTCGAGGTCATGGAAAACCACGCCGCCGTTGCAGGGCGCCAGCGCTGCGACCGGTGCGGCCGCCAGCGCCATCAGTACCATCAGGAATGAACGCATGCGGCCTCCGGCGAGTTGCCGAAGTATCGCCCGAAACCTGCGCGGCTAGCCTACCGCCGGGGCGTGCCGCTGCTGCAGCACGGCCACCATGTCGGCCAGGCCCAGCCCGCGCGCGCGCAGCAGCACGGTGAGGTGGAAGGCCAGGTCGGCGGCCTCGCCCAACAGCGCCGCGTCGTCCTGCACTACCGCTGCAAGCGCCGTTTCCACGCCCTCTTCGCCCACTTTCTGGGCAATCCGGCGGACGCCCGCTTCGAACAACTGGCTGGTGTAGCTGCCCACGGGCCGCTCGCGCTCGCGGCGCGCCACCAGGGCGTCGAGTTCGGCCAGGAAATCACCGGGGGCCGCCGGGAAGCAACTGGCGCGGCCCAGGTGGCAGGTAGGGCCGCGCGGCGTGGCCTGCACCAGCAGCGTGTCGGCGTCGCAGTCGGCTTCCAGCGACACCAGGTCGAGCACGTCGCCGCTGGTTTCGCCTTTCATCCAGAGCTGCTGCCGGCTGCGGCTGAAGAAGGTGACGCGGCCGCTGGCCAGCGAGGCCTCCAGTGCCGCTCGATCCATGTAGCCCAGCATCAGAACGCGCCGTGTGGCGGCGTCCTGGACGATGGCGGGCAGCAGGCCGGCCTGCTTGTCCCAGGCCAGCGCGGAGATTTCTTCAGGCGACATCGCGCACCTCGATGCCCTGCGCGCGCAGGGTGGCTTTGAGTTCGGGGATCCGGACGGCGCCGGAGTGAAAAACGGTGGCGGCCAGCGCGGCATCCACGTCGGCCTGCAGGAATACGTCGGCGAAATGCGCGGCCTCGCCGGCGCCGCCCGAGGCCACCAGCGGCACGCGGCAAACGGCGCGCACGGCCTGCAGCTGCTCCAGGTCGAAACCGCTGCGCACGCCGTCGGCGCCCATGCAGTTGAGCACGATCTCGCCAGCGCCACGCTGCTGCGCTTCCTGCACCCAATCGAGCGTGCGCCGCGGCAGGGCGCGGGTCTTGTCGGGGTCGCCGGTGTAGGCGCGCACGCGCCACTCGCCGTCGGCATCGCGCAGGCTGTCGATGCCCACCACCACGCACTGCACGCCGAATTCTGCCGCCAGTTCGCTGATCAACTCCGGCCGTTCCAGCGCCGGGGTATTCACCGAAATCTTGTCGGCGCCGGCCTGCAGCACCGCCTGCGCCTGCGCCACGCTGCGGATGCCGCCGGCGACGCAGAAAGGAATATCAATCAGGCGCGCCACCCGCTCTACCCAGGCGCGGTCGACGCCGCGGCCTTCGGGGCTGGCGGTGATGTCATAGAACACCAACTCATCGGCGCCCTCGTCGCGATAGCGCAGCGCCAGGTCTTCAATCGCGCCCATCACCACGTGGTCGCGGAAGCGCACGCCCTTCACCACCAGGCCATCTTTCACATCCAGGCAGGGAATCAGGCGCCGGCTCAGCATGGCGCTTGCTCCCCGATGACGTCGGCAAGCGCGAAGCGGCCGTCCAGCAGCGCCTTGCCCAGCACGATGCCGCCGCAGCCCAGGGCCTTGGCCTGTGCCACGTCGGTGGCGGCGCTGACGCCGCCGGAGGCCTGCACGGCCAGCCGCGGAAAGCGCGCGCACAGGTAGCGATACAGGTCGAAATTGGGGCCTTGCAGCATGCCGTCGCGGTTGATGTCGGTGCACAGCAGGTGGCGCAGCCCCACCTCTTCGTAAGCGGCAGCCAGCACGTCCAGCTCCTTGCCACCCTCTTCGGTCCAGCCGTGCACCGGCAGCCGCCAGCGGCCTTCGGCATCGCGGCGGGTGTCCAGCGCCACGGTGATGCGCTGGGCGCCGAAGCGGGCCACCCACGACGCCACCAGTCCGGGCTCACGCACTGCCAGCGAACCCACCACCACGCGGTCGGCACCGGCGGCCAGCAGCGCTTCCACGTCCTTTTCGCTGCGCACGCCGCCGCCGGTCTGCACGCTCAGGCGCGTGCTGGACTTTAGGGCGGCCAGCAGCGGCGCCAGCGTGTAGCCGCCAGCGCGCGCGGCGTCCAAGTCCACCAGGTGCAGCCAGCGCGCGCCGGCCTCGGCGTAGCGGCTGGCCACGGCCAAGGGCTCATCGGGGTAGCGGGTTTCCTGCGCGTAGTCGCCCTGGCGCAGGCGCACCACGCGGCCGTCGCGCACATCAATGGCCGGATAGAGAGTGAAATCGCTCACGCCAAGCCGTCCTCAAGGAAGTTCTGAAGCAGGCGCGCACCCACCGCGGCCGAGCGCTCGGGGTGGAACTGCGCGCCGGCCACGTTGCCGCGCTGCACGACGGCGGCGAAGTCGGCACCGTGGCCGCACGCGGCCAGGCAATCCTCGGTGACGGGCGCGGCGTAGCTGTGCACGAAGTAGGCCTGGCTCCCGGCGTCAACGCCGCGCAGCAGGCTCGAATCGCGCTTGGGCTGAAGCCGGTTCCAGCCCATGTGCGGCACGCGCACGCCGGGCGATTCCGGCAGGCGCGTCACTTTGCCCGGCAGCCGGCCCAGGCACTCCACGTCGCCCTCGTCGGAGGAATCGAACAGCAGCTGCATGCCCAGGCAGATGCCCAGCAGCGGCCGCTCCAGCGCGCG
>JANORD010000123.1:0-3126 GCA_031415095.1 Lysobacteraceae bacterium
GCTCAAGCTCGGGCAACGCGTAGTCGCAGGCTGGGCAGCTGAACTTAGACGAGAACAGCAGGGGCGCCACGCTGGCGTCGTCCAGGTCCTGCACCTGCGCCAGGCCATCGCCCAGCTTGAGCGCGGTCTCGAAACTTTCGGCCAGGCGCTGCTTGAGGTCCTCGCGCGGCTTGAAGCGGTCGATGACGGCTTCGATGGTGTGCTTCTGGCGCAGGGCCAGGGCCGGCACCGCGTCCAGTTCATAAAGGGTGCCATTCACCCGCACCCGCACGTAGCCCTGGGCGCGCAGTTGGTCGAACACCTGCGCGTGCTCGCCCTTGCGGTCGCGGATCACCGGGGCCAGCAGCATGTAGCGGCGCTCGGCCGGCAGGGCCAGCACCTGGTCCACCATCTGGCCCACGGTCTGGGCCTCCAGCGGGGAGTGGTGGTCGGGGCAGCGCGGGGTGCCCACGCGGGCGAACAGCAGGCGCAGGTAGTCGTAAACCTCGGTGATGGTGCCTACGGTGGAGCGGGGGTTGTGCGAGGTGGACTTCTGTTCGATCGCGATGGCCGGGGACAGCCCCTCGATATGGTCCACGTCCGGCTTCTCCATCACGCTCAGGAACTGCCGGGCGTAGGCCGACAGGGACTCGACGTAGCGGCGCTGGCCCTCGGCATAGATGGTGTCGAAAGCCAGCGAGCTCTTGCCCGAGCCCGATAGCCCCGTGATCACGATCAGCTGGTCCCGGGGCAGGTCCAGGTCGATGTTCTTGAGGTTGTGGGTGCGGGCACCGCGGATTCGGATCGTGTCCATGCGCCTTGGGGGCGGCTCCGGATAGGGGAAACCGAGCAGTCTAGCAGCCGGCTGTGGGCGGGCCGTGACCCCCGCAGCGCCGGCTTCTGGGGCGGTCTGCGGGCGCCTTGGGCGGCGCAGTCCGGCCTCAGGGCGGGCCGGGCCGGGTGCCCGGACGGGCCAGAAGGGCAGGGGTTTGACCCGAAAGGGGTTTTTCCCCTACAATTCCGCTTCTGTCCCCTTGACCGCGGGCAGGTTGGCTCAAAAATAACTACAGAGGAATCCAGGTCATGTACGCAGTCATCGTTACCGGCGGTAAGCAATACCGCGTGATGAAGGGCGAGTTCCTTCGCGTCGAGAAGCTCGAAGTCGAGGCTGGCAGCAGCATCGAAATCGACAACGTGCTCCTGCTGGGCGACGGCGAGACCGTCACCGTGGGTACGCCGAATATCGCCGGCGCCAAGGTTACCGCTCTCATCAAGTCGCACGGCCGTCTGGACAAGGTCCGGATCGTCAAATTCCGTCGCCGTAAGCACCATCGCAAGCAGATGGGCCACCGGCAGTACTTCACCGAAATCGAAATCACCGGCATCGCCGGCTAAGCCCGAGGAGACAACGTCATGGCACAGAAAAAAGGCGTAGGCTCGTCCCGCAACGGCCGCGATTCGAACCCGAAATACCTCGGCGTGAAGATGTATGGCGGCCAGGCGATTGAAGCCGGCAACATCATCATCCGCCAGCGCGGCACTGAGTATCACCCCGGCATGGGCGTTGGCCTCGGCCGCGACCACACCCTGTTTGCCTTGGTGAACGGCGTGGTGGATTTCTCGGTGAAGGGTCCCAAGCGGCGTCGCACCGTGAGCGTGGTCCCGGCGGCCTGAACCCCGCCCGGCATCGCCTGAAGGGCCCCGCTTCGGCGGGGCTTTTCATTTCAGAACCCGGCTGCTCCCGCCCGCGCCCTTCACGGCGCGGCGCGGACGGCCCACAATCGCGGCGAACGGCCTGTCCTGCCGCCCGGGAAGCACCCAGTGAAATTCGTTGATGAAGCCCAGATCCTGGTGATTGCCGGCAACGGCGGCAACGGCTGCATCAGCTTCCGTCGCGAGAAATTCATTCCGCTGGGCGGCCCCGATGGTGGCGACGGTGGTAACGGCGGCAGCGTCTGGCTCGAAGCCGACGAGAACCTCAATACGCTCATCGACTTCCGGCACCAGCGCCAGTTCCGCGCCCAGAGCGGCCAGAGCGGCATGGGCCGCCAGGCCTACGGCAAGGCCGGCGATGACAACGTCATCCGCGTGCCGATCGGCACCGAAGTCATCAACGTCGAGACCGATGAAATCATTGGCGACCTCACCGAGCATGGCGGCCGCCTGCTGGTCGCCCAGGGCGGCATCGGCGGCCGGGGCAACGTGCACTTCAAGAGTTCCATCAATCGCTCGCCGCGCCGCGCCGGCACCGGTACGCCGGGCGAAGAGCGCGAGATCCGGCTTGAGATGAAGCTGCTGGCCGACGTGGGCCTGCTGGGCTTCCCCAACGCCGGCAAATCCACGTTCATCCGCGCCGTATCCGCAGCCACCCCCAAGGTGGCCGACTACCCGTTCACCACCCTGCACCCGAACCTGGGCGTGGTCAGCGTGGAGATGGACCGCAGCTTCGTCATCGCCGACATCCCGGGCCTGATCGAGGGCGCGGCCGACGGCGCCGGTTTGGGCAGCCTGTTCCTGCGCCACGTGCAGCGCACCCGCGTGCTGCTGCACCTGGTGGACATGGCGCCGTTCGACGACGGCGTGGACCCGGTGACCCAGGTGCGCGCCATCGAGAACGAACTGCGCAAGTACGACCCGGGCATGCTGGAAAAGCCGCGCTGGCTGGTGCTGAACAAGGCGGACCTGATCCCCGAGGACGAGCGCCAGGCGCGCGCCGAGGCGGTGGTGAAGGCGCTGGATTGGCAGGAGCCGTGGTTCATGGCCTCGGCCATCGGCCGCGAGGGCACCTGGCCGGTGGTGCTGAAGGTGCAGCAGTTCTTCGACGAGCAGAAAGCCCTGGCGGCGGAAGCGGCTGAAGACGCCGCCGCCCGCGCCGAGATGTCCCGCAATGGCTGAGGCCCGCCAGCGGCCCTTGGCCGGGGCAGGTAGGGCGCGGCGGCTAGCCGGCGCGCATGCAAAAAGGCCGGCTTTCGCCGGCCTTTCGCTGCAGCCATCCGGGGTTGCCGGATCAGGCCTGCTTGAGCGCCTTGATGTGGGCGCTGATGCGGCTCTTGTGGCGGGCGGCCTTGTTGCGGTGGATCAGGCCGCGGGCCGAGTAACGGTCCAAGATCGGCTGCGCGGTGGCGAAGGCGGCTTCGGCGCCGGCGG
>JANORD010000124.1:0-34849 GCA_031415095.1 Lysobacteraceae bacterium
GTCGAAGGCAGCGTGCGCCGCGACGGCGAGCAGGTGCGCATCACCGCGCAGCTAATCCGCGTGGAGGACGGCTTCCACGTGTGGTCGGAAACTTTCGACCGCAAGCTCGACAGCGTGTTCGAGCTGCAGGATGAGATCGCCGGGCGGGTAGCGCAGCAGCTGACGTCCACCCTGGGCGGCGGCGCGCCTCTGGCCCAGCGCGGCAGCGTCGATCCTGTGGCATACGACCACTACCTCCAGGGCCGGTCCCTGCTGCGCACGCGGCGCAGCCCGCTCACCACCGTGGGCCACTTCCGCAAGGCCACGGAGCTGGCGCCAGACTTCGCCGCGGCTTGGGCCTCGCTGGCGCTTGCGGTGGAAGTGTCCGCGTTCAACTCCACTGCAGCGCAGCAGCTGGCCCTAAGCGACCGGCTGCCGCAGATGCAGGCCGCCGCCGAGCGCGCCCGCTCCCTGGCGCCCAACGACGCCATGACCCTGCACGCGCTGGGCAGCGTGGCGCGCTCCGAAGGCCGCTTGCTCGAGGCGGAGGAAGACTTCCAGCGCGCCATCGCCGCCGATCCTACTTACCCGGACGTGCGCGAGGATATGGCGGAGCTTCTGCACTCGGTGGGCCGCGTCGACGATGGGCTGGTGGCCGCCCGGGAGTTGGTGGCGATGGAACCGCTGGTGGCGGTGTTCCTGAATCGCATCACCGATGTCGCCGTTAAATTGGATCGCGAGGACTTGATGGAGGAAGTCGAGGCCGCTGCGCTCGCGGTGGATCCCACGTACCAATACACCCTCAGCGCCCGCTTCCGCATGGCCTATAGCCATGGCCGCCTGGCGCAGGCGCGCGAGTTGATCAACCAGGCCTACGCCAATCAGCCAGAAGTGATTGCCGACATCTGGGTGCTGTTCCGGTGGTCGCAGGGCGACCCGGCTATCAGCGACGCGTTCGCCCGCGACCAGATCCTGGGCCGCTATTCCTGGGAGGGTCCCCAGTTCGCCGCGCTCAAGGGTGATCGCGAGCTTTTATTCCAGGCGCTGGAAAGCCGCCGCGACGCCGACAAGAGCTACACCCTGTACAGCATGCTCGAACCGCCGATGGCCACGCGCTTCCTCGCTGACCCGCGCGCCAAGCCGCTGCTGCGCGACGCCGGCTTCGAGGCCTATTGGCGCGAGAAGGGCTGGCCAGCGCTGTGCCGCCCGCTGGGCGAAGATGATTTCGAATGCAACCAGCCCGGCACCCGTAAATGAACCGCCAGATATCCTAAGGACCATAAAAAGACTATATTCAGTCCTCGCTAACCAGGAGCCCAGTTATGCGCTACTCATCCCAAGTGAAGCCAATCAGTTTCCTGAAGGCCAACGCCGCCGAGGTGCTGCTGCACATTGCCGAGCATCGTGAGCCGTTGGTGATCACCCAGAACGGCGAGGCCAAGGCCGTCCTGCAGGACGTCGCCTCGTTCGAGGAAACCCAAGAGACGCTGGCCCTGCTGAAAATCCTCGCGCTGGGCAACCAGGAGTTGGACGCTGGCAAGCTCAAGCCCGCAGCGGATGTTGTCGCCCGTCTACGCGCCAAGCGCACCGCTGTCTGATGGCAGGCGCGCCACCCAAGTTCGAAGTGCTGCTCACTGCCGGCGCGGAGCAGGGGCTGGAGTCCATCCACGGCTACCTTGCCGAGTTCGATAGCGTGGCCAAGGCCAACCGCGTGTTGGATGAGTTGATGAAGATCGTAACCAGCTTGTCAAAGTTCCCGGAGCGCGGCAGCTATCCGAAAGAGCTGGCGGGCCTGGGCATCAAGGAATACCGCCAAGCGTTCTTCAAACCCTACCGCGTGATCTACCGCATCATTGGCCGCCAGGTCGTCATCTATTTGATTGCCGACGGCCGCCGCGACATGCAGTCACTGTTGGCAATCAGGCTTCTGGGCGCTTAGCCCGTCCGCCGGGGAATCACATGAGCGTGCTCAGCGAACTCAAACGCCGCAACGTGGTCCGGGTCGCCCTGGTCTGGGGCGCGCTGGCCTGGCTGCTGATCGCCATCGCCAGCCTGCTGTTCCCGGCCCTGGGCCTGCCGCTGTCGGGCGTGCGCTGGCTGCTGCTGGCGTTGGTGGTGTTGGCCGTGCCGATGCTGTGGCTGGCCTGGCGCTTCGAGCTGACCGCGCAGGGCTTGCGCCGCGACACTGGGCCGCACGACGAGACGCCGCAGAACGCCCGCACCGCCCGCCGCCTGGACCAGTTGACGGTGGTGCTGGTGCTGGGTGCGCTGAGTTTGTCGCTGCTGCGCCAGTTCATCGTTGGCCACGGGCCGGCACCGGGTGAAGCGCCGGCGCTGCCGGTCGCGGTCGCGCCCGCTGCTGCGCCCGCGCCCCCGCCGCGCCCACCCGGCCCGGTGGACCCGCACTCCATCGCGCTGCTGCCGTTCGCCAATTTCAGCCCGGCGCCGGACGACGCCTATTTCGCCGACGGCCTGTCGGAAGAACTCATCAACGTGCTGGCGCGCATCCCGGGCCTGAAGGTCACCTCGCGCAGCTCGTCGTTCCTGTTCCGCGACGCCGACGTTGGCGGGCGCGAGATCGCCGCGCAGCTGGGCGTGGCTCACCTGGTCAGCGGCTCGGTGCGGCGTCAGGGCGAGAGCGTGCGCATCAGCGCGCAGCTGGTGGATGCCGCCAGCGACCAGCTGCTGTGGTCAGCCACCTACGACCGCCAACTGGTGGACATCTTCAGCGTGCAGGAAGAAATTTCCCAGGCCATCGCCAACGCGCTGGCCGATTCGCTGGGCGTGCGCACCGTGCAGGTGGCGCCGGCCACGGCCGACCTGAAGGCGTATGAGCTTTACTTGCGCGGGCGCCAACTGTTCGCGCTGCGCGGCAGCAATCTGGAGGCCGCGCGCAGCCTGGTCACCGAGGCGGTGGAGCGCGACCCGCGCTTTGCCGAAGCCTGGGCCACGCTGGCCAGCATCGAGCACGTGCTGCCCACCTACCAGGCCACGCCCTCGGGCGAAGCGGCCGTGCGTGCCAACGCGGCCGTCGACCGCGCCCTGGCGCTGGTGCCCGATTTGCCCAACGCGCTGGCGGTGCGCTCGCGCTTGGCGGCCGATGCCGGCGAACGCCTGCAGTCGCTGGCCTTGGCCGAGCAGGCGCTGGCCGCCGACCCCAACAACGCCAACACGTGGCTATGGAAAGGCCTGACCTACCTCGAGGCCGGCCACATCGGCGCCGCGCAGGCCGACTTCCGGCGCGCGCAGCAGCTCGATCCGCTCAGCGCCATCCACTTCGGCTGGGTCGGCGTGGCCGAATTCATCCAGGGCGATGCAGCGCAGGCGCGCGACCACCTGGAGCGCGCCCATGCGCTGGGCTGGCGCGGGCCGGCCAGCCTTTGGCTGCTGAAGCTGGCGCTGACCGAAGGCGACGCCGCACAGATCCAGCGCCAGTACGCGGCCTGGCTGCGTGACGACGCCCGCATCGGCGAGCCGCAGCGCGCCGTGCATGAAGCGGTGGCCGCGGCCGTCACCGACGCCAGCCAGCGCGACGCGGCGCAAGCGCGCATTGCCGAGGCCGTTTTGCAGTGGCCCGATTTCGACTGGACCCAGCTGTATCTGGCGCTGGGTCTCACGGAGGCCGCCATCGAGGAAGCCGCGCGGCCCAAGCCGGCCTCCGGCCAAATCCTGCTGATGATGGTGTGGGCGCCGACTGAGCGCGCGTTTCGTGAACATCCGCGCTTTCTTGCGCTGGGCGCCAGCAGCGGGCTTCTGGCATTCTGGGACGCGCACGGCCCGCCTGACGGCTGCCGTGTGGCCGACGACCCTGCACCCCAACTGGACTGTGACCCATGAGCCTCTACACCGAGCTCAAGCGCCGCAACGTGTTCCGCGTGGCCGCGGCCTACGTGGTCATCGGCTGGCTGTCGCTGCAGGTGGCCGACGTGGTGCTGGGCTTCACCGGCGCGCCCGAATGGGTGGGCCGCACCTTGATCGCGCTGCTGCTGCTGGGCTTTGTGCCGGTGCTGGCGCTGGCCTGGGTGTTCGAAATGGGGCCGCGCGGGCTGCAGGTGGACACGGGCAGCGATGCCGCCGCCACTACGGCGGCCGGCACCGGCCAGCGCGGCCAGCGCCTGGACATGATCACGCTGGGCGCGGTGGTGCTGGTGCTTGGGCTGATGGCCTGGCAGCAGCTGCGGCCCGCGCCCGGCACCGCGCCGACACCTGGAGTTGCGGCGGGCACCGAGGACGCCAGCAGCGCGGCCACTGCCGCAAGCGCGCCTGCCGACGCTGGGCCCACGGCGCCGCCCGGCTCCATCGCCGTGCTGCCCTTCGCCAACCGCAGCGCCGCGCCCGACACCGGCTACTTCGCCGACGGCGTGCACGACGACCTGCTCACCCAGCTGGCCCGCAACGGCGGCCTGAAGGTGATCTCGCGCACCTCGGTGATGGAATACCGCGACACCACCAAGAACCTGCGCCAGATCGGCGAAGAGCTGGGCGTGGCCACCATCCTGGAAGGCGCCGTGCAGCGCTCGGGCAACCGCGTGCGCATCAACGCCCAGCTGATCAACGCCGTCAGCGACGAGCACCTGTGGGCCGACACCTTCGACCGCGAGCTCACGCCCGAGAACGTGTTCGACATCCAGACCGAGATCGCTGCGGCCATCGCCGGCGCGCTGGGACAAACCTTGGTGCCAGGCGCGTCCGCCGCTGCGGTGACGGGCGAGGCTCCCACGCGCAATGCCGAGGCCTACGACGCCTACCTCAAGGCGCTGGCGGTGAATGTGGAAAGCCGCACGCAAACCGCATTCCGTGCGCGTGCCCAGCTGTTTCGCCAGGCGCTGGCCGCCGACCCAGACTTCGCATTGGCCATGGGTGGACTGTCCAAGGTGCTTCTCGACAGCTACTGGCATGGGGATCGCGAACTCGCGCTGAGCGAGCAGGCGCGCGAATGGATTGAGCGCGCCCTGGCGCTGCAGCCCGAGGATCCGCGCGTGCAGCTGCAAATGGGTGAGTACCTTTACCGCGGCCGGCTGGACTATGAAGGCGCGCTGGCCTGGCTGGACAAGGCTGAGCGCGGCCTGCCCGGCAGCGCCGAGATCATGGCGCTGCGCGGTTTCATCTACCGCCGCCTGGGCAAGATGGACCAAGCCATCGCCGCGATGCAGCGCGCCGCCGAGCTGGACCCGCGCTCCGCCGAAGTGCTGGTGGGCCTGGTGGAAATGACTGCCCAGACAGGCGACATGGCGGCCGCGCAGCGCTGGGACGAGCAGCTGCAGGCCTTGCCCAACGTGGCGTGGTCTTCCGCCTACACCTTGGCCGGTCTCCGCGTGAGCATGGAAGGCGAGCTCGGGCCGGCGGAGCGCATGCTCACCAGCATGCCGGCGGACGAGTTCGGTTCGGCGGTCGACACCTGCTGGATTCCCTACTTCCGGCGCGACTACGCCCAGGCGGCGCGCGCGCTGGTGCTGCTGCCCGACGAGCTGCTGGCCAGCCAGTTCGCCGTACATCCCAAGCCCCTGCTGCGGGCCCGCATGGCCTACGCGCAGGGCGACGCCGCGACGGTGCGCGCCGAGGCTACGCGCGCACTGGCCAGCCTGGATGCGCGCATCGCCGCCAACCCGGCCGACTATCGTTCGCTGCTTTCGCGCGGCTTCGCGCAGGCCTTGCTCGGCAACGGCCAGGCCGCCCGCGCCGACGCGGCCGCCGGCCTGGCCCAAGACGGCCCAACGCGCGACCTGATGCTGCGCGCCTACCTGCGCATGCAGCAGCTGGACGTGCTGGCGGTAGTGGCGGATTCCGACGAGTTGGCCGCGGCCATGGCCGACTACCTTGCGCTGGGCTTTCGCAGCCACGGCTTCGACGGCCTGGTGCTCGATCCCCTCTACGACCGCCACCGCAGCCATCCCGCAATGAAGGCCCTGGAAGCGAAACATTCCCGCAAGGGCAAGCCCGCCCGATGAGCTTCCTGGCCGAACTGCGCCGCCGCAACGTCATCCGCATCGCGGCGCTGTACCTGGTGGGCGCGTGGCTGGCCATGCAGGTGGCGGCCACCCTGCTGCCCATCTTCGGCACGCCCGCCTGGGTGCTCAAGGCGCTGGTGCTGCTGCTGGCCATCGGCTTCGTGCCGGCGCTGGTGTTCTCGTGGATCTACGAGCTAACGCCCGAAGGCCTGAAGCGCGAGCAGGAGGTCGACCGCTCGCAGAGCATCGTGGACCACACGGCGCGGCGGCTAGACATCGCCGTTATCGTGCTGCTGCTGGGCGTGGGCGCGATGATTTTCTGGCAGTCGCGAAGCGGGCCGGAGCCAGCGTCCGTGACCGCGACCGAGCCTTCGCCTGCGCCCGCCGCAGGCGCTCCGGCAACCGCCGGCGCCGACGCGATCACCGACAAAAGCATCGCCGTGCTGCCCTTCGCCGACTTCAGCGCCGCCGGCGACCAGGCCTGGTTCGCCGACGGCCTGGCCGAGGAAGTGCTGAACGCGCTGGCGCGCACGCCGGACCTGATGGTCAGCGCGCGCACCTCGTCGTTCCGCTACAAGGACAGCGAGCTGGCCATCCCGGAGATTGCCAAGGAGCTGGGCGTGGCCCACGTGCTGGAAGGTTCGGTGCGCAGTACGCCCGAGCGCGTGCGGGTCACCGCCCAGCTCATCCGCGCCAGCGACGGTTTTCACCTTTGGTCGCAAACCTACGACCGCGACATCGCCGACATGATCCAGGTGCAGGAAGACCTGGCGCAGCAGATCGCGCTGGCCATGCAGACCAGCATGGACCCGGCGGCGCTGGCGGCCATGGCTACCGTAGGCACGCGCTCGGTGGAGGCCTACCAGGCCTATATCCGCGGTGTTGCCGAGCTGGCGAGCGACCTTCCCGGCGCTACCGAGCGCAGCTACGCCTGGTTCGAGAAGGCGCGCGCACTGGACCCGGACTTCGCGGCCGCGCATGCGCAGGCCGCGGATTTCTGGCTGGTCCAGCTCAATACCACCCGGACCAACAGCGGGCTGACGGACGCCTCGCCCGAACAGGCGGCGCGGAACTTCAGCGAGCGCATCGACCTGGCCATCGCCCATGCGGCCAGCGCCACCGACGGCCAGGGCTACCGCGGGCTCAAGGCGCTGCGCGAGCTGCGCCTGCGCGAGGCCATCGAACTCAACCGCGCGGTGGTGGCCGCACGGCCGGGCGATATCCAACTGTTGGGTCGACTGCTGGAAGCGCTCACCTACACCAGCGACTACGCGCTGGGCACCGAGCTGTTGGACGGACTCTGGCCGCAGGCCCTGCTGCGCGAAGAGGCCGCCACGCTGCATGTCAACGCCGCGCATCGTCACCTCGACAAGGCCCGGGCGGCCGACCTGGCGCTTGAACTGGTGGAGCGATGGCCCGACCGGCCGTCGGTGCTGTACCAGGCCCATCGCGCCTTGCTCTGGGACGGGCGCGTCGAACAGGCCGGCACCGTGCTGGCGCGGCTGCAGGCGCATGCCGGCCCGGAGACCGAATGGGCTATCTTGCCCCCGGCGCGCCAGGCCTGCGCCGAAGGGCGGCGCGCGGAGGTCGAGGCAGCGCTGGCAGCAATGCCAGCCAGCGACCTTTCGCAGCAGTGGCACCTGCTCATGCTGCTGGGCTGGACCGCGGAAGCGGTGGCCGTGCTGCAGCCGCTTGAGGACGCCGGCAATACCTACGCACTGGCCGGCTTCCTGTCCTACCCCGAGTTCGACCCGAGCCCGTTCCCGTCGCTGGTGCGCGTGTTGGAGCGCGAAAAGGTCCAGCGCCCGTCGCCCCTGACGCCGCCCTACGCCTGCCCGCCACTGGCCAAGGGAGCGGGCTGATGGGCTTCCTCGCCGAGCTCAAGCGCCGCAACGTCATCCGCGTGGCCGGGCTGTACCTGGTGGGCGCGTGGCTGCTCACCCAGGTGGCGGGCACCCTGCTGCCGGTGTTCGGCGCACCGGACTGGGCGGTCCGCAGCGTGGTGATCCTGCTGGCGCTGGGCTTCGTGCCGGCGCTGGTGGTGGCCTGGGTGTACGAGCTCACGCCTGAAGGCCTGCAGCGCGACAGCAGCGTGGCGGGCGCCGAGTCCATCGCCCCGCAGACCGCGCAGCGGCTGAACCGGATGATCATCCTGTTCCTGCTGCTGGGCGTTGGCTATCTGGCCGTAGACAAGTTCGTGCTGGCGCCGGGGCGCGTTGCGGCCACCGAAGCACCGGCAGCGCAGGTCGCGGCCACGCCGCACGACGCCTCCATCGCCGTGCTGCCCTTCGTCAACATGAGCAACGATCCCGAGCAGGAGTATTTCTCGGATGGCCTCTCCGAAGAGGTGCTCAACCTGCTGGCGCAGATCCGCGAGCTCAAGGTCATCGGCCGCACGTCGTCGTTCGCCTTCAAGGGCCGCAACGAGGACCTGCGCACCATCGGCGAGTCGCTGGGCGTGGCCTACCTGCTGGAAGGCAGCGTGCGCAAGGCCGGCGATGACCTGCGCATCACCGCACAGTTGATCGAGGTGGAAGGCGGCTCGCACCTGTGGTCGCAGACCTACGACCGCAAGCTCGAGAACGTGTTCGCGATCCAGAGCGAGATCGCCGCTTCCATCGCGCAGGCGCTGAAGATCAACCTGGTGGATGCCGGCCAGGTGGCGCCGGTGGCGCAGGCGGCCGCTTCGCTGCCGGCCTACGACCGCTTCCTGCAGGCGCGCCGGCTGATCCAAGGCCGCACGCGCAGCGGCATTGAAGCCGCGCGCAAGTTGCTCGACGAGGCGCTGGTGCTGGACCCCGAGTACGCGCCGGCGCTGGCGGCGCAGGCGCAGGTGATGATGTTGCTGCGAAGTGGCGGCGCCGCGTATGGCGACCTCCCGCTCGACGAGGCGCTGGCCATGGCGCAGCCGCTGCTGGATCGCGCCCTGGCGCTGGACCCCCAACTGGCCGAAGCGCATGCCGTGCAGGGCCTGATTTTCCTGCAGCAGGAGGATGCGGTGCGCGGCGAGGCGGCGCTGGGCCGGGCCCTGGCGCTGAACCCCAACCAGGCCGATGCGCTGCATTGGCAGGCGGGAATGCTCGGCAACGCAGGGCGCGTGCGCGAGGAGTTGGCCACCCGGCAGCGGCTCGCCGAGTTCGATCCACTAAACGTGGCCAATCTGTTTTCCCTGAACGGTGCGCTCCGGAGCAGCGGCAACACGGCTGAAGCCGAGGCCACCACCGCGCGCCTTCTGGCCGCGTTTCCCGACAATCCGCAGGGCTTTGGTGCCCAGACCTTTGACTTGCTCAGCGCCGGCCGCCTGGCCGAGGCGCAGGTGCCGGCGGCCCGGGCGTTGGCGCTCAAGGCGACCTGGGGGCCGCAGGTGAGCGCAGGCGTTCAGTACAGCCTTGGCGAGTTCGAGCAGGCGCTTTCAATTGAAGGAGCGCCCAGGCTGATCCCGCTCGTTGCGCTAGGCCGCTTCGACGAGGCGGTGGTCGGAGCTCGGAAGCTGTCGGATGCGGCGCCGGAAGATCGCGGCGCCGCGGTGGATTTGCTGCGCACACTGTCCTGGGCGGGCCGCCACCACGAGGTGCTCTCGCTGTACCGCGACCGTTGGGGTGACCTTGCCGCCCTGGATGCGTACTTTCGCGCCACTGAGATGTTTCCACTGGAAGCCATCGCCACCGCCCAGCGTGCCCAGGGCCCGGCGCCGGCCTTGGCCGGGACCCTCGCGCACTGGCGCAAGCGCCTGGACTTCCTGCGCGAGCAAGGCGCGGACAACGGCGGATTCCTGATGACCGAAGCCCGCTACTTCGCACTGGCTGGCCAGCCTGCCCAGGCCTTGACCGCAATCACCCAGGCGATTGACCGGGGCGTGCGCAACCCGCTGCTGGCGCGCGAGCCGGCCTTCGCCGACCTGCAGGGCGACCCGGCCTTCCAGACCCAGGTGACGCGCATGACCGGTCTCATCAACATCGACCGCGCCAAGCTCGGCCTGGCGCCGCTGCCTTGAGTGCCAAGGCTCACTGAACCACGGAGGCTCTCGCTTGCGGGCCTGGGGTGCCCGAGCCGTGCTAACATACGTGCTACACATAACCTGTGTCTCCCGGGAGCCCTGTCATGGCCAACCTCACCCTCAGCATCGACGACGACCTGCTGCAGCGGGCGCGCGAAGCCGCCCTGCGCGACCGCACCTCGGTGAACGCCCTGGTGCGCGACTACCTCACCCGTTATGCCGACGGCAAACGCCGGCGTTTCGAGGCGCTGGACGCACTGGATGCGCTGGCCGTCGACAGCGCCTCGGCCCGCGAAACAGGCTGGAGCCGCGACGAGCTGCACGGCCGCTGAGCGTGCGGGTTTTCGTCGACACCAACCTCTGGGCCTACCGGCTCGACCAGCGCGAGCCGGACAAGGCCCGCCGCATCGGCGCCTGGCTGCGGGAACTGGCCACGGAGCACGACATCGTCGTCAGCACCCAGGTGTTGATCGAGCTGCGCTCGGTGCTGACGCGCAAGTTCAAGCCTGCTTTGGGCCATGCGGACACCGAGCGCGCGCTGGCGGCGCTGGCCTCCTTCGAGGTGATCGGCGCCGACCAGCATCTGGTGCTGGATGCCCACGAGCTGGCGCGGCGCGAGCAACTGTCGTGGTTCGATGCGCTGATAGTCGACGCCGCCATCCGTGGCGGCTGCACTGTTCTCTACAGCGAGGATTTGCCGAATGGGCGGCAGTACGGCGGCCTGCGGGTGTGCAATCCACTGCTTGCCGAAACTAGGTGACGCGGACTGGCACCGTGTTTTTCGTCTCAGCAGTGGGCGGCGCGACTATTGATGTCGATAGCAAAATCGTCTTACGATGCCTGCATCGATAGAAAAGTGCCCGCCATGCAGACCATCACTGTGTCCCCCAAGTTCCAGGTAGTCATTCCTCTCAGCGTGCGCAAATCGCTGGGTCTGGTGCCCGGCGTCAAGCTGCAGGTGGTGCAGTTCGAGAACCGCATCGAGCTCATCCCGGTGCGCCCCGCCAAGGCGCTGCGCGGGTCGCTGCCCGGCCTGGCCACTGACGTGCTCCGCGAGGGTGACCGCGTGTGAGCACCAACGTCGTCGACTCCTCGGCGTGGCTGGTGTACTTCGCGGACGGCCCCAACGCCGGGCACTTTGCGCCCGCCATCGAAGCCACGGCCAAGCTGCTGGTGCCCACCATCACCCTGCTGGAAGTTTTCAAGCGCATCAGCCAGCAGCGCGATGACTCGGCGGCGCTGCAGTGCGTGGCCCTGATGCAGCAGTCCACCCTAGTGGACCTGGATGCGGGCATCGCGCTGCGCGCGGCTGCGCTGGGTCGGCGCCACAACCTGCCGCTAGCCGACAGCATCATATACGCCACCGCCCAAGCGGCCGGCGCCACCGTTTGGACGCAGGATGCCGATTTCGAGGGCCTGCCGGGCGTGCGTTACTGGCCGGCGGGGAAGCCATGAGCCTGATCGCCGAACTGCGACGCCGCAACGTCATCCGCATGGCCGGCCTGTACCTGGTGGGCGCGTGGCTCATCACACAGGTGGCCGGCACGGTGCTGCCCATGTTCGGCGCGCCGGAGTGGGTGGCGCGCAGCGTGGTGCTGCTGCTGGTGATCGGGTTCGTGCCAGCGCTGGTGTTCGCCTGGGTGTTCGAGCTGACGCCCGATGGCATCAAGCGCGAAGGCGAGGTGGCGCCGGTGGAGTCGCTGGTGCCGCGCACGGCCAGGCGCATGGACCGCCTGCTGCTGGTGGCGCTGCTGCTGGCCTTGGGCTACTTCGCGGTGGACAAGTTCGTGCTTGCGCCGGGGCGCGAAGCGTCCACGGCATCGCTGGCGAAGGCATCGCTGGAAACGGCAGTGCCGCGCGCCGTCGGCGCTGCGGCACCCGAAACGCCGGCCGCTCCCGCCATGGACGCGAAGTCCATCGCCGTGCTGGCCTTCGCCAACATGAGCGCGGACGCCGACAACGAGTATTTTTCCGACGGCGTGGCTGAGGAAATCCTCAACGCGTTGGCCAAGGTCGATGACCTCAAGGTCGCCGGCCGCACCTCGTCGTTCTACTTCAAGGGCCGCAACGAATCCCTGGCCGCCATCGGCAGCACGCTGGGCGTGGCGCATGTGCTGGAAGGCTCGGTGCGAAAGCAGGGCGACCGGCTGCGCATCAGCGCCAAGCTGCTGCGCGTGAGCGATGGCGTCGAGCTGTGGTCGGAGACCTTCGATGGCACCGACGGCGATATCTTTGCGCTGCAGGAAGACATCGCGCGTCAGGTGGCGACCCAGCTCAAGGTGGCGTTGAATTCCGGCCAGCAGAGCCGGCTGATCGACGTCGGCACGAGCGATCCGGACGTTTATGCGGTGTACCTGCAGGCAACGGATGTGTTCAACCGCCGCGATTCCAAACGCTATGAGGAAGCCATCGCGGCCCTGGGGCTGGCGCTGCAGCGCGACCCGCAGTTTGCGAGGGGGCATTCCCGGCTGGCTACGCTCTACTACACGCTGGCGAGTTCGGGCGGATCGGATCGCTATGCCGACAGCTCGGCCCGCTCCCGCGAGAGCGCCGAGAACGCTCTGCGGATCAATCCGGCGCTCGCCGAGCCACATGCGGTGCTTGGCATCCTGCATAGCGGGGGGCGCCGTTATGGCGACGCGCATGCGGCCTACCAGCGCGCCCTGGAGCTTGATCCTGGCGACGTCACAGCCAACTTCTGGTCGGCGCTGCTCGATTGCAACACCGGCCATGTCGTGCGCTGCGAAACCGGCCTTGATCGCACGCTCGAAATCGACCCCTTGCTGCCCAATGCACTGAACTGGCGCGCCCGGCTGCTGTTGGCGCAGGGCGATCTGGCGTCCGCGGAGCGACTGATGGAGCGCGCTCGCGGGGTCGGCCTGCAGGCGAGTTGGCTGGTTGAGTCCTGGATCTCCTACAAGCGCGGCGACTTGGCGCAAGCCAGGACGCGCACGGGGGACATGGTGCGCGCGTTGGGAGTCGGGCTGCCGCCCGGGGCGGCGGAGTGGATTGCCGACGGGCGCATGGGAGATGCCGATGCCCGCGCGAAGGCCCTGCAGATGGTGGACGAGTACCTCGCCGATGCCCCCACGCCCATCAGCGTGATGATCCCTTGGGCCCTGGTGATGAACGGCGAGATCGAGCGCGGCCTGGCCACCTTCGCCGACCACCCGACAACCAACGATGGTGCCTTCCTTGGGGATGTCGTCTTCACCGGGCTGGTTCCCGAGGTCTGGACGTCGCCGGCCTTCCCGGAATTCCTGCGCAAGACCGGCCTGGCCGCGTACTGGGACGAGTTCGGCCCGCCGGAGCAGTGCCGCAAGGACGCCAAGGGCGACTACCGCTGCGAATAGCGGCCATTTGCAAGGCACTGCGCCCCGCGGTAGCCTTGCTGCATGCATTTTTCATGCGGAGCGCATCCAATGCCGACCCTGCAAATCCGAGACCTGCCCGAGGACGTCTACCAGGGCGTCAGCATCGCCGCGCGTACCGAGCAGCGCAGCCTGTCCCAGCAGGCGGTCGTCGAACTCCGGCGGGCGCTGAACCTGGGCGGTGATGCCCATCGCGGCGGCGTGCTGCAGATGCTGATGGCCAGCGAGCGGCGCCTGCCTGCGTCCGCGGCAAGCCCGGAAGCACTGCAGCGCGAAGATCGTGAGGGTTGATGAGCCGGGTGCTGGTGCTCGATGCGTCGGCGGCGGTGCGTGCCGTGATGGATGCCGCCGCACAGCCGGCGCTGCTCCACCAGCTGGCTTCGGCGGCGCTCGTGCTGGCGCCTGAGCTGATGCGCGTGGAAGCCGCGAACGCGCTTTGGAAGTACCAGCGTGCGGGCCTCATCAGCATCGCCGAGGCGCAAGACCGGCACGCGGAGATCAACCTGTTGGTCCATCGATTCATCGAAGAACAGACCCTCTTCCCGGAGGCCCTGCAGCTGGCGGCGGATTTCGACCATCCGGTGTACGACGCCGTGTATGCCGTCACTGCGCGGCGGCAGGCGGCAACCGTGCTCAGCTTCGATCGACGCCTCCATGCGCTGTGCGAGCGTGCTGGCATCCCATGTGACCTCATCAGCGCATGAACTTCATCTCCGAGCTCAAGCGCCGCAACGTCATCCGCATGGCCGGGCTGTACCTGGTGGCCGCCTGGCTGCTGGTGCAGGTCATCGGCACGGTTTCGCCAATGCTCGACACCCCGGCGTGGGTGGGGCGCACTGTGCTGGCGCTGCTCGCGATCGGCTTCATCCCGGCGCTGGTGTTCTCGTGGGTTTTCGAGCTAACGCCGGGCGGGCTGAAGCGTGATGGCGAGGTCTCGGAGGCGGAGTTCGCCGCCCCGCCGACCGCGCGGCGCATGGATCGCCTGATCATCGTCGTGCTCGTGGCAGCGCTGTGCTACTTCGCGGTCGACAAGTTCTTGCTCGCGCCAAGTCGCGACGCGTCCACCGATCCCATCGCAAGCGCCGTGCTGGAAACGCCAGCAGCATCGGCGATTGCCGCGGTGCCGGCCGGCTCACCAGCCGCAAGCCCCATCGACCCGAAATCCATCGCCGTACTGGCCTTCGCCGATCTCAGCCAGGCCAAGGACCAGGAGTACTTTTCCGACGGCATCGCCGAGGAAATTCTCAACGCGCTGTCGAAGATCGACGATCTGAAAGTCGCCGGCCGCACCTCGTCGTTCTACTTCAAGGGCCGCAACGAGCCGCTGGTCGCCATCGGCAACACGCTCGGCGTGGCGCATGTGCTGGAAGGCTCGGTGCGCAAGCAAGGCGACCGGCTGCGCATCAGCGCGAAGCTGCTGCGCGTGAGCGATGGCGTCGAGATGTGGGCCGACACCTTCGACGGCACCGACGCCGACATCTTCGCGCTGCAGGAGCAGATCGCCCAGCAGGTGACGAGCCAGCTTCAAGTTGCACTGGATGGCGGCCAGCAGGGCCGGCTGGTCGATGTCGGCACCAGCGACCCGGACGCCTACGCGCTGTACCTGCGCGCAACCGAGGTCTTCAACAAGCGCGATGTCCCGCGCTTTGAGGCGGCCATCGCATCGGTGCAACAGGCGATCACCATGGATCCGGCCTTCGCCCGCGCCCACTCGCGGTTGGCCACGCTGTACTACGTGTCGGCCACCACCGCCGCGCCCGAGCGCCATAACGCGCTGATTGTGGAGGCCAACGCCTCTGCCGAGCAGGCGCTGCGCCTGGACCCGAAGCTCGCCGAGCCGCACGCGCTGCTCGGCGTGATCCATCAGGGCTATCGTCGGTATGGCCCTGCGCGGGCCGCGATAGAGCGCGCGCTGGAGCTCGATCCCGCGGACCCGGCCGCGAATCTCTGGCAATCGACCACACGTTGCGTGACCGGCCATATCGCAGCCTGCGAACGCGCATTGGACCGGACCCTGCAGATCGATCCGCTGCTTCCCAATGCGCTGAGCTGGCGCTCCAGGCTGCTGGTGTCTGCGGGCGACCTGCCGGCGGCGCAGCGCATGAACGAGCGGGCGCGCGATGTGGGCTTGCGCTGGCCCGGCATGACGCTGTCGTGGATCGCGCTCAAGCGCGGCGACCTGGCGGAAGCCCGCAAGCAGATCCTGGACGCCAACACGAGCTTCGCCGCGGGCCTTGCGCCCGAAGCGGCGGCGGCATTCGCGGCGGCGAGCGTGGGCGATGCCCAGGGAATCGCGCAGTCCGCGCGCATCATCGACGACTATCTGGCCGCTGGGCCATCGCGAATCAACGCACTGGTGCCCTTGACGCTGGTCCGCATGGGCGAAGTCGAGCGCGGATTGGAACTGTTTTCCACTCGCGCGACTTCGAACGACTCACTGTTCCTTGGCGACGTGCTGGGCACCCGCCTTTATCCGCAGGTCTGGGCATCACCTGCCTTTCCCGAATTCCTGCGCAAGACCAACATCGCCGCGTACTGGGACGAGTTCGGCCCGCCCGAGCACTGCGCGAAGCTCGAAAACGGGGACTACCGCTGTGAGTGACGACATCGCCGAAACCACAGAACCCCGCCGCACCCGCCTTCTGCGCGTGGCCGAGCACGTCCGCACGCAGAACTGGACCGCCATCGGCATTGATTTCCTGATCGTGGTGCTCGGCGTGTTCGTCGGTATCCAGGTGTCGAACTGGAACGCCGAGCGGGCCGAGCGCCAGCGCGGTGCGGAGTTCACCGAGCGGCTGCGCGCGGACCTGCGCGGCGAACACTGGGTGTATCAGTTCATGATCGCCTACTACAGCGATGTGCGGGATGCGGCCAACCTGGCGGTGGCGGCGCTGGAAGGCGATGCGGAGGTGTCCAACCAGGACCTGCTGGTGGCGGCCTACCGCGCCACCCAGTACCGCGAGGGCGCGCGCCGCCGGGATACCTACGACGAGCTGGTCTCCACCGGCAGCCTGGGCCTGATCGCCGACCAGGCGCTGCTGGCGCGGGCTGCGGCCATTTACCGGCTGCGCACCATCGAGAACGTGGTGGGCGAGAGTATGGAGCAGAGCTTCCGCAGGGAGTTCCGCCGGAGCATTCCCAACGTCGTGCAGCGTGAGTTGGCCAGGAGCTGCGGGGATCGACGGATCCGGCCGGGGCAATACGAAGGCATGGACACCGTTATCGATTACCCCTGCACGCTTGAACTGAGCCCTGCCCAGATTGACGAGGCCGCGCAGGCACTGCGCTCGGATCCGAACCTGCTGCGCGCCCTGCGCCTGCGCATTGCCGACCTGGATACTCGGTTGGGTGACTTCACCGTCAACAACCGCGAGTTGTTCGAAGGCCTGACTGAAGAACTGGGTGCCACGCCATGAGCACGAACTTCCTGAGCGAACTCAAGCGCCGCGAACCCATTCGTCCGAAAACGTAGGTGTTTTCCGGCTTGACGGGTCGAGCGCGGCCCTATAGTCTTACTTCTGTCTTACCTCGGGCTGCGCGCATGGAGACCACCAGACTTTCGAGCAAGGGCCAGGTCATTATTCCCAAGTCCGTGCGTACCGCGCACCGCTGGGAGGCGGGCTTGGACTTTGTGGTCATCGACACCACGGAGGGCGTCCTACTGAAGCCCAAGGCGCCGTTCGCAAGCACCGCGCTCGCCGATGTGGCCGGCATGTTCAAGGGCAACGTGCCCGCCAGGAGCGACGCCGAGATCAAGGCGGCGTTGGCTTCGCACATGCACAAGGCCTGGCATGGTCGCGATTGACACCAATGTGCTGGTGCGCCTGCTCACGGCCGACAATGCCGCGCAGTACAAGGCCAGCGTGACGCTGTTCTCGACAGAGCAACTGTTTGTTCCGGTCACCGTCCTGCTGGAATCGGAATGGGTGCTGCGTGCAGCGTATGGGCTTGCGCCGTCCGATGTAGTCGATGCCTTCAGGCGCATCCTGGGCTTGCCGAACGTGAGCGTGGCCGACAGCCAGCGGCTCTCGCAGGCCATTGCCTGGCATGAGCAAGGCCTGGACTTCGCGGACGCGCTGCACCTTGCCTTGAGCCATGGCCATGAGAAGCTCACGACCTTCGATTCCGCCTTCATTCGGAAGGCCAAGGGACTGAGCGAATGCCGCGTGGAGAAGCCCTGATGCCCCGGGTACGGCAGCCATGAATTTTCTGTCCGAACTCAAGCGCCGCAACGTCATCCGCATGGCTGGCCTTTACCTGGTGGGTGCGTGGCTGCTGGTGCAGGTGGCTGAAACCGTGCTGCCGGTCTTCGACGTGCCGGCCTGGGTGCTGCGCGGGGTGATCATCGCGCTGGCGCTGGGGTTCGTGCCGGCGGTGGTGGCGGCGTGGGTGTTCGAACTCACGCCCGAGGGGCTGCGCCGCGAGCACGCCGCCGACGGCAGCCCCGCGCCGATGGACCGCACCGCGCGCCGCTTGGACATCGTGGTGATCGTGCTGCTACTGGCGGTGGGCGGCGTGACGCTGATGGGGCGGATGGGGCAGGGCGAGGCGCCGACGGCGGTACCCGTGGCCCCGCCAGCCGTTGCACCCGCCGAAGCGCCGGCCGCAAACGACCAATCCATCGCCGTACTCGCCTTCGCCGACCTCAGCCCCGGCCAGGACCAGGAGTATTTCTCCGACGGCATCGCCGAAGAAATCCTCAACTCCCTCGCCAAGGTGCCAGGCCTGCGCGTGGCCGGCCGCACCTCGGCCTTCCACTACAAGGGCCGCGACGAAGACCTGCGCGAGATCGGCACGGCGCTGGGCGTTGCGCACATCCTGGAAGGCTCGGTGCGCCAGCAGGGCGAGCGCGTGCGCATCACCGCCCAGCTGATCCGCAGCGACGATGGCTTCCACGTGTGGTCGGAAACCTATGACGGCGAAATGAGCGACGTGTTCGCGCTGCAGGAGCGCATCGCCCGCGCCATCACCGATGAACTCAAGGTGGTGCTTTCCGGCCAGCAGGCGCAGCAGTTGGTGAACACCGGCACTGCCAATGCCGAAGCCTATGCCAAGTACCTGCAGGCCACGGCCATCTTCACCCGGCGCGACAGCACGCGCTACCTGGAGGCCAGGGAACTGCTGGAACAGGCCATCGCGCTGGATCCAGAGTTCGCACGCGCCTGGTCGCGGCTGGCGATGGTGCTGGTGGTGTCGAGCAACGTGCAGTTGGAAGAAACCGAGGCACTGCTGGACGCCGGCATCGCCGCCGCCCAGCGCGCAATCGCCATGGACCCTTCCCTGGGCGAACCGCATGCCGCCCTCGGGCGGGCGCTGGGGCAGCGCTGGCAGCACGCTGAAGCGCTGGCGGCCAACGACCGCGCCGTGGCGCTGGACCCGGGCGACGTGAACTCGCAGTTCTGGCTGGCCGTGGGCCTGATCAACACCGGCTACCGCCGCCAGGGCATTGACGCCCTGGAAGCGACGCTGGCCTTGGACCCCATGCTGCCCAACGCACTGTTCTGGCGCGGGCGCGAGTACCTGCAGGCGGGCGACATCGAGAACGGTGCGCGGCTGATCAAGTTGGCCGACGAGGGCGGGCATCGCTTTGTGGGCTTGCAGCTGTCGCGGGTATACGAAGCGCGGGGTGACTTGGCCGCCGCCGAAGCCGCCAGCATCGTGGGGCTGGCCTATTTCAGCGGCGCGTTCGGTGCGGAGGCGCCGGCGATATTTGCCAGGGGCATCCATGGCGGCGCGCAAGACCGGCAAAAGGCGCTCGCCCTGCTTGAGACCTATGTCGCCACCCGGCCCAAGACCCTGCCGGGCGTGGTGCCCTATGTCTTCCTGCGGCTGGGCGCGTACCAGCGCGCCCTGGAGGTGGCCTCGCTCGGACCCACCGACAACGACAGCCTGGTGATGAGCGAGCTGATGGGCGTGGACATGGCGGAAAGCCGGCGCATTCCCGCCTTCGCCGAGTACCTGCGCCGCAGCGGCATCGCCGCGCTGTGGGATCAGCGCGGCGCGCCCGACCATTGCCGAAAGCTCGACAGCGGCGACTATCAGTGCGATTGAGGCCACTCTGGCCGTGGCGCTGAGACACCCGCGTTATCCTGTCCACGCTTCCGGAGAATCGCCATGCGCCTTTGCCACCTTCTTCTTGCGATCGCTGCCGTAATGTTTGCCAGCCCTGCACTGCGCGCCCAAGAGACGCCGGCGCCACTGTCGTATGCCGGCAAGACCGCGCTGGTCACCGGCTCCACCGACGGCCTGGGCCGCGAGCTGGCGCTGGCCTTGGCCGCCGACGGCGCCCACGTGATCGTCCACGGCCGCAACGCCGAGCGCGGCCAAGCCGTGGTGGACGAAATCACCAAGTCGGGCAAGGGCAGCGCGCGCTTCATCGCCGCCGATTTCGCCTCGATGCAGGCCGTGCGCGACTTCGCCGACACCATCGCCCGCGACTATCCCAAGCTCGATCTGCTGGTGAACAACGCCGGCATCGCCTTCACCGACGAACAGCCGCGCCGCGAGAGCGCCGACGGCTACGAGCTGCAGTTCGCCGTGAACTACCTGGCGGGCTGGGTGCTGGTGAACAAACTGCGGCCCAACCTCAAGGCCGCGGCGCCCTCGCGCATCATCAATGTCTCTTCGGGCAGCGCCGACGCCATCGACTTCAACGACGTGATGCTGGAGCAGCCCGGTGCCGCGGGCCGCGGCTACGGCCAGAGCAAGCTCGCCCAGGTGTCCATGACCTTCGAACTGGCGCCGGCCTTCGCCAAGGACGGCATCACCATGATCGCCCTGCACCCGGCCACCATGATGGACACCACGATGGTGAAGGGCCTGGGCATGGCGCCGCGCACCACCATCGCCGAGGGGCGGGACCGCGTGATGGGCCTTATCCGGTCGCCAACGCTAGAAGTTGGCGCGTTTTACTTGGACGGCAAGCCGGGCAAGCCGGGTAAGCCGCGGGATCCGCAGCCCTATGACCCGGCCGCGCGCGCCAAGCTGGTGGCCCTGAGTCAGCAGCTCACCGGGGTGGCGGTGGAGTAGGTCCCGCGTAGCGGGCCCCGTCCACCTTCAACCGTGATAGGATGAATCCATCCAAAAAGGATGATTCCACCATGCCTATCAGTATCAAAGATCCTGAGACGGACAGCAAGATCCGTGACCTCGCGGCCCTGACCGGCGAGTCGATCACCGTGGCCGTGCGAACGGCGATCGAGCAGCGTCTGCGCCGAGAGTCCGGGCGCCGTCGGGCCGGTATTGCGGCCCGGCTGATGGGGCTGTCCCTGGCCGCGGGTGGCAAGAAGCAGTATGACGAGAGCGCCGAATACGCCATCGGCTACGACGAAAACGGCCTGCCGCGATGATCATCGACACCTCGGCGGTCATCGCCATCCTGGCCGGCGAGCCCGACGCCGCGCACTACGCGCAGCGGATCGAACAGGACCCCACGCCGCGCATCGGCGCGCCGGCGATGCTCGAGGCGTCCATGGTCCTGACGCGTTGGTTCGGCGACGCCGCCGATGCCGCGCTGGACGGCTTCGTGCGGGAGTCGGGCGCCGAGATCGTGGCGTTCGACCTGCCGCAGCTGCGCGCGGCGCAGGACGCCTATCGCCGCTTCGGCAAAGGGCGCCACCCCGCCGGGCTGAACTTCGGCGATTGCATGAGTTATGCCCTGGCGCGGGTGTGCGGGGAGTCGTTGCTGTTCAAAGGTGAGGATTTCACCCACACCGATATCCCGTCGGCGGGTGCAAGTCCTTAGAGTTCCTCGCAGCAATGAGTCTCTGCAAGGGATCTTGCCAAGGCAGTACGAGTCGCGCCGTTTGCGACTTCCGCGGGCTAGTCTCGTGGTCCGCATCGGCTAGGCTGTCGGCATGACCCCGGACTGGAAACAGCGCGCAAGCGAAGGCATCACGGTATTTCGGGCCAGCCGGCTCGAGGCGCTGCTGGAGCCGCTTGACCATCTGTTGACCACCCAGGCCCCGGCCTCTGCGCTGGCGCCGCAAACCGTGGTGGCCGCGCATCCGGGCATGCGCCAGTGGCTGGCCGGCGCGCTGGCGCGCGAGCGCGGCGCCGGCAGCATCGTCGCCAACCTCGACATCGTGCTGCCCACCACCTTCCTGGACGGGCTGGCGCGGCAGGTGCTGGGCGAAAACGCCGTGTCGCCGCGCGGCTGGCGGCGTGAATGGCTGCGCTGGCGCGTGCATGAACTGCTCGCGGCGCCCAGCGACGCCACGCTGCAGGCCTACCTCACCGGTCCCGATCGCGCGCTGCGCCGGTTCCAGCTGGCCGACCGGCTGGCGCGCATCTACATCCAGTACATGGCCTACCGGCCCGATTGGCTCGAGGATTGGAGCTACACGCGTCCCACGTTTGAGGCCGCGGGCTTCCATCCGGCGCTGTGGCGCCAGCTGCGGCAGGCGCTGAAGGAGCCGCACCGTGGTGAACGGTTGGCGGAGTTGGGCGCAAAACTGCGCGCCGGCGGTGCGGATGTGGGCGCGCGCGATCCGCTGCATGTGTTCGGCCTGAGCCACATGGCGCCGGCGGAGCTTGCCGTGTTCCAAGCGCTGGCCGTGCACCGCCCGGTGGTGTTCTACCTGCCCGACCCGTGCCGGGAATACTGGGCCGGCCTGCGCAGCGAACGCGCGCGGCTGCTTGAGCTGGCCGCGGACCCGCACGGCGACGACGCCACTGCCTACTTCCTCGACCAGAGCCACCCGCTGCTGGCGGCCTGGGGCCGGCTGGGGCAGCACTTCATGCTGAGCATGCAGCAGCTTGAAGCGTCGCTGGATACTCGCCACTTCCGCGACGAGGAGGCGTCTGACAATAACCCGGTGCGCGTGCTCGATCGGACGCAGCAGAGCCTGCGCAGCCTCGAGCCGGCGCGGTTGGCCAACGACGGCCGCTCGCGCGAGACGCGACTAAACGACCGCAGCCTGCGCGTGCACGCCTGCCACTCGCGGCTGCGTGAACTGGAGGCGCTGCGCGATGCGCTGCTGCGAGAGCGCGCGGAGGACAAGACGCTCGAGCCCGCCGACATCGTGGTGATGGCGCCCGACATCGGCGCCTACCTGCCGCTGCTGCCTGCCGTTTTCGGCGAGCCCGGCCGCGCCGAAGGCCCGCTGCCCTACCACTTGGCCGACGTGCCGATGGCGCGCGCGCAGCCGCTGTTCGCGGCGTTTCGCCAGCTGTTGGCGATGCCCAGTTCGCGCCTCACCGCGCCCGAGCTGGTGGATTTCCTCGGCCAGCCGCCGGTGCTGCGCCGCTTGGGCTTGGACGAAGGCGACCTCGACACGCTGACGCAGTGGCTGGCCCGCGCCCGCGCCGCCTGGGGTTTGGATGGCGACACCCGCGCGGCGATGGGCGTGCCGCCGACCGAAACGCACACCTTGGCCTGGGCGATGGACCGTCTGGTCGCCGGCTTCGTGCATGGCGATGAAGCCGCAGACGACGTGCTGCGGCTGCCCGATGGCGATGCGCTGGTGTCCGTGACCGGCGTGGCCGGCAGTGCCAGCCTGGCGCTGGGCGCGCTCGATCACCTGCTGCAGCAGTTGGCCGGCCTGCGCGCTGATGTGGCCGCCGAGCGGCCAGCTTCGGAATGGGCCCGCCGCCTGGAGGAGCGCCTGGATGCGCTGTTCCTGCCGGATCTCGACGACCCGCGCGCCACCGAAGCCATGGACCAGCTGCGCGCGCTGCTGCGTGCGCTCGCCAGCGAGCCGGGTGAACTCGGGCTGGACCCGCTGCTGTCGTTCCCGGTGGTGAAGCAGTGGATTGAGGAGCGGCTTTCGGCGGTGCCCGAACGCCAGCGTTTCCTCGCCGGCGGCATCACCGTCTGCGGGATGGTGCCGCAGCGCGCCATTCCGTTCCGCGTGGTGGCGGTGCTGGGCCTGAACGAAGGCGAGTATCCGCGCAATGACGTGGATGCCGGCCTCGACCCCATCGGCCGCGCCGGACTGCGCCGCCTGGGCGACCGCGACGTGCGCAGCGACGACCGCTATTTGTTCCTGGAAACCCTGATGTCGGCGCGCGACGCGCTGCACCTGAGCTTCGTCGCTTTCGACGAAGTGGGCGGCAGCGCGCGCAATCCGGCGGCGCCACTGGCCGAGCTGATGGGTGCGCTGCCGCCCGGTGATGCCGATGCGCCTGTGCCCACGTGGCGCGTGGAGCATCGGCTGCAGCCGTTCCATGCCGACTATTTCAACGGCAGCGATCCACGGCTGTTTTCCTTCCGTGCGGAGTTCGCCAGCATGGTGGCTGACGCACCGGGCGCGACTACGCTGATGTCGGACGTGGAGCCGACGCCCGATACGCAAGCGCGCGAAGTCTCGCTCGCCGAGCTGAAACGCTTCTTCCGCGACCCCGCCCGCGTGCAGCTGGCCGACCGCCTGGGTGCGCGGCTGGACGCACTGGATGACGGCGGCCTGTCCGAAGAAGAGCCGCTGGAAGCGCGCATGGAGCGGCTGGATTCGCCGGCGCGCAAGCTCTGCCTTGAGTTGCTGTCCGACCCGCGCGCCCGCCGCGACCTGCCCGCGCCCGAAGCGATGCAGCTGGCTGGCCTGCTGCCTGCTGGCAGGCTGGGTGCTGCCGCGTGGCAGAAGGAACTCGACGCCGCTATTGCCGTGGTCGACACCGCACGTAATCGCGACGAGCTCAAGACACTGCTCGCCGCCGGCCTGCCGCCCCCGTCGCCACTGCCGATGCGCCGCGACTTCGGCCGCTTCCACGTCACCGGCGACTTGGGCACGGGCTACGACGGAGGCGATGCGCTGTACGTGCTCGACGTGTTCCCGAACCGCGAGAAGGAGAACACCCTCGACCTGCGCGACCGCCTGCCGCTGTTCTTGGCCTGGGCGATGGTGCGGCTGGCGCCGGAGAACGCGGCGCGCACGGTTCATCTGTGCGCGCTGGTGCAGAAAGCGCCCAGCCCTCCGCGCGCCAACAGTCGGCCTGACGGTCTCTGGCAGGCTGGCATCGCACAGTGGGATAAGGCCTTCGATACCGCCGGGGCAGCGGGGAGGCGAGGTTTCGTGGAGGACCTGGAGCCTCGCGTGCTCGAACTGCTCGCACTGTGGGCGCGTCCCGCGACGCATCCGGCCTGTTACTTCCCGCGCGCTGCGGCCGCCATCGCCATTCGCCAGAAAGACGACGATGCCGAAGGCGCCTGGCAGGCCGAGCGGGGGTATGCGCCGGGCTATGCGCGCCTGTTGGGGCGTGGCTTGGACTTCGAGGAGGGAACCGCGGATTTCGATCAACTCAAGAAGCAGGCCGAGACGCTGGCGCAACTGATCACGCTGGGCGGGGTGAGGCATGACGTCGCCCATCCGCGTTGATCATTGGACTGCGCTGCCGCTGGACGCACCCGGCCGCTCGCTCGTGGAAGCCAGCGCCGGCACCGGCAAGACCTGGACCATCGCGGTGCTGTACCTGCGGCTGCTGCTGGAGCCGACATCGGCCTTCAAGGTGGACCAGCTGGTGGTCACCACCTTCACCGACGCCGCCGCACAGGAACTGCGCGAACGCTTGCGTCGTTCGCTGCGCGATGCGCTGGCGCTGGCCGATGCTGCCGCCGCTGGCCAGCCCGCGCCCGACGCCCCTGGCGAAGACCAGGCCTGGCTGCTCGCGCGTTGGGTGAATGTGGACGCGCGCGCCGAAGACCGCCGCCGCCTGCGCCTGGCCCTCGCCGATTTCGATCGCGCGCCCGTGGGCACGCTGCACGGCCTGTGCCAGCGCATCCTGGTGGAACACCCGTTCGAAAGCGGCAGCCGCTTCGAAGTGGGTAGTCCCACCTCCGGGCAGGCGCTGGCTGAAGAACTGGCGCGTGACGCTTGGCGCGTGCTGCACCAGGGCGACGCCGAAGTGCCCGAGGGCGTGGACGTGGAGGCGCTGAAGCTATCCACGTTCACCAAGCAGTTGCGGCAGATGATGGCACCGGGTGTTCGCATTGACGCTGATGGCGAGGACCTGGCCACAGTGCTGGCCGGCCTTTCCGAGGACCTCGTTTCCGGACTGCAGGACGTGGTGGCCAGGGAGGGTTGGTTCATCCGGTCCAACTCCAAGTTGCGGTCCGCACTCACCGCCCTTGTCGCGATGTTCGCGGGCGCGCCCGAATGGCCAAGCGACGACCACCTCAAGATGCTTCGCGAGCAGACCATCGACAAACAGATCCGCCCAGAACACCAGGCCGATTTCCTGGCGCATCCGGCCATTGCCGCGCTGTACCGGAACTGGCCGCGCATCGAAGCCACCCGCTTCGTGCCGCTCAATCGCTTCTGGCAGCAGCAGGTAGACCAAGCCCAGCGCTGGCGTGACGAACGCCTCGCAGCCCGCGGCCAGGTCACCTTCGACGAAATGATCCGGCGCGCGCACGCGGCCATTGTGGCGAACCCGGCGCTGGCCGACGTGCTGTTCGCGGCGTGGCCGGTGGCACTGGTGGACGAGTTTCAGGACACCGACGCGCAGCAGTACGGCATCCTCGACCGGCTGTATCGCGACGGCAACGGCGAGCAGCGCGGCCGCTTGGTGATGATCGGCGACCCCAAGCAGGCCATCTACGGTTTCCGCGGTGGCGACATCCATGCCTACCGGCGCGCGCGCGGCGATGCCCAGCACCTGCTGGAGTTGGGCACCAACCACCGCAGTTCGCGCGGCTACGTGCAGGGCGTGAACCAGTGGTACGCGGCTGGCGGTGAAACGCTCGGCCGCTCGGGAAGCGACGACGTGCGCTACCGCGCCGTTGCCGCCAGCAACCGCCGCGACAAGACGCCCTACACCATCAACGGCATCGCATTGGCGCACCCGCTGCAGCTGCACTACCGCGCCGACCCGCCCGACGGCCAGCCCAGACGCAAGCGCGAGGCGCTGGTGGCCTGTGCCAACCAGATCGCAGCCATGCTGGCCTCCTGCGAACACGCGATAGAAGGCAAAGCGCTCCAGCCCGGCGACCTGGCCGTGCTGCTGCCCACCAACCGCGATATCGCCAGCCTGCGCGCCCTGCTGCAGGCGCGCCGCGTGCCCTGCGTGGGCGGCGCCCGCGACAGTGTATTCGCCGGCGACATGGCCTTCGAACTGCACCTGCTGCTGGTTGCCGTGCTGGATGCCGACGACGAGCCCGCACTGCGCGCCGCGCTGCTCACCCGCCTGTGGGGCGAGGATCTGTCGATGCTGGCGGCGCTGGACGCGCAGTCACCGCAGTGGCCCGGCATCGCGGCGCGGCGGGCCGCGCTGCGCGAGCGCTGGCAGCGCGAAGGCGTGCTCGGACTCGCCCGCCAGCTTGCACAAGAAGCCGCGCCGCGCCTGCTAGCCACGCCCGGCGGCGAGCGCCAGCTCACCGACCTGCGCCATCTGGGCGAGTTGCTGCAGCAGCGCGCCGAACGCGGCGGTGGCCCGCGCGAGCTGCTGGCCTGGCTGGGCGAGCAGCGCCGCGACGAGGACGACGCCGACAGCGCCGACGAACGCCAGCCGCGGCTGGAGTCGGACGCCAAACGCGTGCAGCTGATGACCCTGCATCGCAGCAAGGGCTTGGAGTTCCCGGTGGTGTTCCTGCCGCTGATGTGGGCACAGGAGGGCGGCAGGCAAGACCGTCCCTATTTGGTTCCGCTGCCGGAAGGCGGACGCCGCGCCGCTTTCGACGAACACGCGAAGCTCGCTGCGAAATGGGAAGGCCAGGACGAACGCTTCCGCACCCTGTACGTCGCGCTCACCCGCGCCATCCACGCCTGCCACGTGTACGCGCTGTGGCCGGAGCGCGGCTATGGCAACAGCAAGAGCCCCAAGGCCGATCCGGACCGTTCGCCGCTGGATGCCATGGTGGCCCGAGTGATCGCTGAGGGCCGCACCGACGCCATGCCGGACGTGGCTTGGCACGGCGACGGTTGGCCGCAGGACTACGCGTCATTGCCGCCCGAAGTCGTCGACACATCGCTGCGTACGGTGCTCACCGAGCCGCCCGCCACGCCGTTGCGCCAGCGCCTGAGCTTCTCCGCCCTGATCAGCGGCCACCGCGCTGCGGCCACCGAAGAAGCCCCCGCCGACGATGAGTTATTGGCGGGCGACGCAGCGCAGCTCGAAGCGCTGGACGAAGCGCCGCATCCCGACCTGCTGGCGCTGGCCAGCGTGCGCGGCGCTGCGTTCGGCAACGCGCTGCACGCCGCATTCGAGCACCGCCGGCACGACCAGCCGCTGGTGGCGCAGGGCGCGCTGCTGCTGCGCGAGCTCGATGCGTGCGGCGTGCGCCCGGGCGACGTGCCGTTCGACACGCTGGTGCCCACGCTGGCGCGGCGCATGGACGGCGCGCTGGCGGCCGAGCTGATGCCCGGCTTGCGCCTGGGCGCCGTGCCGCCGCAGGAGCAGCGCGCTGAAATGGCATTCCATTTTCGGCTCGATGCCGCGCGTCTTTCGCGCCTGCGCGCCGCGTGCGCGGCACATGGCGATGCCACTCTGGTTCCGCCGCTGCCCGCCGAGCGCCTGCGCGGCCTGATGACCGGCAAGATCGACCTGGTGTTCCAACACGACGGCCGTTTCCACGTGCTCGACTACAAGGGCAACTGGCTGGGCGAACGCACGGCCGACTACACCGGGGCCGCACTGCGCGCGGCCATGGACCACAGCCACTATCGGCTGCAGGCGCTGTTCTACACGGTGGCGGTGCATCGTTTCCTGCGCCAGCGGCTGCCCGACTACGCGCCGGCACGCCACTTGGGCGAATACATCTATCTGTTCGTGCGCGCCGCGGGCCTGGCCACCGGCGCCGGCGTATTTGCTGAACGATTCCCCGATGCCCTGGTCGCCGCCGTGGATGCCGCGCTGTCTGAGAAAGAGGCCACGGCATGAGCGCGCCCCGCTACGAAGCCCGTCCGCCCAGCATCCTGAGCGAAGGGTCCCCGCGCGAACGCGCGCTGTCCCTCGCTATCGCGCGCTGGGTGATCGCCCACGACGGCGGCAAGCCGCTGGCGCAACTGGCTGGCCGCGCAGCGGTGGCGGAACTGGCCGGCGACACCGCGCTGGCGCCGCTGGACGCAGAGGTCTGCGACGCGCTGCGGCGTGAGCCCTTGGTGGGCGACGGCAGCGCGCCGTCCTCGTTCGTGGTCGACAGCTCCGGCCGCTTCTACCTGTGGCGCAACTTCCAGCACGAAGGCGAGGTGGCCGCGGCCGTGAGCGCGCGTCGTACCGAGGGCGTGGCCCGGCCGCTGTCGGACGATGCGCTCGCCGCACTGTTCCCCGGCGGCGATCGCGCGCTCGATGGCGCCCAGCGCGCCGCGGTGAGCGCCGTCGGCGGGCGCAAGTTCTTCGTGCTCACTGGCGGCCCCGGCACCGGCAAGACCACCGCCGTGCTGCGCATGCTGCTGCGCCTGCAGCGCGACGGCGCCGCGGGCGAGGGCATCGCCGTGGCGGCGCCCACCGGCAAGGCCGCGCAGCGCCTGGTGCAGTCCCTGCGCCAGGAATTGGCGCGCCTGCGCGAGCACCTGTCGCCCGACTGGCAGCCGGCGCTGGACACGCTGCCCACCAGCGACGCGCTCACCGTGCATCGCCTGCTCGGCTGGTCGCCCAGTTTGAACGCCTACCGTCGTGGCCCGGCATCACCCATCGCCGCCGGCATCGTGGTGGTGGACGAAGCCTCCATGCTGGATCTGTCGCAGCTGCGCGCCCTGCTGCGCGCGCTGCACCCCGACGCCGTGCTGGTACTGGTGGGCGACGCCGACCAGCTCAACCCGGTGGGCGCCGGCTCGGTGCTGATGGACCTGGTAGCGGTGATGGAAGCGCAGACGGCGCCCGACCTAGTGCGCCTGCGCCACAGCTTCCGCGCCCACGGCGCCCTGCTGCCGGTGAACGCCGCCGTGCGCGATGGCGATGCCGAGGCTTTTGCGGCGGCACTCGCCGCCGCGGGCGATCGCGCCCAGCTGCGTCCGATCGAAACGCCCGCCGCCGTCGCCCGCGAAGCGTGGCGCTGGGCTGAGACCCTCGCCGAACGCGGCCAACCGCCCACCACCGACACCTCCGCGGAGGCAACGGCGGCCCTGCGCCAGCTCGCCGAACGCCAGCTGCTGTGCGCGCTGCGCGACGGACCTTTCGGTTCCGACGCCATCAACGCCGCCGTCGAACGGCACCTGCGCCAGCGCTGGCAAGTGCGCGGCGACGATGCCTGGTATCCGGGCCGCGTGGTCATGGTCACCCGCAATCACTACGGCGCCGGCCTGTTCAACGGCGACCTGGGCCTGTGCCTGCGCGCCAGCGACGGTGCGCTGCAAGTCTGGTTCGAAAGCGAAGACGGCGCCCGCGCCTTCGCCCCCGGCGCGCTGCCCGCACACGAGCCCGCCTGGGCGCTCACCATCCACAAGAGCCAGGGCAGCGAATACATCCACGCCGCCGTGCTGCTGCCGCCCGACCCCGACCACCGCATCCTGTCGCGCCAGCTGCTGTACACGGCGCTGTCGCGGGCCAAGCAGAGCGTGGAAATCTGGGGCCCGCGCGCTAGCATCGAGGCGGCGCTGGCGCGGCGCGTAGTGCGAGCCGGCGGGCTGGCGTCGCGCCTCGGCGATGAAACGGAACCCGACTAGCGCTTTTACAACAGCGCCTTGGCGACAGACGCGATCCTTGCATCAACCGTTTCGGACGCAGGGCTGAATTCGCGGCAGCACGGCCCGCAGCGAGTCACGCGCGAGCGCGGCGTCATACGCCAACTGCAGGTTCATCCAAAACAGTTCCGAAGTGCCGAAGTACTTCGCAAGCCTGAGCGCCGTATCCGCGCTCACGCCACGCCGGCCAGCGATGATTTCGCCAATGCGCGTCTGGGGCACGCCGATATCCTTGGCAAGCCGGTACTGGCTTATGCCAAGAGGCGTCAGGAATTCCTCGCGGAGGATGTGCCCAGGGTGGGGGTAGGGAACGGTGCGCATGGCGATGCTCAGTGGTAGTCGCAGATCTCGACGTTGGCGGGGCCACTGGTCGTCCAGTGGAAGCAGAGGCGGTACTGACCGTTGATGCGAATGCTGTGCTGCCCTGCTCGGTTGCCGCGGAGCGCCTCTAAACGGTTTGCCGGCGGCACGCGCAGGTCGCCCAGCGCGGTAGCTGCGTCAAGCATGGCGAGTTTGCGCATGGCCACGTCCTCGAAGCGTTCGAAACGCTTTACCCTTTCGCCGCCAAAAAATGCCTGGGTGCGCGGGCATCGGAAGGACAGGAATTGCCATGTTTACTGGACTCAGGAATGCTAACGGTCAGCGGTAATAACGTCAAGCGGCAGCAGCAGCCAGGTCTTGGCCGGAACGGTTGAACGCTGCCATCCACCGGATCTTGGCGGAGACAGCGAGAGTGGTCGTCATCGGTTCTACGAGTCGCGGCTATGAATTCCGCGCGAGCCCGATCGCCGCATCCTGTCCGCGCGCCGTAGCCAACGCACCCATCCAAACAACACCGGCACCAGCAGCAGCACCGCGGCTCGGAACCAGGCCGGGAAATCGCCACCCAGCTCAAGTACGGCCCAGATCGCAGCGGCGGATATCAGCGCCCAAAGCCCCCAGGCCAAAGTTCGGCGCGCCGCGGGCGCCCACCGCGCCACTAGCCAAAGCGCAAGGCCGCAGGACAGCAGCAACCACGCCAAATCCCAGGCCAGCCGCACGGTGCCGCCGCGCGCCAGGCCCAGCCACGGTGCGAGCGCGCCGCCGATCAGGTTCAAACCAAACAACGCGCCTACGCTCAGCGCAAGCACCAGCGCGCAACTGGCGCACAGACGCAACATCCGTCAGCCAGCTGCTCGGTGCGGTTTGGGAGCGGTCTTTTCCAACGCTTCCGCCATACGGGTTTGCCAACCTGGGCCCGTTGCCTTCCAGCGTGCGATGACGTGAGGGGGTAGACGCAGCGAGAGTAGCTGGCGAGGACTCGCAAGCTTGGGACGCCCGCGATGGACGAGCTTTTCACCGTGATACAGGTCCGCACCAGCGATCCAGGCATCCGTGATCTCCGGCGGGGTTTCCGAATCACGCAAGACGGGGCTGGAGTTTTTTTGCTTCACGTTCATGGCAGTGCCTCATGCTGATGATGCGTCTTGCAGCGCCACGCGCCGTCCATGCAAATACGACAAGTCGGGAATCAATCCAACCGGCTGTTATGAAGCGCAGCTCGCCGTAGTCTTGACGGTCGTCGATTCGGGTGAAATGTGGCCCGGCAAAGGCTTCCTTCGCGCAGAGCAGGTCCAAGCCACGCTGCTGCAATGTCCAGTCACGTTTTGCAGGGTTGCAAGTAACCCGCATAGATTAAATGTAGCTACGATAAAGTGAATTGTCAATCATGCGGAGGGCTGCCGAGGTTGGCCGTGTTCGCGATTCTGTCGGAGCCAACGAGCGCGGTCGTCATCGCTTCTACGAGCCGCGGCTATGACTTCCGCCCGGCAAACGCCGGATTCGGATGACGCTTCCGCAACGGGCGTCGATAATGGTTCATCTCCGGAGACTTCCTCGCCCATGAACACCGCCCACCGCACTTCGTTGCCTGGCACCCGCCTGGACTACTTCGACGCCCGCGCCGCCGTGGAGGCGCTGCAGCCCGGCGCCTGGGACGGCCTGCCCTACGTGTCGCGGGTGCTGGCGGAAAACCTGGTGCGGCGCTGCGAGCCGGCCAACGTGGACGCGTCGCTGCGGCAGTTGATCGAACGCAAGCGCGACCTCGACTTCCCGTGGTTCCCGGCGCGCGTGGTCTGTCACGACATCCTGGGACAGACGGCGCTGGTGGACCTGGCCGGCCTGCGCGACGCCATCGCCGACCAAGGCGGCGACCCGGCGCAGGTGAACCCGGTGGTGCCGGTGCAGCTGATCGTGGACCACTCACTCGCCGTGGAATGCGGCGGCTTCGACCCCGATGCGTTCACCAAGAACCGCGCCATCGAAGACCGCCGCAACGAAGACCGCTTCCACTTCATCGACTGGACCAAGCGCGCGTTCAAGAACGTGGACGTGATCCCGCCGGGCAACGGGATCATGCATCAGATCAATCTGGAGCGAATGAGCCCGGTGATCGGCGTGCTGCATGCCGATGAGGGCAGGGGCGTGGCCTATCCCGACACCTGCGTGGGCACCGACAGTCACACGCCGCACGTGGACGCGCTGGGCGTCATCGCCATTGGCGTGGGCGGCTTGGAGGCCGAGAACGTGATGCTGGGCCGCGCTTCGTGGATGCGCCTGCCCGACATCATCGGCGTGGAGCTGACGGGCCGGCCGCAACCCGGCATCACCGCCACCGACATCGTGCTGGCGCTGACCGAGTTCCTGCGCGCCTCCAAAGTGGTCGGCGCCTGGTGGGAGTTTCGCGGCGAAGGCGCCGCCGCGCTCACCCTCGGCGACCGCGCCACCATCTCCAACATGGCGCCCGAGTACGGCGCCACCGCGGCCATGTTCTTCATCGACGGCAACACGCTGGACTACCTGCGCCTCACCGGCCGCAGCGACGAGCAGGTGAAGTTGGTGGAGACCTACGCGAAACACACCGGCCTGTGGGCCGACGCGCTGGCCACGGCGCAGTACGAACGCACGCTGTCCTTCGACCTGTCCTCGGTGGGCCGCAACATGGCTGGCCCGTCCAATCCGCATGCGCGCGTGGCTACCGCCGATCTCGCGGCCAAAGGCATTGCCGGCAATCTCGCCGCCGCCCGCGCGCAGGAGGCCGAAGGCCTGATGCCCGACGGCGCGGTGATCATCGCCGCCATCACCAGCTGCACCAACACCTCCAACCCGCGCAACGTCATCGCCGCCGCGCTGCTGGCGCGCAACGCCAACCGCGCGGGCCTCACCCGCAAGCCCTGGGTGAAAAGCTCGCTGGCACCGGGCTCCAAGACCGTGGCGCTATACCTGGAAGCAGCCGGGCTGAAAGAAGAGCTTGAAACACTGGGCTTCGGCATCGTCGCCTTCGCCTGCACCACCTGCAACGGCATGAGCGGCGCGCTGGATCCGGCGATCCAGAAGGAAATCATCGATCGCGACCTGTACGCCACCGCCGTGCTCAGCGGCAACCGCAATTTCGACGGCCGCATCCATCCGTATGCCAAGCAGGCGTTCCTGGCCTCGCCGCCGCTGGTGGTGGCCTACGCCATCGCCGGCACCATCCGCTTCGATATCGAGAAGGACGCGCTGGGCTATGACGCCAGCGGCGAGCCCATCACGCTGAAGGACCTGTGGCCCAGCGATGAAGAAATCGACGCGATCGTGAAGGCCAGCGTCAAGCCCGAACAGTTCCGCAAAGTGTACGAACCTATGTTCACCGTGGCGGTGGAAACCGGCGAGAAGGTGAGCCCGCTGTACGACTGGCGCCCGCAAAGCACCTACATCCGCCGCCCGCCGTACTGGGAAGGCGCGCTGGCCGGCGAGCGTACGCTCACCGGCATGCGCCCGCTGGCGCTGCTGGGCGACAACATCACCACCGACCATCTGTCGCCGTCGAACGCGATCCTGCGCGACAGCGCTGCCGGCGAATACCTGGCCAAGATGGGCCTGCCCGAAGAGGACTTCAATTCCTACGCCACCCACCGCGGCGACCATCTGACCGCACTGCGCGCCACCTTCGCCAACCCCACGCTCACCAACGAAATGGCGATCGTAGATGGCGCTCAAAAGAAAGGATCGCTGGCGCGCGTGGAGCCCGATGGCAAGGTGATGCGCATGTGGGAAGCGATTGAAACCTACCTGCAGCGCGCGCAGCCGCTGATCATCATCGCCGGCGCCGACTACGGCCAGGGCAGCTCGCGCGACTGGGCCGCCAAGGGCGTGCGCCTGGCCGGCGTGGAGGTGATCGCGGCCGAAGGCTTCGAGCGCATCCACCGCACCAACCTGATCGGCATGGGCGTGCTGCCGCTGGAGTTCCTGCCGGGCACAACCCGCAAGACGCTGGGCCTGGACGGCACCGAGACCTTCGATGTGCTGGGCGAACGCACTCCGCGCGCGACGCTCACGCTGGTGGTTACCCGCCGCGACGGCGAGCGCCTCGAGGTGCCCATGACCTGCCGCCTGGACACCGCCGAAGAGGTGTCCATCTACGAAGCCGGCGGTGTGCTGCAGCGCTTTGCGCAGGATTTCCTTGCCGCTGCGCAGGTGGCCTGAGCCGGGGCGAATGCCTACGCAGGCTCGCGCCAAGCGCGCATTGCCGGGCCTCCCAGGGCAGCGTAGACTTCGATGGCAAAGTTTGCCATAGAGGATTGCCGTGGCCACCATGAACATCTCCCTGCCGGACGACCTGAAGGCCTTCGTCGATGCCCAGGTCGCCGAGCATGCGTACGGATCAAGCAGCGAATACCTGCGGGAACTCATCCGCAAACAGCGCGACGTCGAGAAACTGCGGGGCCTGCTGCTGGAGGGGGCCAACTCGGGGCCGGGTGAGCTGGTCACCCCCGAAACGTTCGTGAGAATGCGCGAAGAAATCCGCGCCCGGCACGCGAAGTGAAGCCAGCCATCTGGCGCGGCGCCGCGCGGCGGGACGCCGCCGAGGCCGCCTGGTGGTATGCGAGCCAAGCGGGCGTGGCAGTGGGCGAGCGGTTCCTGGCTGGCATTGAGGACGGCATTGCCCATGTCTCGCGCCACCCGGCCAGCGGTTCGTCG
>JANORD010000125.1:0-15684 GCA_031415095.1 Lysobacteraceae bacterium
GAACAGCTGTTGCAGTACTTGGCCGACAACAAAGATATCTACTGGACGGACACCTTTCTCAACATCATGAAACACGTGAAGGCCGAACAGGCACGGCTGGATTGATTCCGCGGCGGCTGCAAAACAGAAAGGCCTGATGAAATTCATCAGGCCTTTTTTGCGCGCCCGCACGGGCGAGAGTTCCCTGCCCAGCTGGGCAGATAGGTGAAGTCTGTACCCGGGAGGAACCATAGCGTGTCCCGGATCGGAGCCGATCAGTACGGACTATGTCCTCCCTAGGGCGGCATAGTCCGTACCTTCTTTTTGATTCAATAGGTTATGCGAGGCCGCAGTCCGGCCTCCGGAAGGTTTGTTGGCATAGCCCGTACGTTCTCACCGTCCTTTGGCGCGCCTGCCCGCCTGCCGAGAAAGGGCCTCCTATAATCGCGTCGCGAGCGGCGGGGGGCACCGGAGCACGAATTCCCGCAGAGTTGCGTTCAGTCTTTATTGGGACTATATTTCCACTATAAGTTCCAAACGGGACTATCTTCCATGAACACCATCGCTGCCGAAGCCGCACCGTCCCGCCGGGATCTCGCCGGCCCGGCGCTGCGCGCCTTCTTCAATATTGCCCGCAAGTGGGACCTCAGCGCCGACCAAGAGCGTCGGCTGCTCGGATCTCCGGGCCGATCTACCTATTTCCGCTGGAAGAAGGACCGCAGCGGCGCGGTGCCGCACGACGTGATCGAGCGCATCAGCTACATCCTAGGTGTCTACAAGGCGCTGCACATCCTGTTCCCGAACGAGGCGCAAGCCGACGGCTGGGTGAAGCGGCCGAACGACGGTCCCCTGTTCGGGGGCCGCAGTGCCCTTGAGCGGATGCTGGGCGGCCAAGTCGCCGACCTGTACGTGGTGCGCCAGTACCTCGACGCGCAGCGAGGCTGGGGCTAATGCCCATGCCTCCCGTCCACCACCTTGAGTGGCGGCCGGCCTACCGCATCGTCTCCAGTCGCTTTCCGCCGGTCGGCCTGTTCGATGCCATCGCGGAGCCGGGCGACCTGGAGGCACTCTATGAGATCGAAGGCCTGACCAACCCGCGCCTGCGCGAGGAGATGGGCACGATCAGCCTGGTGTCACCGCACCGCCGGATTGCCGGACCTGGCACGACACCAGTCATGGCGGCTTTCACCCACCCCAATACGGAAGGCTCGCGGTTCTCGCCAGGAGCCTATGGCGTCTACTACGCTGCGATTGATCGGGAAACGGCGATCCGCGAAACCGTCCACCACCGAAATCTCTTCCTGGCGCGCACCCGGGAGCGACGCTGCCAAATCGAGATGAGGTGCTATCTGGGCGACCTGACCGGACAGCTGCACGACATTCGGGGCGGATGGCCCCAACTGCACGACCCGGACAGTTACGTAGCCAGCCAACGGGCGGCCGTAGAGTGGAGAGCCGCGGGAAGCGACGGCCTGATCTACGACAGTGTCCGCCACGCCGGCGGGCAGTGTGCCGCTGTCTTCTATCCCGACTTACTGGGCCCCGTCAGGCAAGCGGCGCACCTGATCTATCACTGGGATGGCGCGAGAATCGAACAAGTCGTTATCGCCGAGCAGACGATGGCGCTGTAGGCGTCGCCAGCCATTGCGGCGTTCCAATCAACTCAAATTCCCCCCGAGTTACTAAGGTCGAATCAATCTAGGGCAAGGCAACATTCAACCGGTAAGCCGTAAAGTCGCCCGGCGTGAACGCGAGTTTCAGACCGCAATCAAACCGTCCGCGGAAACGGGGTAGAACCCCTGGAGGCGCCCGAGAATATCCCGAAATGGTCCGAATCGCTGGCATATGGACCATTGCAGAACTCGACGCGACTCACAATTACTGAGTGAATGAACAAGTTCACCCCTAAGGAATGGATCCGATCCTTAATAACTTCCGCTATTAGCAGAAGCGGACGTCGCCAAGGGTCTACGCTAGCCTTGCCCGGCGGTGCGTTCCTCCACCTAAGCCTGACGGCGACCAGCGCCCTGCCACGCTTCCTGCGTATCTGCCCTAACCCGTTCCCAAATCCAGTGGTTCGCCCGTCGAGTCCCGTCGCGCCTTCACCAGCGCGGCAGCGTTGCGCGTAAAGGCGTACATCGGTTCGAATCTGCCGTTGGTGCCGATGTCCTTCACCAATCCGAGTTCGAGCAGATCATCGAGGTCCGACTCAACGAACCGCGGCTCCGTAATCGTCATGTCTCCCTTTCCGGAACCGTCAATCATCGCGAGATAGGTTCCACTGAGGCCCCCGCCTTTCAGGAACTTGCTTGCGCCCGCGGAATCGATCTGCTCCAACCATTCGAGCGCTTGCCCGGAGAGTTCGCCGCCCGGGTGAAGGGCACTGGCCAGCGGCTTAAACAGCTCAAGCCCGGAAGCGAGCTTAGCCAGTTGCTGATCGAGTGCCCGCAACTGGGCGCCAAGCGTCTCGCCATCCTCGTGCAGTAGCGCCTTGATACTTCGGACACTTGCCGCGTTCTGCTCCAAGGTTTCGATGATCTCCGCGTGGCGATTCTCAGATAGCCAAGACTTGAATTCTTCAATCGTCGCGACTGCTCCGCCTCGCCTGGAAGCGTTGAAGTCAGACAGCAGAGCGACGATGGTCGCAAAACCGGAAATGAGTTCCATCACAGCGCCTCCCGTTCAACACTGCAAGCTTATGCGCCTTACCTGACCTGCACTAATCGCCGTACCAGTGATTACTGATAAAGCCCGGGGCTAAAGGGTACTGCTTTGTTGCCCTGTCCTGCACGGTGGTTGGCGGCGAACTTTGCCGGCGAGAGGTAGATGTTCGGGACCACCTGCGCGAGCATGATTTCCGCCTGCGCGCAGTGCCTGGGGTCCTTGAACACGGCGAACTCCCCCAACGACAGCGGCGCCAGCAGCCAAGTGCCGTTCTTGCGCTTGATCGCGTCTGCAAACCGGGCGGTCAGCTCCGTGCTTTCGGATATCTCCCGAATCGCGCAGGTGTCGAGATAAACCGTGGGATTGATGAACTGCTGGGTCCAGATCACGTCGTCCCCGTCGAGGCAAATGAGATCGGCATCCGTCATCTTCTCAGCGAGTGCGTCTGGCTCGGCATGGGCGCCGACCACCCTGGTGGCTGCTAGATAGTACTGCGACCAGCGGCCGTCCCCAGGCTTGACCGGGCAGCTACGTGATCCTCGCTGCTGCAGCCGGTCCCGCTTGCCGCCCGGCCTGGCCGGCCCGGCCGGCTTGGCATCAAGCGAACAACACGCTTACTCTGATTCGTCGGATTCTCAGGACGTGAGCGCGTGGGCATACTGGGCAATGCATTGGCACCTGACGCCATACGGGCTGTTGAGTTGGCGCGTCACCTGGATGGACTTGATGACTGGGCGTCCAGCGCCTGGCAGCACTGCTCCATCTTGGCCAAACGCTCCCAGGACCTGGCCGCGCAAGGCCTCGCCACCGAGGCGGCGGTCGTTTCCTTGCTGGCGGCGACAACGTCCCTGCGGCTGAGTGCGGGAACCCCTAACAATGTCTTTCACCGGTCGCGACGCACAGGCGATCCCGACGCTACCCAGATTGAGGACTTCGATGCGGACGACGTCGCCTGCCTTCAGATTCTTTCCGAGAACCTCGATGTCCCGTGGCTCCGGGCCCGGGCATCAGACGTCGCGTCGGTCGTGGGACGCAACCTGGGCCTGAAGATGTGGCCTTTCGGCCAGCTGGCAGCCAGGGCCTATCTGGAGCACTGCGAGCGGGTGATGCAAACGGGGGATGCCGTGTCGTCGCTCGATGAGATGCAGCGCGGCATCGATCTTGCCGCCATGTTCGAGAAGCGCAACGCCGAACTTCAGCAACGGTATTGGACCCTCATCGAGGCCGGCATTCGCTACTCGCTTGACCACGGCTGGCCCGGCGTCTTCCTCCCGCTTTCCGAACTCGCGCGGGCGCGGAACCGCGCCCTAGGGACCCAACTGGCGCCGCTATTTGAGGACCATGCCGTCCGTTACGCCAACCAAGGCGAGGGCTACCAGCCCGATCATGCGCAGACCTGCTTTGAAATCGCCGCCAGATTCTGGGAGCGGGCTCGGGACGATGCCGCAGCCAGACGATGCCAACAGGCGGCAGCCGACGTGCTCATCACCCGATCCCGCTTGCCGGCATCGGCCATGTTGAAGGCGGACTGGATGTCTGAAGGGATCGCCAAGCTGCGTCAGTACGGCGGGGACCGCACCCGGGTCCGCGAGCTCCAGGACGAGCTGGCCGATGTTCGCCGAACCATTCTCGATGAAATGCAGATGCACGAGTTCCCGATTGATATTCGGGATCTCATCGAGCTCGTCCGGGCTACCGTAGTGGGTCCTACCGACCACGACGGACTGATGCAATTGGCCTATGGGGTCTCGCAGGGGCCCAGGTATGACAACGTCCGCGAATCGGTGCTTTACGCCAATGCCAACCGTACGATCGTCGATTTTTTCAGTCGGGTCAGCTACAACGAGCACGGGGTTCCGGTGTCGACACAGGAGGCGTTTGACCCGAACAACGAGGACCATGTCTTCCAGCGAATGATCGAGCACGTCTTGGAGTTCGACTCGGCGATCTATCCGCCCGCCATTTTCGAAGCGATCGATGTCTTCTGCGAGAAGTTTGAGCCATCCCTCAACGCCATCCTTCTCTACATGCACCAATCCCCCTGCGTCCCGGACGGTCATGAGGATTCGATTGCACTCGGTCTGACGGCAGGCTTGAACTATGACTGGCTCGAGGTAGCCGCCTACCTGATTCCGCAAACCGAAGCGATTGTGCGCAACATTTTCAAGCGCGAGCGGGTCAACACGCTGGTCCATCGCGACGGCGGCATCGAGGAGGAGCTGTCACTAAATCAGCTCTTGGAGAGCCCTCACGCCGTCGGGGCCCTGGGCAAGGACACGGTTTTTCAGCTGCGAGCGCTGCTGACAGAAAAGGCCGGTTTCAACCTTCGCAATTTGTACAGCCACGGCCTGCTCACCGATGACGCCGTTCATAACAATGGGTTGTTCATGCTCTGGTGGCTTCTGCTTCGCATGACCCTGTTCGTGCCCTGGGGAATCGAGTGGCATCGCCAGCGGATGGAGGGTGCCGGTGCGGGTGCCGATGGGGTCGCTGCTGCCGCCCCGTAGCGGGCGTTGCCCGTCGTCTAGGCTTAGCCATCTTTCGTCATCTCTCGGGCGATGGCCGTCGCGAGCCTATCCACCAGACCAGGTTCGCGGGCGTCCCATCCGAGGTCTGCCGGGGGATGGTCAACCCCAATGGCGCGCAGTGCATCGTGGAATTCACAGAGATAGTTGATCCGGTGGCAATAGGCGCCTCAGGCCATCTGGGAACGGCTCGAGCTGCCTGGCGACACACATTCAAGCCCGGGACGGCTAGTCGCCACGGCGGTCCTTGCTTGCAGCCAGCGTCGCCAGACCGTCCAACGGTGTTGGCGGGTGCGTTGGCATATTCCCTCGCCGGGTCAACATGTTGGACGGCGTTTTGCGGCCGAAACCTTCCGGTGCTAGAGTGTTGCTGCGGCTCCGGGCAGGAGCCGGCCACCCGTCTTTAGCGAAGCTGTTAACAGCACTGCCAGGCAAACTTTCCTGTTCTCGACCTGACTTCTCCAAGGCCTCGAGCGCACGGCAGACGGGTGACGTACGGTTCCGGGCCGGGAGAGTCATCATGTCGAACAACACGGTTCGCCCGTCTTCTATCGAAGGCATCAAGCGCCTCGCCAAGTCCATTAAGCGCGAGCGCGGTATCACCCACACCCGCAGCCTGGACGAAGCCGCCCGCCAGGGCGCGTTCCAGAATTTCCGGCACGCGCAGAATGTGTTGTCTGCCCGGGGTTCCACCCCGCGGGCGCGACACGGGCAGACGGTCTACATCACGTCCTACTGGCGTGATCGCGACGGCCGGACCCGGGGCCGCGAGACCCTCAAGCTCGAGCTTTCCCGTCCCTGGGCGGACCTGGTGACTCGCGCTGAACTCCGGCACCACCGGGCCCTGCGGGATTTCCGGGGGGACGCGATCGATCACCTCGAAAGGCAGCAAGACGTCGCGTCACAGGCCAGCGCCCGTGACCAGGTCTGTGCCGCCGCCCGGGCGCTGGTCTTCATGGATGCAACCGGCCTTCGTCCTACCAATCAGAGGCACGAGGCCATGATTGGGTCCGGCGTGCAGCTCCCGGGCTTGGACCACTGGAGCGTCTGGAAGGAGACCAGTACGGAAAAGCTCCTCGTCGTTGATGAGCCCTATGGGGCGGCGATCCGGGGACTGGAAAGCCAGCGCGAGGCCTGGGCCGCGCGTCACGACCTGCATCTCCGGCGCTCCACTTGGGGTGGTCTCTACAGCCCGGGCAACGCGGTGATGGAGCTGATCTCCGACAGCGCGGACGGGGTGAGCCTGGACTCCATCGTGGTTGCGCTGGAGTCGCTGCCCGATCCGCTGGTGAGTTCGGCCTGGCCCGGCGAATCGGCCCCGTACGCGCCGGTGTATGTGACGCCGGGCCGCGCAGTGCTGAAGTCCCGCAAGCGAGAGCGGCCCAGCCCTCACGATCTGCTGCGTCCCTACCGCAACTCCATTGGGTACGGCTCGGTGATCGGAGGGCTGCAGCGGCGTCCGGATGCGCGTATGCCCCTGGACGCCCATGAGCGGGTCGCCACGCTGCTCAAGGGCGTCCTGGCCAAGAGCTATGAGCGCAAGGGCGTCTACAACCGGTGCGGCCGCATGCGCTGCGATCTGGATGACTGGGTGCAGCGCGAGCACAAGACCAGCGATCTCCCCTCCGAGCAGTTCAACGCGCTTTATTACGGAAGCCTGCCGGAGGACGCGGGTCGCCTGACTCAGGCGTCGGCAATGGACTGCCATGCGGATCTGGACCAGGTGCGAGCGCTCGTGACGCAGCACTACCCGGACTGCGTACCCCGGCGGTCACTGTTGCGGACGGTCGAACTGGCCCAGGGCTCGCTGACGGCTTTCATCGACGGCAAGCGTTGATCCAAGACGATGCCCCCGCCCCAAGGGCGGGGGCACTATCGTCACCCACGGATTCAGCCACTTTTTGCTCTTGGCCGATGCGTCTTCCTCGTGCACCCCAGAACGCAGCGCCCGCCAGGCAGCTTGCGGCGCCCGTCGTCCCCGCTGAGAGCCACGCCGTTGCCGCAAGATCGGGGTGTCCCCGTTGCGTTGACGCTACCATGACCTACGGGGCGGACATGCCCAGTGGGCCTGTCAAAACCTTCTCTGTGGGGAGAGCGTAAATGGCGAGTGATCAGGGCAATGCCGGACCCATTGCGGTCGAAGCATGGTTGAACACGCGACCCAGCTGGTTGAGGGCCGCTGCATTAGGTCTAATCTCCAACCGCCGGATGCCATCAGAGCCCGAGATCGACGTCCTAGCTACGCACTGCCTGCAGGAGTCGGCCAAGCGCTTGGAGAAACCAGAGTCCCTGCTGGCCGAAGGCATGATTGCGGGCACACCGGGAAGAGCGGGATTGCGGCTCGAACGCGTGTTCGACATCCGTGGGGTCAACGCCTTGGGAGCTAAAGCTACCCTGGACCTTACCGACGCCGACCTGGCGATCATCTACGGGGCTAACGGGTCCGGCAAATCCGGCTACGCCAGGCTAATGAAGCACCTCTGCGGCGCTCGCGTGGCCGGCACCATCCACGGAAATGCCTTCGAACATGAACTCGAAGAGGCATCCGCGACAGTCGAAGTGCGTGCGATTAGCGCCAGCGGGCCGGTCAACGATGCCGTACCTCACAAATGGCAGGCGAGCCAAGGCCCACTCAAGGTACTGAAGGCCATTCCGGTCTTTGACGCGGCCACGGCCGTTGAATTCGGCAACAGCGCCAGCGCGGCAACCCACACCCCGCGTTCGATGCAGTTCGTTTCCAGCTTGATACAGATATCTGACCAAGTGGCTGACAACTTGCGCCAACGTGCCAAGGGTCTGGCTACGAAGATGCCATCCCTTCCACCAGATCTGATCGCGTCGCCTGCGGCAGCCACCCTTCGGCAACTGCTTCGCGCCAAAACCACGCAGGCAGCGATCGATGCAGCCTGCGGCATGTCCGTCGAACAGCGCGCAGAGCTGGTGGGGCTGGCCGCTGCCTTGGCGCAGGCCAATCCGGCCGTGGCCCATGCCAAGGTGGTGGCCGACCTGGAGCAGCTGGCCCAAAAGAAGGCTTCCGCCTTGATGCGGGAAGAGGCTCTTGGTGGCGAGAATGCGACTGGCATCGTGACAGCGCGCCTGGACGCCGTGACCAAGCGAGAGGCCGCATCCGCTCATGCAGCAGCCTTCTTCAAAGGGTTGCCTCTGATGGGGGTAGGCGAAGCCGCTTGGCGCGAACTGTGGTCAGCGGCCGAAGCGTACTCCCAGACCAAGGCCTACCCTGAGCACATTCACCCCAACACGGGAGTCGACGCCCGCTGCGTGCTTTGCCAGCAAGTGCTTGATCCCGAAGCCACGGCCCGGCTGGAGGGGTTCGGAGCCTTTGTCCAGAATCGTCTGGAGTCCGACGCTGCCCTCGCCGAACGACGCCATACCGCGCTCTTGGACGGTCTTAAGAAGGTGCCCGACGAGGAAGCCTGGTCAACCGTGAGCCAATCGATCGGGCTGGATCCGCAGGAGGGAGAGTTCCTCCGGAAAGCCGTTGAAGCACAAACCAAAGCGCTTGGAACCGCCACGACCCTTCAAAGCGTGCCTGTGGCCGACTGGCTGAAATGGCATTCGGCACATCAATCCACGGTGGCTGCGCTTGAGGCGCAGCGTGATGCGCTGGCGCCTTTGGTGGACATTGAGGGGCGCAAGAAGAAGGAGGCGCGCCTGGTTGACCTTCAGGGGATGGAGTGGCTCGCAACGAACCGGACGCAAATAGCCAACGAAGTCGCCCGGTTGCGGACATACGAAGAGATTGACGCAGCGATTCGCCTCGCTGCCACCAACGCCTTGACGAGCAGGAACAACGAGGTAGGAGCGTCGGAACTTGCACGCGGCTTCTGCGAACGCTTCAACGCTGAAATGCAGCGTCTGGGAGGGCAAGGCCTTCCGATCGTCATGACGCATCAATCCAAGGGCAAAGGGCATTTCGCTTTCTGCGCCGAACTGCGTAACCCCCGGCGCCGCATCCACAACAAGGACGTGTTGAGCGAGGGTGAGCAGCGGATCGTGGCTCTAGCCGCCTTCCTTGCCGACGCAACCGGCAGCGATCGCGTCCTTCCCATTGTGTTCGACGACCCCATCTCCTCGCTCGATCAGCGCTTCGAGGAGGCCGTCGCCAACCGGCTGGCGGATCTGGCAGAAACCCGCCAGGTCCTAATGTTTACCCACCGCCTTTCGTTGATGGTGCTACTCAAGAGCGCCAAAAAGCGCAAGGAGGCCCACGGGTCACAGGCCCGCATAAAGGTTCTTTCGATTACTAGAGACGGTTTGGAGACCGGGGTCCCCTCCACCATTGATGCCTTCTCCTTGGGGCCGAAGGAAGGCTTGAACAAAGTTGTCAGTGACACGCATTTGGCGAAGAAGCAGGATGTCGAAATTCGAAAGGCGCTGCTGAAAAGCGCTTGCAGCAATCTGCGCATCCTGGTGGAACGGTCGGTAGAGGAAAAGCTTTGCTCGGGTGTGGTGGTTCGGTTTCGGCGTGAGATCAAGACCTTGAATCTGATCAAGCGCCTGGCGGCCATCCGGCCGACCGACTGCGCACTCATCGATGACATGATGACCAAGTACTCCGCGTTCGAGCATTCTCAGCCTATTGAGACGCCCACGTGGTTGCCAGACCCGGACGAACTGATCGCCGATGCCGAGAGCATTCTGAAGTGGATCAGCGAATTCGATAAGCATGCCCAGGCCGTTGCTGCAGGCACAGTGACAGCGTGACGTTTGCAGGCGCTGGTGGCTGAGGAAGCCTCGTCGCTACAACAACTTCCGGAGCTCAATCGTGGCCAGATCGCATGGGGTGAGTCCGACGTTCCCCCGGTTTTGAGTAGCGGTTCGATTTGGAGTCCAATCCCACCTGACCAGGAGATTGGACGTGAAGAAGCGATTTACCGAAGAGCAGATCATCGGATTTCTGCGTGAGGCCGATGCCGGCATGGCGGTCAAGGACCTGTGCCGGCGGCACGGCTTCAGCGAAGCCTCGTACTACCTGTGGCGCAGCAAGTTCGGCGGCATGACCGTGCCGGATGCCAAACGGCTCAAAGAGCTGGAGGCCGAGAATGCCCGGCTGAAGAAGCTGCTGGCCGAGCAGATGTTTGAGAACGACGTCATCAAGGACGTCCTTCGAAAAAAGCCGTAACCGCACCGGCGCGCAGGGCGCTGGTGCGGCAGATGCTCGAAAGCGGACTCAGCGAACGACGGTCGCTGGCAGTCGCGCGTATGAGCGCCAGCGCTTTTCGCTACGAACCCCGCCCCGATCAGAACATCGAACTGCGCGAACAGATCCAAGCGCTGGCGCACCGGCACAAGCGCTATGGCGTTGGCATGATCCATCTCAAGCTTCGGCAGGCAGGCTGGCGAGTGAACTACAAGCGTGTCGAGCGGCTCTACCAAGAAGCGAAGCTGCAGGTGCGGCGGCGCAAGCGCAAGAAGGTGCCCGTGGCGGATCGGCAGCCCCTGCTTCGGCCGACTGCAGCCAACCAGGTGTGGTCGATCGATTTCGTTTTCGACCGCAGCGGGGAGGGTCGGGTGCTCAAGTGCCTGACGATCGTCGATGACGCGACCCACGAGTCGGTGGCCATTGAGGTTGAGCGGGCCATGTCAGGGCTGGGCGTGTGCCGCGTCCTGGACCGGCTGGCCCTGAGCCGCGGCCTGCCCCGAGTCATCCGCTCGGACAACGGCAAGGAGTTTTGCGGCAAGGCGATGGTGAAGTGGGCGCACGAGCGAGGCGTCACGCTACGGCTGATCGAGCCGGGCAAGCCGAACCAGAACGCCGACATCGAAAGCTTCAACGGCAGGCTGCGAGACGAGTGCCTCAACGAACACTGGTTCCAGAACGTCCTGCATGCCCGCACGGTTATCGAGACCTGGCGCCGGGAATACAACGAGGAGAGACCCAAAAAAGCACTGGGCGGGCTAACGCCCGCCGCCTATGCAAAACGGATGGCCGAGATCGGCTACCCTAACCCCGGACTCTAAATGGCCCCGCTACTGAAGGCGGGGGGACGCCGGGTGGTGCTGATGCCGATTCGGGTCCTTTAGTGCGCCTCAAGTGGGCAGGTGTAGAGCCAGAGCCCTGCTTTTCGTGAAGGGGCGACCAATCTGGATTGCCAACATGCGCGTATCTGAATGATTTTGAGGGGTTTTTTCTGCGGCCGCGAAGCTGGCGGTGACCGGTGCGTAACAAATGACCAAAAACACCATAGTCCGGATATTCGGTACGGACTTTGGTGTTCTGCCCACAGCCAACTACCCAGCCCCCCCGGTCTGGCCGCATTAAGAAATCGTTCTCGTTACTAGACTATGCTTTAGTAATAGAGGATAAGTCTCTAATGCATATGACGAACCTGAACACGCTACCTCCCCTGCCGGGGCCCCTGGCCGCCCTGGTCCGAGCCACCGGCATTTGCCGGGTGCCCGACAATTGCGTGGTCACCGTCTCCCGGTCCGGGCGCTTCATCCGCGCCTTGGGCGCCGGCTGGCACTGGACCCTGCCCGGCCTGGACCAGCTGGGCCAACCGGTGTGCCTGATTGGCCATCACCTGGATGTTGCGGCCCAGTCCGGGGCCCACGCCGAGCTTCACTACCAGATCCTGGACCCGGCCCAGGCCGGGGCCGCGCTGGACCGCGTGGACGCCCTGGTCAGCGACCAGGCCCGCGATGCCCTGGCCAGCCTGCCCGAACGCGCCGAGCCCGGACGCCCGTTGGCCGACCTGCTGAAGGCCGAGATCAACCGCCGCGTGGCCCGCTCGGGCCTGCGCGTGATCCGCTGCTCCCTCCACGCCGCCTGACGGATTTCAAAAGGGCCTGTAGGAGGGACTTCAGTCCCGATGCTTCATCGCGAGGAGCATCGGGACTGAAGTCCCTCCTACAGGTCCCTCCTGCAGGTCCCTCCCGCAAGGGTGGGTTGGGGGACAATGGGGGCATGAATCCGCTCTCGCACCTGCTCCCTGAACTTGAATCCGGCCTCGTGGCGCTGGGCCTGCCGGCACAGCCGCTGGCCGGGCGGCTGCTCGATTACCTGGCGCTGCTGGATCGTTGGAACAAGACCTACAACCTCACCGCGGTGCGCGACCCGCGCGAGATGCTCACGCGGCACCTACTCGATTCGCTATCGATGTGGCCGCACGTGCGCGATGGCCAACTGGCGGACCTCGGCACCGGCCCCGGCCTGCCCGGCATCCCGCTGGCGATGGCCTGCCCCGGCCTGCAGGTGAGCCTGGTGGAAAGCAACGGCAAGAAGGCACGCTTCCTGCGCGAGGCCGTGCGCAGCCTGGGCATCAGCAACGCCCGGGTGATCGAATCGCGCGCCGAAGCGGTGGCCGAGCCTGGCGCCTACGGCCAGATCACCGCCCGCGCCATGGATACCCTGGCCGGCATCCTGGCCGTCGGCGGCCACCTGCTGGCGCCCGGCGGCCGCCTGCTGGCCATGAAAGGCCAGCGCCCCGACGCCGAGATCGCCGCATTGCCACAGGGCTGGCGGGTCGAAACCCTGCAGTCGCTCACGGTTCCGGGCTTGGAAGGCGACCGCCACCTGGTCACCGTCACCCGCGGGGCGCCGCAAGCGGCATAATCGCCGGCCGGGCCCACGCTTCGCGGTCTCCCGTTCAAACACCAACCACCGGCCCCCAGGTCCGGCGTCAGGAGCCTGCATGGGTCGCATCGTTGCCATCGCCAACCAGAAGGGCGGCGTGGGGAAAACCACCACCGCGGTGAACCTGGCCGCCGCGCTGGCCGCGGTGCCGCGCAAGGTGCTGCTGGTGGACATGGACCCGCAGGGCAACGCCACCATGGCCTCGGGCGTGGACAAGCGCGAGCTGGAGAATTCCACCTGCGAAGTGCTGTTGGCCGAATGTCTTGCCAGCGCCGCCATCGTCAAGACCGCCGAAGGCTACGACCTGCTGCCCGGCAACATCGACCTCACCGCCGCCGAGATCCGGCTGATGGACGAAAGCGCGCGCGAACAGCGGCTCAAGTCCGCGCTCGCGCCGATTCGCGGCAACTACGACTACATCATCATTGATTGCCCGCCGTCGCTGTCCCTGCTCACCCTCAACGCCCTGGCCGCGGCCGACGGCGTCATCGTGCCGATGCAGTGCGAGTACTTCGCGCTCGAAGGCCTCAGCTCGCTGGTGGACACCATCAACGCGCTCAAGGGCAAGCTCAACCCGGCGCTGGAAATCGACGGCATCGTGCGCACCATGTTCGACGTGCGCAACAACTTGGCCAACGCCGTTTCCGGCGAACTGACCAAGCATTTCGGCGACAAGGTTTTTCGCTCGATCATCCCGCGCAACGTTCGCCTGGCCGAGGCGCCCAGCCACGGCCAGAGCATCGTCGGCTACGACCGCGGCTCACGGGGTGGCATTGCCTACCTGGGCCTGGCGGGTGAAATCGTGCGGCGCGAAAAGAAACTCAAGGAGCTGGCATGAGCACCAAGAAGCGCGGCCTGGGACGCGGCCTGGAGGCCCTGCTGGGCACGGGCAACCGGGGCGCCGCGCCCACCGCCGAGCCGGCCGACAGCGGCGAGGGCATGCGCAGCCTGCCCATCGCCTCGCTGCAGCCAGGCAAGTACCAGCCGCGTACCGGCATGGATGCGGGCAAGCTCACCGAACTGGCCGAGTCCATCAAGGCCCAGGGCCTGATCCAGCCGATCGTGGTGCGCGAGATCGCCCGCGGCAAGGACGGCCAGCCGCGCTACGAAATCATCGCCGGCGAGCGCCGCTGGCGCGCCGCCACCCAGGCCGGGCTCACCGACATCCCGGTGGTGCTGCGCGAGGTGGACGACCGCGCCGTGATCGCCATGGCGCTGATCGAGAACATCCAGCGCGAAGACCTCAACCCGCTGGAAGAGGCCCAGGCCCTCAGCCGCCTGATCGACGAATTTTCGCTGACGCACCAGCAGGCCGCCGAGGCCGTGGGCCGCTCGCGCGCCGCGGTGTCCAACCTGCTGCGCCTGCTGGAGCTGCCCGACGGCATCCGCAAGCTGCTGGAAGAAAAAGCCCTGGAAATGGGCCACGCCCGCGCCCTGCTCACGCTGGCCCCCGCCGCGGCCCTGGCCTTGGCAAAAGAAGCCGTGGCCGAAGGCTGGTCGGTGCGCGAAGTGGAGCGTCGCGCCCAGCTGCTGGGCAAGGGCCTGATCCCGGGCAAGAAGCCGGCCAAGCCCAACGGCAAGAAAGTGGACGCCGACATCGCCGCGCTGGAGCGCGAGCTGTCGGAAAAACTCGGCGCCAAGGTGGCCGTACAGCACGGCCGCGGTGGGCGCGGCAAGCTGGTGATCAGCTACCACGGGCTGGATACGCTGGATGGCATCCTGGAGCGGCTGCGCGGTGGCGCTTAGTGGGCCGCAACGCAAGGCACCCTTAACAATCGGTCTGCCAAAATAGGGCCTGAGCCTCTTCGCCACGGCCCTTTGGAGCATCCCGCGTGAGTGCACCGCAGCTATCGGTGGTCATCCCCGCCTTCAATGAGGAAGGCAACGTGCTGGCCCTGCTGGCCGAGACGGTGGCCGCGCTGCGCGGCGTGGTGGCCTTCGAAGTGATCTTCGTGGACGACCACAGCCGCGACGGCACCCTGGCGGCGCTGCAGGGCGCGCTGGCGCACACGCCTGAACTGCGGGTGCTGCACCACGCCAGCCAGAGCGGCCAGAGCACCGCCATCCGCAGCGGCGTCAAAGCCGCGCGCGGCACCTGGATCGCCACCCTGGACGGCGACGGCCAGAACGACCCCGCCGACCTGCCCAAGCTACTGGCCGCGCGCGACGCCGGCGCCGCCGACGTGAAGCTCTACGCCGGCTGGCGGGTAAACCGCCAGGACACCGGCAGCAAGAAGTGGGCCTCGCGCTGGGCCAACGGCATCCGCTCGCGCCTGCTGCGCGACGCCACCCCCGACACCGGCTGCGGCACCAAGCTGTTCGAGCGCTCGGCTTTCCTGGACCTGCCGTGGTTCGACCACATGCACCGCTACCTGCCGGCGCTGATGCAGCGGGCCGGGTGGCGCACCGTGAGCGTGCCGGTGAACCACCGCCCGCGCGGCGCCGGCGCGTCCAAATACACCAACCTGGGCCGGGCGCTGGTGGGCATCCGCGACCTGATGGGCGTGGCCTGGCTGATCAAGCGCAGCAAGCTCACCGCCGTGCGCGAACTGGAGTGATGGCATGAACGAGCTGATTGTCTGGCTGGAGTGGACCGGCCTGCACGTGACGCCCTGGAAGCTGATCGGCTACACCGGCGCCCTGATGTTCGGCGGCCGCTGGCTGATCCAGTTCGTCGCCTCCAAGCGGGCCGGCAAGCCGGTGATCCCGCGGGTGTTCTGGTACATGAGCCTGGTGGGCAGCGCCATGACCCTGAGCTACTTCCTGTTCTCGGCCAAGCAGGACTCGGTGGGCGTGCTGCAGAACCTCTTCCCCAGCTTCACCGCCGCCTACAGCCTTTACCTGGACATCAAGCACCGCGGCTGGCAGCGCGACCGCGCCGGCCACTAGCCCTCGGTCCCTCCCCAACACCCACCCAGG
>JANORD010000126.1:0-8563 GCA_031415095.1 Lysobacteraceae bacterium
GGGCTGGCGGCCGTTTGGGGCGGGTTTTTGCTGCATTGTTGGGCGCTTAGCAAGCGGCGGGGCAGCCATCCCCGTGTGCTGGGGCCGGCGCTCGCCAGGACCCAGCATTTCGTGCGCAAGGCGCACGCCCAAGTGGGGCGGAGGGGAAGGCGGGCCCGGGGCATGGGCTATAATCGCGGCCCTTCCAACCCAGCGGGAATCCCCTCCATGAGCATCGACCAACTCGCCGCAACCGCACAGGCCATGGTGGCCCCGGGCAAGGGCATCATCGCTATTGATGAGTCCAACGCGACCATCAAGAAGCGCTTCGACGGCGTCGGCATCGAATGCACCGAGGACAACCGCCGCGCCTACCGCGAAATGCTGCTGAGCACCCCCAAGCTGGGTGACTACATTTCGGGCGCCATCCTGTACGACGAAACCCTGCGCCAGAGCACCAAGGCCGGCGTGCCGTTCACCAAGCTGATGATGGACAACGGCATCCTGCCCGGCATCAAGGTGGACAAGGGCGCCATGGCCCTGGCCGGCTTCCCCGGTGAGCTGGTTACCGAAGGCCTGGACGGCCTGCGCGACCGCCTGAAGGAATACGCCAAGCTGGGTGCACGCTTCGCCAAATGGCGCGCCGTGATCACCATCGGCGAAGACTCACCGTCCGGCACCTGCATCGAAGCCAACTGCCACGCGCTGGCCCGCTATGCCGCGCTGTGCCAAGAAGCCGGCATCGTGCCGATGGTGGAGCCCGAAGTGCTGATGGACGGCGAGCACGACATCGACACCTGCTACGAGATCACCGAAGTGACGCTGCGCTCGCTGTTCGGCGCGCTGTACGAGCACAACATCATGCTGGAAGGCACCATCCTCAAAGCCAGCATGGTGGTGTCGGGCAAGGACTGCCCGGACCAGGCCAGCATGGACGAAGTGGCGGAAATGACCCTGCGCTGCCTGAAGTCCGCGGTGCCGGCCAGCCTGCCGGGCATCGTGTTCCTCTCCGGCGGCCAGAGCGACGAGGACGCCACCGCGCACCTCAACGCGATGAACCAGATGGGTGCCAAGCCCTGGCCGCTGAGCTTCAGCTACGGCCGCGCCATGCAGTCGGCGGCGCTGAAGATCTGGTCCAAGGACCTGGTGGGCAACGTCGCCAGCGCCCAGCAGACCGTGCATGCGCGCGCCAAGGCCAATGGCCTGGCGGCGCTGGGCAAGTGGGGCAAGGGCGGCTGATCCTGACCGCCTGGGCGTGGGAAGACGCCGGCCTCTGGCCGGCGTTTTTCTTTACGCCGGGCTGCCGGCGCGGCGCCCATGCCCCTTGCCGTCTGGCGACCGCTGCGCGGAGCGCGCTTGTCTACGCCATCGTGACAGGCCGGCCGTACAATAACGGGTTGGCGGCGGATTCCGCGGGCAGCGCTTTCTGAGCAGGAGTGTTTCGATGGGCCCGACCGTGCGCCGCTCTTCGGCCGTCTTGGGATGCCTGCTGCTTCTGGCGGGCTGCCGCGCCGAGCCGCCGGCTCCTGGCCGCGCGCCGCCCACCAGCGTCAACACAGCGCTCGTCGCCAGCAAGCCCTGGAGCGACACCATCGAGGCGCTAGGCACGGCACGCGCTAACGAGTCGGTCATGGTCACCGCCAAGGTCACCGAGACCGTGGTGCGGGTGAACTTCCAGGATGGCGATCTGGTCGAGGCCGGCGACGTGCTGGTCGATCTTTCGGGGCGTGCCGAAGTGGCGGGCCTGGCTGAAGCAGCGGCGTCCTACCGCGAGGCACAGCAGCAATATGAGCGGCAGCAGCTGCTCATCGAGAAAAAGCTCATTCCCGCCAGCCAGCTCGACACCCAGCGGGCCACGGTGGATTCGGCCCGCGCGCGGCTCGACGCAACCCGTGCGCGCCTGTCGGACAGGGTGATCACGGCGCCGTTCGCCGGCGTGCTGGGGTTCCGCCAGGTCAGCCCCGGCACGCTCGTGTCGCCAGGCACCACCATCGCCAGCCTGGACGACGTTTCGGTCATGAAGCTCGATTTCGCCGTTCCGGAGTCCTACCTCGCGGCGCTGTCGGCCGGCCAGGCCGTTACCGCATTGAGTCGCGCGTATCCGGGCCGCGAATTCACCGGGCGCGTCACCGCCGTGGATTCGCGCATCGACCCCGTCACCCGCGCCGTGACGGTCCGCGCCGAGATTCCCAATCCTGAGCGCCGGTTGCGCCCCGGGATGTTGCTGACGCTGAACGTGCTCCAGCCCGAACGCCAGGCGCTGGTGGTGCCCGAGATCGCGGTGATGCAGGTCGGCCGCAGCTCCCACGTGTTCCGGGTGCTCGAGGAGGGCGCGGTCGAGCAGGTCACGGTTCAACTGGGCCTGCGTCGCGGCGGCGAAGTCGAGGTTGTGACGGGTCTGGCCGCGGGAGACCGCATCGTGGTGGATGGCGCCGGCAAGCTGCGCCCTGGCGCGCGCGTCGTCGAGGCGGCCAAGCCTGATGTCGTCGCGCCGCCGGCCGAAAGCTGACCGACACCCGGAGGAGACAAGCCGATGGTTCTTTCTGATCTGTCCATCAAGCGCCCGGTTTTCGCCGCGGTGATGAGCCTGATGCTGGTGGTGCTGGGCGTGATCGCCTTCACCCGGCTCACCTTGCGCGAACTGCCCAAGATCGATCCTCCGGTGGTTTCAGTAGAGGTGGCCTACCCGGGCGCCTCGGCAGCCGTGGTCGAAACCCGCATCACCCAAGTGCTCGAGGACGCGGTCAGCGGCATCGAAGGCATCCAGACCATCGAGTCGCGCAGCCGCGCCGGCGAGGGCAGCGTCACCATCGAGTTCACGCTGGCGCGCGACATCGAGGCCGCCACCAACGACGTGCGTGATGCCGTGAGCCGGGTGTTGGACCGACTGCCCGAAGAGGCGCTGCCGCCCGAGATCGAAAAGACCGAGAGCGACGCCGAGACCCTGATCTGGCTGAATCTCGACTCGGACATGGATGCGCTGGCGCTGAGCGATTACGCCAACCGTTACGTGGTCGACCGGCTGTCGAGCATCGACGGCGTCGCCCAGATCCAGGTGGGCGGCGAACAGCGTTATTCCATGCGCATCTGGCTCGACCGAGCGGCGCTTGCCGCGCGCGGCCTTACCGTGAACGACGTAGAGCAGGCGCTCCGCCGCGAAAACGTCGAGCTGCCGGCCGGCAGTCTGGAGTCCACGGATCGGGACTTCACCCTGCGGGTAATGCGCGGCTACCAGGATGCTGCCGATTTCTCCGGCATGACCTTGGCCAAGGGCAGCGACGGCTATCTGGTGCGCCTGGGCGACGTGGCCAGGGTGGAGCGAGCCTCAGCCGACCGCCGGTCCTACTACCGGGGCAATGGCCAGCCCAACATCGGCCTAGGGGTCATCAAGACCTCCACCGCGAACAGCCTCGAAGTATCCCGCGCCGTGCGCGAGGCGCTGCCGGCCATCCAGGCCACGCTGCCTGAAGGTACCAACATCGTGGTTGCGTTCGACAACACGGTGTTCGTGCAGGATTCCGTGAACCGGGTGTACATGACGCTGATTGAAGCGGTGGCGCTCGTGCTGTTGGTGATCTATCTCTTCCTCGGGAGTTTTCGCGCCGCCCTGATTCCTGCAGTCACGGTGCCGGTCTGCCTGGTCACGGTGTTCATCGTGCTGTGGGCGTTCGGCTACACGCTCAACTTGCTCACCCTCCTGGCCCTCGTGCTTTGCATAGGGCTGGTGGTGGACGACGCCATCGTGGTGCTCGAGAACGTGCAGCGGCGCGCTGACCTGGGCGAGCCGTCGCTGCTGGCGGCCCAGCGCGGCACCCAGCAGGTTGCCTTCGCCGTGATCTCCACCACGGTGGTCCTGGCCGCGGTTTTCCTGCCGCTGGGCTTCATGGAGGGCGATTCGGGGCGTTTGTTCCGGGAGCTGTCGGTGGCCATGGCGGCGGCGGTGCTGATCTCGGCTTTCGTGGCGCTCACGCTCACGCCGATGATGTGCTCGAAGATGATCCGGCCACACATGACGCCGCGCGGCATCCATGCCTGGATCCAGCCCCGCCTGACGTCCCTGGGCCAAGGCTACGGGCGCCTCCTCAAGCGCACCGTGGGCAAACCAATCTACTTCGGGGCCGCGCTGCTTGCCAGCTTCGTGCTCTCCTTCCTGCTCCTGCGCCACGTTCCGAGCGAGCTGGCGCCGCCCGAAGATCGGGGTTCGTTCTTCGTGAGCATCGTCGGCCCGGAGGGTGCCGGCTATGACTACACGGTCGAACAGATGAAGCAGGCCGAAGCAATCATGTTCAAGTACACGGGCGAGGGGCAGGGCATCGACCGCGTCAACACCCGCGTGCCCGGAGGGTTCGGCCCAGGTGGCGACATGCACACCGGCACCGTGATCACCCTGCTGAAGCCCTGGACCGAGCGCGACCAGACCACCGCCGAGCTGGTGGAGCTCGTGCGTGCGGACCTGGCTGCGCTGCCTGGCGTGCGCGCCAGCCCGCAGGTGCGCAGTGGCCTGGTGCGCAGCCGCGGCCAGCCCCTACAGGTGGTTCTGGGTGGACCGGACTACGCCGAGCTGGCGCAGTGGCGCGACCGCTTGCTGGCCCGCATGGAGGAGAACCCGAACATTTTCGGCGCCGACTCGGACTACAAGGAAACCCGCCCGCAGCTGCGCGTACAGATCGACCGCGAGCGCGCCGCCGACCTGGGCGTATCGGTACAGGAGATCGGCCGCACGCTCGAAACCATGATGGGTTCGCGTCGCGTCACCACCTTTGTGGAAGACGGCGAGGAGTACGACGTCATCCTGCAGGCGCAGCCCGAGGACCGCGGCTCGCCGTCGGATCTCCAGAACCTGTACGTGCGCTCCGCGGCCAGCGGGCAACTGGTGCCGCTCTCGAGCCTGGTAACGCTCAGCGAACTGGCCGAGCCCGGCCAGTTCAACCGCTTCAACCGGCTGCGCGCCATCACCATCTCGGCTGGCCTGGCCCCGGGCTACACGCTTGGCGAGGCGCTGGCTTGGGTGCGCGAGGTGGCGGACGAGGAGCTGCCCGAGCGTGCGCAGATCGACTACAAGGGCGAGTCACGCAGCTATCAGCAGGCCGGCGGCGCCGTGCTGATGACGTTTGCCATGGCGCTGCTGATCGTCTACCTGGTACTGGCGGCGCAGTTCGAAAGCTTCCTGCATCCGTTGGTCATCATGCTCACCGTGCCGTTCGCCGTGCTGGGTGCGCTGATCGGGCTGTGGCTGTACGGCAGCTCGCTCAATCTTTTCAGCCAGATCGGGATCGTGATGCTGGTTGGGCTGGCCGCCAAGAACGGCATCCTGATCGTCGAGTTCGCAAACCAGCTGCGCGACGAAGGCCGCGACGTGGTCGACGCTGCGGTGGAAGCGGCGGTGGTCCGCATGCGGCCAATCCTGATGACGTCCATTGCCACCATCGTTGGCGCGATGCCGCTGATCCTGGCCGGTGGCCCGGGTTCGGGCAGCCGCGCCACCATCGGCGTCGTGATCGTCGCTGGCGTGTCGTTTTCCACGCTGCTCTCGCTGTTCGTGGTGCCGGCCTTCTACGCCCTGCTGGCGCCCTACACCCGCTCGCCTGGCGCCCTGGCCCGCAAGCTGGAGGCCTTGGCACGCGAGACCCCGCCGGTGGATGGGCATGCCTGATCGCGGGGCTCCCGGTCCGGCGGTCGGCTAGACTGCAGCCCAGGCCGGCGTCCCGGCCGTGGAAGCAGCCCATGACCGACCCCCAACCCCCGCGCGGCGACTCCCCCTATCGCGGCCCCAGCGGCAAGCGGCCCGACAAGCGCGAGCGTGAACGCATGCGGGAATCGCGGCCGCCGGAAGAAGCGCCGCCGCGCCGCGCGCCGCCACCGCGCGAGCCCAGCGAAGCCGACCTGCCGCGGCCGCCGCGCGAGCAGCGCATCCACGGTCTGAATGCCTGCCTGGCGCTGTTCGCCAAGCGGCCGCAGGACATCAAAAAAGTTTGGCTGCTGCAGGCGCGCATCCCGAAGCTCAAGGCGGTATTGGAGCACTGTGTCCAGCACCGCGTGGGTTACACGGTGGTGGACGAGGAAGACCTGCAGAAGCTGTCGGCCAGCAGCCATCACGAGGGCGTGGTGTTCGGCGCGGTGCCGGCGCGCGAGTGGGAGCTGGCGCCCTGGCTGCGCAGCCTGGCGCCGGGCCCACAGCTGGCGATTTGGCTTGATGGCGTCGGCAATCCCCATAACCTGGGCGCCATCCTGCGCTCGGCGGCGCACTTCGGAGTGGCCGGGCTGCTGCTGCCGCAGGGCGGCGCACTGGCCCTGTCCGGCGCCGCCGCGCGCGTGGCCGAAGGTGGGGCCGAACAGGTGCCGATGGTGCGACTGGGCGCTTCGGAGTCCGCGCTGGCGGCGCTGAAGGCCGCTGGTTTCCAGGCGGCCGCCACCGTAGTGAGGGGTGGCCAGCCGCTTTACGCCGCCGCGCTGCCCGAGCGCCTGGTGCTGGTGATGGGCGCCGAGCAGGTGGGCGTGGGGCAGCCGATGGCTGCCGCCGTCGCGACGCGACTGGCGGTCCCGGGTACGGGTGCGGTGGAAAGCCTCAATGTAGCTGCGGCCACGGCGGTGTTCCTGGGCGAATGGTGGCGGCAGCGCCGCACTTGAGTCGGCAGTTCAGCCTGGACGCGGCATAATCGCGTCATGAACTTCAAAGCTCTCCTGCGTTTTCTTGCCCTCGCGCTACTGGCGCTGAGCCTGCCTGCTTTGGCCGCGCGCGCCGAGTACGAAGTGGACTACACGGTGCAGTTCCTGCCCGCGACCGGCCAGGCCCGCGTCACCATCGCCCTGCGTCCGGGCGAGGTGGGTGCCCGAAAGCTAAAGTTCGCCATGCCCGCCGATCGCTACACCGACCTCAGCGGCGACGGCAGCCTCATGCGCAAGGGCGACGCCGTCACTTGGACCCCGCTGCGCGACAAGCCATCCAAGTTTCGCTACAAGGTGAAAATAAACAGCCAGCGCGAGGACGGCGGCTACGATGCCCGCATCACTAACGATTGGGCCATCGTGCGCGGCGACGACCTGATACCGCCGGCCCAGGTGAGCGCGAGCAAAGGCGCTGATTCGCAGGTGCGGCTGCGCTTCGTGCTGCCCAAGGGCTGGACCAACGTGGACACGCCGTTCCTGCGCTCGCGCGACGGCAAGTCCTTCGTTGTGGTGAACGCCGACCGCAGCTTCGACCGCCCGGTGGGCTGGATCATCGCCGGCGCGGTGGGCACCCGCCGCGAGCAGTTCGGCAACACCGAAGTCAGCGTGGCCGGCCCCAAGGGCGACGTGGTGCGGCGCAACGACATGCTGGCCTTCTTCAATGGCCTGATGCCCGAGTTCGAGCGTGCCTTTGGCGAGCTGCCGCCCAAGCTGCTGATCGTCAGCGCCGGCGACCCGATGTGGCGCGGCGGCCTGTCCGGCCCGCGCTCGCTGTTCCTGCACGCGGACCGGCCGCTGATCAGCGAGAACGGCACCAGCACGCTCACCCACGAACTCACCCACGTGATCACCCGCATCCGCGGCGCCGATGGCGACGACTGGATCGCCGAGGGCATGGCCGAGTACTACTCGATCGAACTGCTGCGCCGCGCGGACCTGCTCAGCGAAGCGCGCGCCGACAAGGCCCAGGCTTGGATGGCCAACCATGGCCGCGCCATCAAGACGCTGTCGCGCAATCGCTCGCAGGGTCCGCGCACGGCGCGCGCCGTGCAGCTGTTCGCCGAACTCGACGCCGAGATCGCCACGCGCACGAAAGGCAAGCGCGACCTCGATGACGTAGTGCGCGCGCTGATCCCGCTGCGCGAAGTGTCGCGCGAAGACCTGCGCGAGCAGGTGGAAAAAATCACCGGCACGCCTTCGCGCGTGCTTGAAACACCGCTGCTGGACTGATGCGCCTGCCGTTCACCAGCCGGCGTGCTTGCCTCTGTCGGCGCGCCAGGTTTTTGAAAGCGTCGCAACCTGCTGCACCTTCGCAGCGCCGCCGCCCACACAAGAGGTATCGCTGCCCGGCGTCTTGCTAAGCGCCAACCATGGCAGCAAACGCCGGCCGCTACGGGCTTCCTGCCCTTCGCTTCTGCGATACCTCTTGTATGGGCGCCGTCGCCCCGGAGTTGTTCGGCACGCCGGTACGAGAGCGTCCAGGAACGGGTGCAGTGGCCAGGATTGCCTGCTGTTGACTCAAGCTCTCGTGCCGATGTGACCACAGCACACGGTGCGACGGCCCACACACAGGACATATCGCAGAAGTGGAGGCAGGATGCCGGAACGGCCGGCGTTTGCTGCCATGGATGGCGCTAGCAAGACGCCGGGCAGCGATGCGACCTGTGTGGGGGCCGGCGCTGCGACGATCCCACACGCCTGCGAGCTTCACGGGGAGCGGCGCTGCGACAATCCCACAAACTCGCGAGCGTCAAAAGCAGCGTTGCTGCGACGCAGTAGCAAGATTGAGGAGCCCTACTTCAAGGCCTTGAAGCGCAGGCGATGCGGCTTGGCGCCTTCTTCGCCCAGGCGGCGGCGCTTGTCTTCCTCATACTCGCGGTAGTTGCCCTGGTAGAACTCCACGTGCGAGTCGCCTTCG
>JANORD010000127.1:0-5854 GCA_031415095.1 Lysobacteraceae bacterium
GAATTCACGGTACACGTGCGGCGCCAGCACGCCGCCCCAGGTGTCGAACACCTGCAGCGCCTGCGCACCCGCAGCGCGCTGCGCGGCCAGGTAGGCGATGACGGCATGGGTGGTCACCTCAAGCAGTTGATGCAGCGCCGCCGGCTCGTTGAGCGCCATGGCCTTGATGCGGGCAAAATCCTTGCTGCCGCCGCCTTCCACCATGTAGCAGGCCAGGGTCCAGGGGCTGCCCGAGAAACCGATCAGCGGCACGCGGCCGTCGAGTTCGCGCCGGATCAGGCTCACCGCATCCATCACATAGCGCAGCGAACTGCCCATGTCCGGCACGGCCAGCTTGGCGATGTCGGCGGCCGTGCGCACCGGCCGCTCGAACTTCGGGCCCTCGCCATCGGCGAAGTACAGGCCCAGTCCCATCGCGTCGGGCACGGTGAGGATGTCGGAGAACAGGATGGCGGCGTCCAGGTCGAACCGGCGCAGCGGCTGCAGGGTCACTTCGCAGGCCAGTTCGGGATTCGTGGCCAAGCCCATGAAGCTGCCGGCCTGCGCGCGGGTGGCGCGGTACTCCGGCAGGTAGCGGCCGGCCTGGCGCATCAGCCACACCGGCGTGCAGTCCACGGGTTCGCGGCGCAGGGCGCGCAGGAAGCGGTCGTTCTTGGGGGTCACGGCATCCATTCCTCAGCGCGGCGCGTCGGCACCTTGGGCAAACATCACCAGGAACCCCTTGCGCAGCTGGGCATCACGGGCGCGCTCGAACGCCGCCAGCGCCGCGTCGCGATCCAGGTACTGCTCGCGCTTGAGCTGGGTCTTGCCGCCGGTCAGGCCGCTTTCGCGCAGCAGCGCCCAGCCGCCCAGCAAATCCTGCTGGAGCATCAGCTGGACATACTTGGGGGCTTCGCCAGCCAGTGGTTTTTGCTGCAGCAACAGGCGCATAAGCCCCCATTGTAGCCAAATCCCTGCGGAAGGGACTCCCATGCCAGCGAAACCTGTAGGAGGGACTTCAGTCCCGATAGCTCTCGGACGAAGGCATCGGGACTGAAGTCCCTCCTACAGGTTTTTCTGCCACGGGAGTTGCTCGGGGTGGCGGCTTAGGCGTCCAGGACCGGGAGGATGTCGGCGTCGGGGACGTCGGTGACTACCTCGGCTTGGCCCAGGCCCGACCACAGGATCAGCCTGACGGCGCCCGAGACGGCCTTCTTGTCCAAGCGCATGCGGCCCAGCAGGGCTTCGCCCGACAGACTTGCCGGCACTGCGACGGGCAGCCCCAGCCGTTCCAGCAGCGCCGCCAGGCGCGCGGTATCGGACCAGGGTGCGCGGCCCAGGTCGGCCGACAGCCGCGCCGCCAGCACCATGCCCACGGCAATGGCCTCGCCGTGGAGCAGGCCGCCGTAGCCCTGCTCGGTTTCGATGGCATGGCCAAAAGTGTGGCCGAAATTGAGCAGCATGCGTTCGCCCTGTTCGGTCTCATCGCGCGCCACGATGCCGGCCTTGTGCCGGCAGCTGGTGGCCACGGCGTGGGCCAGCGCATCGGGATCGCACGCCAGCAGGGCGTCGGCGTTTTCCTCCAGCCACGTGAAGAAATCGGCGTCGCCCAGCGCGCCGTACTTCACTACTTCAGCCAGGCCCGCGCGAAGTTCGCGGGCGGGCAGGGTGTCCAACGTGGCCAGGTCGGCGATGACAGCGGCCGGCTGGTGGAACGCGCCCACCAGGTTCTTGCCCTGCGGCAGGTCCACCGCGGTCTTTCCGCCCACCGAAGAATCCACCATCGCCAGCAGGGTGGTGGGCAGCTGCACCAGGCGCACGCCGCGCATCCAGCAGGCGGCGGCGAAGCCAGCCAAATCACCCACCACGCCGCCGCCCAAGGCCAGTACGGTGGCGTCGCGGCTGGCGCCTTGCGCGGCCAGCGCGGCCATCACTTCGGCAAAGCGCGCCAGGGTTTTTTCCTGTTCGCCCGGCGGCAGCACCAGGGTGCGCACGGCTTTTTCGGCCAAGGCCGCCTCCACGCGCGCCAGATAGTGCGGCGCCACGTTGGCGTCGGTGACGATCAGCGCATGCCGCCCGGTGACGCAGGCCGCCAGCGCCGAGGCGTCGTCCAGCAGGCCGCGGCCGATGCGGATGGGATAGCGCCGCGCGCCCAGCTCCACGTCCAGCGCATGCAGGGGCATCAGGCCACCGCCACGCGCTGCCAGCGCTGTTCCAGCACGGCGCCCAACTGTTCGGCGGCGATGGCGACCGTGAGGCCGTCGGCATCGAAGGCCAGGTCGGCGATGTCGCGATAGATGGGCCCGCGCTCCAGCGCCAGCGATTCAAGCTTGGCGCGTTTGTCGCCCACCGCCAGCAGCGGCCGGCTGCGGTCGCGCGCCAGGCGCTCGATCTGTTGGTCCACGCTGACCTGCAGGTGCACCACGAAGCCGCGCTCGCGCAGCCGCAGGCGGTTGGCCTCGGCCAGCACTGCGCCACCGCCCGTGGCCACCAGTTGCCGGTCGCCGCGCATCAGGTCGGCAATCAGCGCGCTTTCACGGGCGCGAAAACCGGCCTCGCCTTCACATTCGAAAATAAGCGGCACCGGCGCGCCGGTGACTTCTTCCAGCCGGTGGTCGCAGTCCACGAACAGCAGGCCCAGGCGCGCCGCCAGGCGCTTGCCAATGGAGGTCTTGCCGGCGCCCATGGGGCCCACGAGCACGAGGTTTGGGGCGGGATTCATGGGTCACGATGCTAGCATCCCGGCATGGAATCTTCGTCGCGAACCCTTCTGATGCGCCGCTGCCGCCGCAGCCTGCGAGCATGAGCGCGCGCTGCATCGTGGTGGCCGGCGCGGGCGACGTGGGCAGCCGTCTGGCCGCGCTGCGGCTGGCCGGCGGCGACGATGTGGTGGCGCTGCGGCGCAGCGAGGGCGAGGCGGTGCCGGGCCTGCATCGGGTGCGAGCCAATCTGGCCACGGGCGAGGGCCTGGCCAGGCTGCCGCGCCAGGCCGAGGCCATCGTTTTTTGCGCGGCGCCCGACCAGCGCGACGAGGCCGCCTATCGCGCGCTGTATCTCGACGGCCTGCGCCGGCTGCTGGACAACTGCGAGGCCCCGCGCGTGGTGTTCGTGTCTTCCACCGCAGTGTACGGCGGTGATGATGGCGCCTGGGTAGACGAAGGCACGCCGGCCAACAGCGACGCCTTCAACGGCCGCGTGCTGCGCCAGGCCGAACAGGTGCTGGCCGCCCGCGACGGCGGCGTGGCCCTGCGTTTGTCCGGTCTTTACGGCCCGGGCCGGGAAGCGATGCTGCGCAAGGCCCGCGCCGGCACGGCGGGCGAGCCGCGCTGGACCAATCGCCTGCACGTGCAGGACGCCGCCGCCGCGCTGTCGCACCTGCTGGATTTGACGCGTCCGCTGCCGCTGTACCTGGGCAGCGATGACGTCCCGGCGCTGGAGCCCGAGGTGCTGGCCTGGGTGCGTGAGCGCGAAGGCCTGCCGGCCGTGGCGCCGGTGGCCGGCCCGGAGCGCGGGCGCCGCGTCCGCAACCTGCGCCTGCGCGCCAGCGGCTGGGCGCCGGCCTTCCCCGATTACCGCAGCGGCTACGCCGAGCTGCTGGCCCCGGCCAGCGATTCGTAACGCGATGTTGCCGCGTGCCGGTGCAAGATAAAGAAAAGGAGATGAACATGAGCGACCTGTACACCGAGGCCCTGGCCACGTTTGCCAGCCTGCTCGCCGAGGCTACCGCCACGGGCGATCCCGAGCCCACGGCGATGACCTTGGCCACCGCCGACGCGCAGGGCCGCCCGGCGGCGCGCACCGTGTTGCTCAAGGCCTTCGACGCCCGCGGTTTCGTCTTCTACACCAACTACGACAGCCGCAAAGGCCAGCAGCTCACCGCCAATCCGCAGGCCGCACTGCTGTTCCTGTGGAAGTCGCTGCGCGAGCAGGTGCAGGTGAAGATTGAAGGGCTTGTGGAGCCGGTGAGCCTGGCCGAAGCCGACGACTATTTCGCCTCGCGGCCGCGGCCCAGCCAGATTGGCGCCTGGGCCTCGCTGCAGTCGCAGACGCTGGACGCGCGCGAAACCTTCGAGGCGCGCATTGATGCCTTCGAGAAGAAGTTCGAGGGCGTCGATGTGCCGCGGCCGGGGCACTGGTCCGGGTTCCGGGTGGTGCCTGAGCGCATCGAGTTCTGGTACGGCGCGCGCTTCCGGCTGCATGAGCGCCAGCACTACCAGCGGGTGGACGGCCAGTGGACGCAGCGGATGCTGTATCCGTGAGCCACGGGCCACGGCGCATCGTCTGCCTCACCGAAGAGCCCACCGAGGTGCTGTATGCGCTGGGGGAACAGGCGCGCATCGTCGGCATTTCCGGCTTCACGGTGCGGCCGCCGCAGGCGCGCCGTGAAAAACCCAAGGTCAGCGCGTTCACTTCCGCCAAGATCGATGAAATCCTCAAGCTCGAGCCCGACTTCGTGGTCGGTTTCTCCGACATCCAGGCCGACATTGCCGCCGAATTGATCCGGCGCGGCGTGGAGGTGTGGATCAGCAACCACCGCAGCGTGGCGCAGACCGTCGACTACGTGCGCCGGCTGGGCGCGCTGGTGGGCGCTGCCGCTGCCGCCAACGCCTATGCCGACCAGCTCCAGCGCGGGCTGGACGCCGTGCAGGCGGCGGCGGCCGATTTGCCGCGCCGACCCAAGGTCTATTTCGAAGAGTGGGACGAGCCGCGCATCAGCGGGATCCGCTGGGTGGCTGAACTGGTGCGCATCGCCGGCGGCGACGACATCTTCCCGGAGCTGGCGGCAGAGTCGCTGGCCAAGCACCGCATCCTGGCCGACGACAGCGAAATCCTCGCTCGTGCGCCCGATATCGTTTTCGGCTCGTGGTGCGGCAAGAAGTTCCAGCCGGCCAAGGTCGCCGCGCGCCCCGGCTGGGCCAGCGTGCCCGCCGTGCGCGACGGCGAGCTGCACGAAATAAAATCGCCGATCATCCTGCAGCCCGGCCCTGCGGCGCTCACCGACGGCGTGCAGGCGATGGCGGCACACATCCGCCGCTGGGCGCTGCGCTAGGCCTCAGCCCAGGGCCTGCACGCCCAGCGTGGCCAGCATCTCGGTCATTTGCCCGGCCTGGATCGCCTTGTCGCTGGACGCATTGCCCTGTTCGGCGCGCTTGGCCACGCCCTGGGCAATGGCCGCCAGGCGGAAGAAGCTGAACGCCAGCACGAAGGCCCAGTCGTCGGGAATCGGCCGCCCGGTGAGCTGCGAGTAGCGCGCCAGCAGCGCCGATTCCTCGGGAATACCTAGGGCCGCCCGGTTCAGGCCAGCCAACCCGGGCAGCGCCGGATTGCGCGGCAAGCGCAGCGCCATGCAGAAGTAGCCCAGGTCGGCCAGCGGATGGCCAAGCGTGGACAGCTCCCAGTCCACGATCGCGATCACCCCAGGCTGGCTGGGATGGAACATCAGGTTGTCGATGCGGAAATCGCCGTGCGCCAGCGCCACCACGCCGTCATCGGCCGGGCAGCGGGCGGGCAGGGCGTGGATCAGCGTATCCATGGCCGGGATCGTGCGCGCCCGACTGGCCAGGTACTGCTCGGTCCAGCGGCTGATCTGGCGCGCGAAATAGCTGCCGGGCTTGCCATAGTCGGCCAGCCCCGCCGCGGCCGGATCCACCGTGTGCAGGGCGGCGAGCGCGTCAATGATGCCGATGTAAATGTCGCCGCGGCCGGCCGCGTCCATGTCGGGCAGGGACGGGTCCCAGAAAATGCGGCCGTCCACGAATTCCATCAGGTAGAACATCGAACCGATCACCGATTCGTCCCGGCACAGGTGCAGCGGCCGCGCCACCGGCGCCGCGCTGCCGTGCAGCGCCTGCAGCACCCGGAAAACGCGGTCCAC
>JANORD010000128.1:0-15692 GCA_031415095.1 Lysobacteraceae bacterium
CGTCGGCGTCCAGCAGCCACCAGTCCCGGCGGTTGGCCACGCCGACGCGACGGGTGGCGCCGGATTCAGTGAACGACACGCAGGCCAAGGCGTCGGTGCGCTGCACCAGCAGCTCACGCTGGGATGGGTCCGCTCGCAGCCACGCCAGGCCGCGCGTGAATTGCTCCTGTGGCGTCTGCCGGAAACCGAACTCCGCGACCGGGCCGCGCGCCTGCAGCAGGTTTTGCTCCTTCCAGTCCACCAAGCCTATTTGTACGTCCTCACCGGCCAGGACCCGCGCGCGCAGCATCAGGCCGCGCGCCGAATTTTCCTCATCCAGCACCGGGTGCACTACGGCGCCGTAGCCCAGCCACAGCAAAGACAGCGTCAGCGCGCAGGCGGCCAGCGCGCCGCGAAGCCGGCCAACGGCCGCCGCAATCAGCCCGACCCCGCCTACTCCGGCCAGCATCACCCAAAGCCAGCGCGCCTCCGCCCCGAGACCGCGCTCCGCCAGCAGCTTGGTCTCGAAGCCCGGACTGCCGAACAGCGCGGCCAAGCCCGCGGCCAGCAGAGCGCCCGACAGCACCAGCACGAAGCCCAACACCGCGCGCCGGAATCCTGCGCGCGCCGCAATGCCGTCCAGAAACGGCGCCGCCGCCAGCGCCAGCGCCGGCAGCGCCGGGAGGATGTACATGTCGCGCTTGCCGGCGCTGGCGCTGAAGAACGCCAGCACCAGCAGCGCCCACGCCAGCGGCAGCCAGACGCGGGCGTCGCGCTCGCGCCAGGCCTGCGCCCAGGGCTTGACCAGCCACGGCAGCGCCAGCGAAAACGGCAGCCAGTACAGCGCCACCACTTCCAGGAAATACCAGACCGGCGCGTGGTGATGCCAAGGATCCACGTAACGTTCGGCGGTCTGCTTAAAAAGGATGTTCTGCAGGTACGCCTGGTGCTCCGGGTTGCCGCTGGTCAGCCCCACGGCCAACACCGGGACAAGCCACAGGGCGATCGCGGCCAGGAACGCCGGCGCGGCGCCAGCCCAGCGCCAGCCATTGCCAGTGCCCAGCGGCGCCAGCCCGCGCCAGCCCATGCGCGCCATCACCGCGAACGGCAGCAGCGCCAGCAGGGGCAGGAAGCCCACGCCCTTGCTGATCACGCCCAGCCCCGCGGCGAAGCACCCGAACCAGAACCAGCGCCAGTGCGGACCCAGCAGCAAATGCCGGCACAGGCCATAGAAGGCCAGCGTGGTCAGCAGCAGCAAGGTGGGATCAATCTGCGCGCGTTTGGCCTGGTAGACAAACTGAAAGCTGACCAGCACCGCCGTCGCCGCCCACAGCCCGGCGCGCGGCGTCCACAGCCGTCGCCCCAGATCGTAGGTAAGGCCCAGCGTCCCCAGCCCCGCCAGCAGCGACGGCAGCAGGAAACTCCAGCGCCAGCTGCCCACCAGGCCGTAGGCCAGCGAGAGCAGCCAGAAATACAGCGGCGGCTTGTCGGGATACAGCTCGCTGCCGCGGTGGGGAAACAGGAAGTCGCCGCTTTCCACCATCTGCTTGGCCACCAGCACGAAGCGCGGCTCGTCGGCGGGCCAGGGATCGCGAAGGCCGAATCCAGCGCCCAGCACCGCCAGCGCGATGGCGAAGAAAATCCAGGCTTGGCGGCGATCGGCGGGCGTCATCAAGGCGGAAGATAGCATTGCCGCGACGGCCGACCGCTGCGGGAGTCAGCGCTGCTTGTGAAGCAGGGCATAGAAGAATCCATCCATGCCATCTTCGCCGGCCAGGCGCTGACGGCCGGCACCGCTCACGCGGCCGAATCGCTCGTCCAGCGGCGTGGCTGCAGCATCTGCAGTTCGCATGAGGAAGGCCGCTATCTGTCGCTCGTTCTCATCGCGCAGCACCGAGCAGGTGGCATAAAGCAGCCGGCCGCCGGGTTTGAGCAGCGGCCAGAGCGCATCCAGCAGCTGCGCCTGCAGCGCCACCAGCGCCGGAATATCCGCCGCGCGGCGATGCCACTTGATGTCGGGCTGGCGGCGGATGATGCCGGTGGCCGAACACGGCGCGTCCAGCAGGATGGCGTCGAACGGCCGGCCGTCCCACCACGATGCCGGCACGCCGGCATCGGCCAGCTGCACCTGGACGCGCGGGTAATCCAGGCCGAGGCGCTGGAGGTACTCGACCACGCGCTCCAGCCGGCGCGATTCGATATCCAGCGCCAGCAGCTCGCCTTCGCCCCCGAACAGGCGCTCGGCGATCTGGGTGGTCTTGCCGCCGGGTGCAGCGCAGGCATCGAGCACGCGCTCATCGGGGCCCGGGTCCAGCGCCAGCACCGCCAGCTGGGCGGCGCCGTCCTGCACGCTCACCGCGCCGGTATGCCAGAACGGCAGCCGTTCCACCGGCAGCGCCGTTTCCAGCCGGGCGGCATTGGGCAGCAGCGGCGTTGGTGAGGCATCCAATCCGTCTTCGCGCAGCGAGCGCAGCAGGCGATCGATGCCGAGCTGGCCGGGATTCACCCGCAGCCACATCGGGGCTGGGCGATTGTTGGTTTCCAGCATGGTTTCAAGATCGTCCGGCCAATCGGCCGCCAAGGCCTGCACCAGCCAGTCGGGATGGCTGGTGGCAACCGCCGGATCAGTGCTGGCAGGCAGCGGCTCGCGGCTGGCGCGTCGGAGCAGCGCGTTCACCAGGCCCACCAGCGGCGGGCGGCCGAGTTCGCGCGTGGCTTCCGCGGTGGCGCCCACCGCGGCGTGCGCCGGCAAGCCCAGTGCGTCCAGTTGCGCCAAGCCGACCAGCAGCAGGCAGTGCACCGGGTAGTCGCGCGTGGCCAAGGGCTTGGCCAGCCACTGCGACAGCGCGAATTCGTAGCGGCGGCGGTGGCGCAGCGCGCCAAAGCAGATGGCTTCGAGCAGGGCGCGGTCGCGGCTGTCGAACACCGACGGCAGCACGCCGGCAAGCACCGCTTTGAGCGAGCGCCCCTCGCCCAGCACCGCCACCAGCACGCGCGCAGCGCGGGCCCGCAGCGCGGCGCCAGCGGGCGAATTCATGGGGATTTAAGCGCCGGGCGGCCGTTGAGATAGGCGGCGATGTCCATCGGCCGGCCGCCTTCGCGCTGAACCGAATGCAGGCGCAGGGCGCCCTCGCCGCAGGCCACGTCCAGGCCGCTGCGGGTGGTCGCCAGCACCGTGCCGGGCGGCTGGCGGTGCGCCAGCGCGATAGCGCTGGCTTCATGGATGCGCAGCCGCTCGCCGGCGAGTTCGGCTTCGGCCACCGGCCATGGATTGAAGGCGCGGACGCGGTTGGCCAGCGCGGTGGCGGGCTGCGCCCAGTCCAGGCGCGCTTCGGACTTGTCCAATTTGTGCGCGTAGGTAACGCCTGCCGCGGGCTGCGGCACCACCAGCGGCCGGATGCCGGCGCGCAGCAGCTTCAGGCCATCGCCCAGGACCTCGGCGCCCAGCGCGGCCAAGCGGTCGTGCAGGCTGCCGCCGGTGTCGTTGGCGTGGATTGGCGTACTCAACTGCAGCAGCACGGGGCCGGTGTCCAGGCCCTTTTCCATCTGCATCAGGCACACGCCGGTTTCGCTATCCCCGGCCTCGATGGCGCGCTGGATCGGTGCGGCGCCGCGCCAGCGCGGCAGCAGCGAGGCGTGCACGTTCCAAGCACCCATGCGCGGGATGTCCAGCACCGACTGGGGCAGGATCAGGCCATAGGCCACCACCACCAGCAGGTCGGGCGCCAGCGCCCGCAGCGCTTGGCGCGCGGCCGCGGATTTGAAGTTTTCCGGCTGGAAGACCGGCAGGCTGCGGGCCAGCGCCTCCACTTTCACCGGCGAAGCCGCGGGCTGGCGGCCGCGGCCGGCGGGCCGGTCGGGCTGGGTGTAGACGGCCACCACTTCGCCGCGCTCGGCGGCTACGCGCAGGCAGGGCACCGCAAAGCCGGGCGTGCCGGCAAAGACGATGCGCAGCGCCATCTCAGGCCGCCGCGTCGGAGTCGCGCTGCTGCTTGGCCAGCTTCTTGCGCACCTGCTCGCGCTTGAGCGGCGACAGGTAATCCACGAACACCTTGCCCAGGAGATGATCCATCTCGTGCTGGATGCAGACCGCCAGCAGGCCGTCCGCATGCACTTCGAAGGCCTCGCCGTTGCGATCCAGGGCCCGCACGTGCACCTGGTCAGCGCGCTTCACGTCGGCATAGATGCCGGGCACCGACAGGCAGCCTTCCTGGTAGACCTGGCTGCCCACGGAGGCCAGGACTTCAGGATTGATGAAGACCAGTGGCCGATTCTTGTCCTCGCTTACGTCCAATACAAGCAGACACAGGTGCACATCCACCTGGGTTGCAGCCAGGCCGATGCCGGGGGCGTCGTACATGGTTTCGAACATATCGTCGATCAGGCGGCGCAGGGCGTCATCCACCTGAGCCACCGGTTTGGCGACGGTCCGCAGACGCGGATCGGGAAATTCAAGGATGGGTAGCTTGGCCATGGACGGTGAGATGGGGAAGTCGGGACCGGTCCTCAAGGGGCCGGCAACTCATTATACCCTCGGCGGGGTTGCATTCAGGCTTGGCATTTGGGCTATAGTCTTGGCATGTCTCCGGGGAAATCAGGTGGATAGCCGCCATGCTTAAACGGCTTCTTGCAGTTACCGCTGCCATGTTGCTCACGCTCGCCACTGCCGGAATCGCGGCAGAGCTCCGCGGCGACCATCCCACCACCTACACGGTCCAGAAGGGCGACACCCTTTGGGACATTGCGGGCCGGTTCCTGACCAAGCCTTGGCTGTGGCCAGAGATCTGGCAGGCCAACCCGCAGGTGAAGAACCCGCACCTTATCTTTCCGGGTGACGTGCTCAGCCTGGTGTACATCGACGGCAAGCCGGTGATCACGTCCGAAGGCCCGCGCGTTGGCGAGGCCGTGAACACCATCCCGCTGTCGGACATCGAGCCCCTGCTCAAGCAGTTCACCGTGGTCGAGGACGCCCGGACCCTGGCCTACGTGGTGGGTCTTGAAGAAGACCGCCTGCGCAGCACCGCCGGGCAACTGGTCTATGTCCGCGACCTGCAGGGCGCCGCGCCCGGCATGGTGGTGGACCTGGCGCGCCCCACCTACGTCTTTGGTGGCGGCAACCGCCGCGAGAAGCCGGGTCGTTCGGACCTGACTTTCCGCAGTCAGCGCGAACACACGCATTGGCGCGTCCCCCCCGGTTTTGGCGAGGCCACCGGTGAAACCCTGGGCCATGAGCTGCAGATCCACGCCACCGCCGAAGTACTCCGGATAGACGGCGACGTGGCGGTGATCCTGCTGCGCGAGGAAGGCCGGGAAATCCGCATCGGCGACCGCGTGATGCCCTCCGAGGCACAGCCCTACGACCTGACCTTCAGCCCGCGTGCGGCCGACAGCATTCCCCAGAACGCTCGCGTGCTCGCCGTGGCTGACGGTATCCAGTCCGGACCCAACCTGGTGGTGGCCATCTCGGTCGGCGCCCGCGACGGCATCCGCAATGGCCATACCTTCTCCCTCTGGGAGGACGGCATCGCCAAGCCCAACAACGTGGCCCACCGCAACAACATGATGGCCAACTCCAACCGGGTGGACCTGCCGGACCATTTCGTCGGCCATTTGATGGTGTTCCGCACCTTCGACAAGGTCAGCTACGCGCTTGTGATGAACGGCATCCGCCCGGTACATGCGGGTGACACGCTGAAACATCCCGACGCCACCGAGTAAGCTTTTCCTACATCGCGGCGCCTTCGGGCGCCGCGATGCTGTTGGGGCCGTGAATCCAGACCGCGCCCTGCTCATCCTGATTCGAGCCCGAACGCCGGAATCGGTGCTGCGGGCGCTGCTTGATGCCCATCCAAACGCCGACGCCGCGCTGGCGGCGGCCAGGCACGGCGCCGGCATGGGCCTGCCGGCGGAAACCCGGATGGCCCTGCGCACGCCCGACGCCCGCCGCGTGGATGCCGACCTGGACTGGCTGGCGCGCCCCGGCCACCGGCTGCTGGGCTGGCGGGATGCCGACTACCCGGCGCTGCTGCGCTGCGCGCCGTCGCCGCCGGCGGCGCTGTTCCTGGCCGGCGATGCCGACCTGCTCTGGTACCCCCAGGTGGCGATGGTGGGCAGCCGCCGCCCCTCCGCAGCCGGCCGCGAGCGGGCGCGCCAGTTCGCCCGGGAATTGGCCGGCGCAGGCTGGGCCATCACCAGTGGCCTGGCCGAGGGCATCGACACCGCTGCCCACGAAGGCGCCCTGGCCGTCGGCCGCACCGTGGCCGTGGTGGCCACCGGCCTGGACCGCTGCTACCCGGCCGCCAACGCGCAGCTGATGGCGCGCATCGCCCGGGACGGCGCAGTGGTCAGCGAGCATCCGCCCGGCACGGCGGCCATTGCCAGTCACTTTCCCAGCCGAAACCGCATCGTCGCCGGCCTAGCGCTGGGCACCCTGGTGGTGGAGGCCGCACTGCAGTCGGGCGCCCTGATCAGCGCCCGGCTGGCCGCCGAAGCGGGCCGCGAGGTGTTCGCCCTGCCCGGCTCGCTGGACAACCCGCTGGCGCGGGGCTGCCACCGCTTGATCCGGGACGGTGCCGCCCTGGTGGAATCCTCCGACGAGGTGGTGGCCGCCCTGCGGCCGGCCGCCGCCGACCTGGCCGAAGCCCTGCGCGGCCGGCTTCGGGCAGTCCCCGAAACGACCAGCGCGCAGTCAGTCGCGGGACAGCCGCCGGCGGATGAAGACCACAACCGGCTGTGGTCGGCGCTGGGCCATGACCCCACCGGCATGGATGGCCTGGTGGTCCGCACAGGATTGACGGTGGCCGCCCTGTCCTCCATGCTGGTCTTAATGGAGCTGGAAGGGCGCGTGGTTGCCGACAATGGTCGTTACTCTCGCCGGTCCTGACCTTCCCACCGCGCCCATGGCGCAGGCTGAGGGTAATGAAAGAAACCATACTTGACGTGCTGCTTTACCTGTTTGAACACTACTTCTACGACGATCCCGACGCCGTCAGGGACCGCGACTCGCTCCAGAACGGCCTGATCCAGGCCGGCTTCAGCCCCACCGAAATCAACAAGGCCTTCGACTGGCTCGATGAGCTTGCGCGCCAGCGTCCCGTGGCGGCTTCGCCGCGCCTCAATACCCCGGTGCGGATTTATGCCGAGGTTGAGCTCGACCGCCTGGACATCGACTGCCGCGGCTTCCTGATGTTCCTGGAGCACAGCGGCGTCATCGATGCCGACCAGCGCGAGCTGGTGCTGGACCGGGTGATGGCCCTGGACCAGGACGAGGTGGACGTGGACGACCTGAAATGGGTGGTCCTGATGGTGCTGTTCAACCAGCCGGGGTCGGAAGCGGCCTACGCCTGGATGGAAAGCCAGATGTTCGAGGACGATCCCGAAGCCGTGCATTGATGCATCGCGGCCGCAGGGGATACGCATGAGCCAGTGGTACTACGTTGACCGAACGCAAACCCGCCAAGGCCCGGTCACGGCGGAAGCCGTGGGCGTGGCCTATGGCTTGGGCCAAATTGACGAAGACAGCCTGGTCTGGCGAGAGGGTTTGGCCCAGTGGACGCCGTTGGGCCAGTGCCGGGACGAATTGGAGTTGCCGGCCGCCCCACCCGCCGCGGCCGTGCCCCCGCCCCTGCCCGCCGCCGCTCCGGCGCCTGCCAAGCGCTCCAACGGCTGCCTGATCGCCGCCGTGGTGATCGCGGTGGCCAGCCTACTGGTGCTGGCGATACTGGCCGCCATCGCGATCCCGGCCTACCAGGACTATGTGACCCGTTCCAAAGTGCTGGCCGCGGTAATCCAGGCGCGGGCGATCCAGGTCCAGGTGGACGAATTCATCGCCAACACCGACCGCTGCCCGCGCGACGCCGCCGAGCTGCAGCTCATGCCCAGCCTGCCCGCCGTGGCCGCCCTCAGCCTGGGCGAGGCGAACACCGGGATGTGCTTCATCGAACTGGAATTGTCGGCCGCCGCAGGCTCGCCGGCGCTGGCCGGCGAGCGCATCCGGCTCAGCCGCGACAGCGACGGCGGCTGGTACTGCACCAGCGAAATGGCCCGGCGCCAGACCCTTCCGGCGGACTGCCGCTAGGGCTTCCCCCGGCCTCGGGACCGGGCGGCGGGCGGCCCCGGCCCCGTCAGCCCGGCTTGACAGTCCCGGCCGGGCTGGTGCCTTAATGAAAAAGAACCCCGGCCCGCGACCCCCGCGGGCCGAGCCATCTTGGCGTCCCGGAACCGGGCGCCGCGGAGCATCCCCCGGCCATGGCCAAGAACCTCCTTATCGTCGAATCGCCCGCCAAGGCCAAGACGATCAACAAGTACCTGGGCAAGGACTTCCACGTCCTGGCCTCGTACGGCCACGTCCGCGACCTGGTGCCCAAGGAGGGCGCGGTGGACCCGGAAAACGGCTTCGCCATGCGCTACGAGCTGATCGAGAAGAACGAGAAGCACGTCGAGGCCATCGCCAAATCCGCCAAGGCAGCACAGACCATTTACCTAGCCACCGACCCGGACCGCGAGGGCGAGGCGATCAGCTGGCACATTTCCGAGATCCTCAAGGAGCGCGGCCTGCTCAAGGGCAAGGCCCTGCACCGGGTGGTGTTCACTGAAATCACGCCGCGGGCCGTCAAGGCCGCCGTGGACCACCCGCGCCAGGTGGCCACCGACCTGGTGGACGCCCAGCAGGCGCGGCGCGCGCTGGACTACCTGGTGGGCTTCAACCTGTCGCCGGTGCTGTGGCGCAAGCTGCAGCGCGGCCTGTCGGCCGGCCGGGTGCAGTCGCCCGCGCTGCGCATGATCACCGAGCGCGAGGAGGAGATCGAAGCCTTCGTGCCGCGCGAGTACTGGTCCATGGAGGCCGAGCTCAACCACCCGCAGCAGGGCTTCACGGCCCGGCTGGTGAAGCTGGATGGGGCCAAGTTCGAGCAGTTCACCATCACCGACACCAAGACCGCCGAGGCCGCACGCGCGCGGCTGGTGGCGGCCGCTGGCGATGCGCTGCGGGTGACCGACGTGGTGAGCAAGGAGCGCAAGCGCCGCCCGTCGCCGCCTTTCATCACGTCCACGCTGCAGCAGGAAGCCGCGCGCAAGCTCGGCTTCACCACCTTGCGCACCATGCGCGTGGCGCAAAAACTCTATGAAGGCGTGGCGATCGGCGACGAGGGCGCCGTTGGCCTCATCAGCTACATGCGTACCGATTCGGTGAATTTGTCGGCCGAAGCCGTGAGTGAAATCCGCGACGTGATCGCCCGGGATTTCGGCACCGGCGCGGTGCCCGACAAGCCCAACGAGTACAAGTCCAAGTCCAAGAACGCCCAGGAAGCGCACGAGGCCATCCGGCCCACGTCCGCGCTGCGCACGCCGTCGTCGGTGGCAAAGTACCTGGATGACGACGCCCGCCGTCTTTACGAACTGGTGTGGAAGCGCACCGTGGCGTCGCAAATGGTGCCCGCCACCATGAACACCGTGTCGGTGGAGCTGGCTGCGGGCAGCGCCCACAGCTTCCGCGCCAGCGGCACCACGGTGATCGACCCGGGCTTCCTGGCCGTCTACGAAGAAGGCAAGGACGCCAAGACCGCGGAAGAGGACGACGAGGGCCGCAAGCTGCCGCTGATGAAGACCGGGCAGTCGATCCCACTGGGCAGCATCCACACCGACCAGCATTTCACCGAGCCGCCGCCGCGCTTCTCGGAAGCCTCGCTGGTGAAGACGCTGGAGGAGTACGGCATCGGCCGTCCTTCCACGTATGCCAGCATCATCCAGGTGCTGCAGAACCGCGAATACGTGTACCTGGACAACCGCCGCTTCCGGCCCAGTGACGTCGGCCGCGCGGTGGCCAAGTTCCTCACCGCCCACTTCATGCAGTACGTGGACTACGACTTCACCGCCAAGCTCGAGGACGAGCTCGATTCGGTGGCGGCGGGCGAAGCGGCCTGGGTGCCGCGGCTCGAGCGTTTCTGTAAGCCGTTCAAGGAAACCATCGATCTCAAACGCGACTCCGTGGGCCGGGATGAAGCCAGCGGCTCGCGCGTGCTGGGCGTGGACCCGAAGTCCGGCAAACCGGTGTCGGTGCGCTTGGGTCGCTACGGGCCGTTCGCGCAGATCGGCACGGCCGAGGACGAGGACAAGCCCAAGTTCGCTTCGCTGCGGCCGGGTACCAGCATGCACACCATCTCGCTGGAAGATGCGCTGCCGCTGTTCAACCTGCCGCGCAGCCTGGGCCAGCACGAAGGCAAGGACGTCACCGTGGCCATCGGCCGCTTCGGCCCCTTCGTCAAGCTGGGCGATACCTATGCCTCGCTGGGCAAGGAAGACGATCCGTACACGATCTCGTTCGAGGACGCGGTGGAACGCGTGCGCGCCAAGATCGAGATGATCGCCAACCGCACCATCAAGGTTTTCCCAGGCACCGAGATCCAGGTGCTCAATGGCCGCTACGGCCCTTACATCACCGACGGCGAGAAGAACGGCAAGATCCCCAAGGACCGCGAACCCGCCAGCCTGACCCAGGACGAGTGCGTGGCGCTGCTGGCCGCCGGCAAACCGGTGCGCAAGGGCGGCCGTTTCGGCAAGAAGGTGCCGGCCAAGAAAGCCGTGCGCAAAGCCCCGGCCAAGAAGGCCGCGGCGGTGCCCGCAGCGGCCAAGCCGGCGACGGCCCCGAAAAAGGCTGCCGTGAAAAAGACCGCGGCGAAGAAAACCGCCAAGAAATCCGTCCGCAAGGCCCCCGCCAAAAAGGCCGTGAAGAAAGCCGCGGTAAAGGCGCCGGCAGCCGCAGTGAAGAAAGCCGTGCGAAAAACCGCCTGAACGAAGGCTGGCGCCGCCCGCACGCGGCGCCGGCGTTGGCCCGGCCGAGGGTTAGACTGGCGCCGTCCTACTGGCCGGAGCCGCCTGATGAACACCCTCCTTTTCGCCCGCTGCGCCCTGATGGCCGCGCTTTTTTCCGGCGCCATGGCCCAGGCCCAAGCCATCACCTCGGTCCCGGGCGAGCCCGCCTGGGTGGGCAAAACTAGCGCCGCTCCTGCCTGGCGCGCGCCCGCCGGCTCCGAGGGTCAAGTGTCGCGCATCGCCTTTCGCGAGCTCCCGGTGGCGCGGATCGCCGAACTCGAAAACCGCAACGCCCAGGACACGCTCAAGCCCACCCAAATCGGGCTGGCGCGGCTGGCCTCCGAGGACGCGCTGGCGGCACTGTCGCCGCTGACCTGGAAAGCCATCGCCGGCGGCGCCGTAGCGCGCATCGAGGCCTACTCCCCGGACGCGCTGGCGCTGCGCGTAGGCCTGCGCGTGAACGGGCTGGACCCGCGCGTGGAGCTGCGTTTTGCTGGCTCCGACAGCCCGACGAAGGTGGTCGCGCGCGTGGATGGCGAAGAAGCTACCCGCCTCGCGGGCGACCGACGCGTGTACTGGACGCCCGTGACCGATGGCGAGCGCCAGGTGATCGAAGTCTTCGCACCTGCGGGCGTGGACACCGCCGCCATCCAGCTGGCGGTGCCCGAGGTTTCCCACCTGGTCACCAACAGCCAGCGCGGTTTCAGCCTGGCCAAGATCGGTGAGTCGGGAAGTTGCAACGTGGACACGGCTTGCCGGGTCGCCGCCCTGGGTACCAACTTCGTCAATGCCAAGAATGCCGTGGCGCGGATGATCTTCACCGACGGCGGCACGTTTACCTGCACCGGCACCCTGCTAAACGACACCGTGCCGGCGACCCAGCTGGCCTACTTCTACACCGCCGACCACTGCATCAGCACCCAGGCCGTCGCCAGCACGCTCAACACCTACTGGGGCTATGAAGCCAACGGTTGCGGCAGCGGCGCGGTAGCCGCCAACGTGCTGCTGACGGGCGGCGCGCAGTACCTGTATTCCAGCGATGCCGGCAGCGACCCCAATGCACCGATTGGTACCGATGCCGCACTGCTTCGGCTCAACGGCACGCCGCCCAACGGCTCGTTTTTCGCCGGCTGGGACGCCGCACCGGTGGCGGCATCCGCCAGCGTGCTGGCCATCCACCATCCCAGCGGCGACGTGAAAAAGAGCTCCCTGGGCCAACAGATGTCGTCCAATGCACAAGTCAACTTCGTGGCCTGGACCAGCGGCACCACCGAGGGTGGCAGCAGCGGCTCAGGTCTCTTCACCAGCACGGCCAACGGCTACACGCTTCGCGGCGGGCTCTGGGGCGGATCGGCCAGCTGCGCCAATTCCGGCAGTGTGAACACCGCCGCCAACCGCGACTGGTACTCGCGCCTGGACGTGGCCTATCCCAGCATCCAGCAATACCTGGCGCCGGGCACCGCGGCAGCCGGCCCGACCCGCAACAGCGGCGGCCTGTGGTACGTACCCAGCGAGTCGGGCTGGGGCCTCACCGCCTTCCAGTTCGGCGCGCCCGGCAACGTGCTGTTCGTCACCTGGTATGCCTACGGCGCCAACGGCCAGCCCATGTGGTACCAGATCGACGGCACCTGGACCGGCGCCGACATCAACTCCGGGCCGGTACGCCGCTATTCCGGCCCCACCTGGGGCACCAGCTTCAACGCCGGCCAGGTGAGCTATGCCAACGTCGGCACCGCCACGCTCACGTTCACCTCGGCCACCGCGGCCACCCTGCAGTACACCGTGGACGGCGTCAGCCGCACGGTGACGCTGTCGAAGATCGGCGGCTGAGGCAACGCGCAGCCGGGCGCTCAGTCGCCCGGCTGCGGATAGACGCTGATGCCGCGCTTGGCTTTTTCCGCGGCCACGATGCGGCGCACGTCGGCCAGCAGCGCCGGCGCGTCGTAAATCACGCCACCCTTCACCGTGTAGCGCACCCCGCCCACGCGATGGGGCTGGCCGTCGGGGCCCAGGCGGATGTGGCCGGTGCCGTAGAGCACCTTGAGGTTTGCCAGCGGGTTTTCCGCCAGGATCACCAAGTCCGCCAGCTTGCCGGCCTCGATCGAACCAATGCGATCGGCGGCGCCCAGCGCCTCCGCGCCCGACAGCGTTGCGGCGCGCAGCACTTCGAGGGGATGGAAGCCGGCTTCGCGCAGCAGCTCCAGCTCCTCGATGGTGCCAAAGCCATAGGTCTTGTAGATGTAGCCCGAATCGCTGCCCACCGTGACCCGGCCGCCGCGATTCTTGTAGTCGTTCACGAAGGCCATCCAGCGCTGGTAATTGTCCTTCCACGCAGCCTCCTCCTCGCTGCCCCAGTCGAAGAAGAAACTGCCGTGGTTGTCGCGGTTGGGGGTGAAGAAATCCCACAGCGCCGGGTGGGTGTAGGCGTCGTGGTACTCGGCGCGGCGCGCGCGCATCAGGTCGCGCGTGGCCTGGTAGATGGTGAAGGTGGGATCGAGGGTGAAATCCAGCGCCAGCAATTCGGTGATCACGGCTTCGTAGCGCGGGCTGCCTTTCTCGCTGGCCTGGGCCCAGAGCCGGCCGGCTTCGCCGAAGCGATGCTGCTCATTGAGGTAGTTGTAGTCGGCGGGGTACTGCTGCACGGTCTGGCCATCGAACAGCGCCTCGGGCAGGCCGTACCAGTGCTCCATGGTGGTCAGGCCCCAGCGCGCGGTGGTGAGCACGTTGACGCGGGCCACGTCGAGCTGGGCGTGGTGGCAGGCGCTGCGCATGCCCTGTTTCTTCAGCTCGTCGAAGGTGGCCTCCAGGATGTCGGGGCGGTAGCCGAAGCACTTCATGCCCAGCGCGCCCTTGGCCTTCATCTCGCGCACCCACTGGCGGGCCTGCTCGGGCGTGGTGATCGGAGATTCCCGATCCATGCCGAAAAATGCATACGGGAAAATCCGCGGCGCGGTGATGGCGTTGGCGGCGCTGCGGCGGGCCTCGGACGCGCACCATTCAATGCCGTTGCCGCAGCCCGGATCACGAATGGTGGTGATGCCGTGGCCCAGCCAGAGCTTGTAGACGTAGTCCGCCGTCACGCCCTGCTCGTCGCCGCCGATATGGCCGTGCAGGTCCACCAGGCCGGGCATCACGTAGTGGCCGGTCAGGTCCATTTCGCGGCCACCGGCCTTCAGCTTGGGCCGGCCCGCTGGGTCGATGGCGGAATTGGCGCTGCCGACGATGCGTACCTCGGTGATGCGCTCGCCTTCGATCACGATGTCCACGGGCCCATAGGCCGGTGCGCCGGTGCCGGTGATGACGGTGACGCCGCGCAGGATCAGCTGCGGATAGGGGCCCTCGCCCTCGGCCCGAGGCGGCGCCGCAGGGATGGCCGACTGGGCGGCGGGGGCAAACAGTAGGCACAGGATGAACAATAGGCGCATGGGCGGAATCCGGGGCTGGAAGTGACGGCGGCGGCGGCGGAGAATCCCGCCATGCGCCCGCTTGGTTTAGCCAGCTTAGCCATTTTGCTGATCTGCGTCGGCCCCGCCGACGCGGCCCCGGCCCGGGCGGAGATCACCGTGTTCCGGTGCCAGGATGCTGCCGGAAAGGTGAGCCTGCGCGACACGCCCTGCCCCGCCGACAATAAGGAAACCACCCGGCAAATGCTGCGGCCTCAGGATCCCGCGCCAAGGCCGGCCCGCGCCGAACCGGAACCGCGCCGCGCACCCGAGCCCGCCCCGGCCGCGGCGCGCGTTGCCCCGCCTGCGCCGTGGTTTCCGCCGCCGCCGCTGTTCCAGTGCACCGATTTCGACGGCGCCGTGCGCTTCACCGAAGACGGCCGTTCCAACACGCGCTGCGTACCGCTGTCGGTGCTGGGCTGGAACGTGCGGCGTTCACCGATCGGTGCCGCCAGCTGCCGATGGGTCACCGAATCGTGCGTGCGGCTTTCGGACAACAGCGCCTGCAGCCAGTACCAGACCATGTTGGTGCGCGCGCGCTCGGACTCACTGCACGCGTTCAGTAACACCGCGGCGTTCCGCCGTTCGGAAGTACGGCGGCTGGACGTGATAGTGCGCGAAAGCTGCCGCTGAGGCGGCGCTCAGAACCCGTAGCGCAGGAACCCGCCGTCCACCGCGATGCACTCGCCGGTGACGTAACTCGACGCGGGCAGGCACAAAAAAGCCACCGCCGCCGCAACTTCCTCGGGTTCGCCCACCCGCCCCATCGGCGTGCGGGCAATCACTTCGTCCAGGTAGTCGGCATCGGCCAGCGCCGTGGAGGTGCGGCGGGTGCGGATGTACCACGGCGCCACCGCGTTCACCCGCACGCCGTCCTCGGCCCATTCGCAGGCCAGGTTCTTGGTCATCTGGTGCAATGCAGCTTTGGACATGCCGTAGGGCGCACCGGTGCGCACATGCTCCAGGCCCGACACCGAACCGACGTTGACGATGCTGGATGCCGCGTGTTGGCTGAGCAGCGGAAACGCGAACCGGCTCAGCTCGAACGCCGCGAACACGTTGGTCTCGAAGATCTCCCGCCACTGCGCATCGGCGTAGTCCATGGCCGGCATCCGGGCGTTGCTGCCGGCGTTGTTCACCAGGATCTGTAGCCCGTCGCCCAGGTCTTCCACCCAGTCGAAAATTTCCCGGCGCTGTTCGGCATCGGCGACATCGGCGGCGAAGGCACGCACCTGGGCATCGGGAAACTCTTCCTCCAGTTCGGTCCGCGTGGCTTCCAGCTGCACCGCATCGCGCGCGACCAGTAGCACGTCGGCGCCCAGGCCCAGCAATTCGGCGGCGATGGCGCGGCCAATGCCCACGCTGGCCCCGGTCACCAAGGCCACCTGCCCCTCCAGTCGCCAGCGTTGGCTGCTCATCCGCGCACTCCTCTAACCCGGGGGTAGGATAGCCGTCGAACCC
>JANORD010000129.1:0-2175 GCA_031415095.1 Lysobacteraceae bacterium
CGCCACGCCCGTGGGACGGGTGCAGTTCCGCACGGCGGCTTCCGGGCAGGCGCTGCCGGTGGCGTCCGCCGCCAGCGGCGCCCGCGTCACCCGGGGCGCGATGTACAAGTTCGAACGCGGCGGCGTCACCCACTACACCAACGTGCGCCCCGGGGGCGATGCCGGCGCCAAGATGTTGTTCAGCTATGTCGAGACCTGCTACGCCTGCGGCCTGCTGCCCGGGGTCGATTTCAGCGCGGTGCGCCTGAACCTGGATGCCTACGCGGCCGAGGTGCGCGCCGCCGCGGCCGAATTCGGGGTGGAGGAGGCGGTGGTGAGGGCCATCATCCACGCCGAGTCGGCGTTCCGGCCAAATGCCGTGTCCCACGCCGGCGCCCAGGGGCTGATGCAGCTGATTCCCGCTACCGCCAGCCGATTCGGGGTGAGCGACGTCTACGACCCGGTGCAGAACATCCGCGGCGGCGTGCAGTACCTGGCCTGGCTGCTCAAGCGCTACAACCAGGACCTGACCCTGGCCGCGGCCGGCTACAACGCCGGCGAGGGCGCCGTGGACCGTCACGGTGGCGTGCCGCCCTATGCCGAGACCCAGCGCTATGTCCTGCGCGTGGGCCAACTGGCCGAGCGTTACCGCGGGGCGCTGTCCGCCCCCTGAGCCGGCGTTGTCGCTGCCGCGCTCCCTCCGCTACAATTGCGCGTCTTTGCCGGCCCTTGCGGCCGCGCAGCCCGCATTTCAGTCACTTAGCAACATTTTCGGAGAGCCGGATGGCTAACGAAGGGGTCAATTCAGGCCGTCGCCGCTTCCTCACTGCAACCACCGCCGTGGTTGGCGCGGTGGGCGTGGCGGCCGCCGCGGTGCCATTCATCAGCAGTTGGAAGCCCAGCGCCAGCACCCGCCTGGCCGGTGCGCCGGTGGACGTGGACATCGGCCAGATCGAGATGGAGCCGGGCATGCGCATGATCGTGCAGTGGCGCGGCAAGCCGGTCTGGATCTTCCGCCGCACGCCCGAGCAACTGGCCGCCCTGCCGGGCCTCGACGCCCGTCTGCGCGATCCAGCCTCCACCAACGCCGACCAGACCCCGGAGTTCGCCCGCAACGGCGCCCGCTCCATCAAGCCCGAGCTGGCGGTTATCGTCGGCATCTGCACCCACCTTGGCTGCTCGCCCAGCTACGTGCCTGAGCTGCAGCCGCAGTCTTTCGACAGCGAATGGCAGGGTGGTTTCTATTGCCCCTGCCACAACTCGCGCTTCGACCTGGCCGGCCGCGTGTTCCAGGGCGTGCCGGCACCGTCCAACCTGCAGGTGCCTCCCTATCACTTCGTTGACGACACCCACCTCATAGTAGGCGTCGCACCTGAGGGAGCCGCGTAATGGCCAATGTCGTCACCCGCACCGCCGAGTCCGTCGTGGGCTGGGTCAACGAACGCACGCCCGGCCTGGTGCCGGCCTACAAGAAGCACATTTCGGAGTACTACGCTCCGAAGAACTTCAATCTCTTCTATTACTTCGGCTCGCTGGCAATGCTGGTGCTGGTCAACCAGATCGTCACCGGCATCTTCCTGACGATGCATTACAAGCCCAGCGCGGCCGAGGCCTTCGCTTCGGTGGAATACATCATGCGCGACGTGGAGTGGGGCTGGCTGATCCGCTACATGCACAGCACCGGCGCCTCGCTGTTCTTCGTCGTGGTCTACCTGCACATGTTCCGCGGCATCATCTACGGCTCCTACCAGAAGCCGCGCGAGTTGGTCTGGGTGCTGGGCGTGTTGATCCTGCTGGTGCTGATGGCCGAAGCCTTCATGGGCTATGTGCTGCCCTGGGGCCAGATGTCATTCTGGGGCGCGCAGGTCATCATCAATTTGTTTGGCCTCATACCCTTCGTGGGGGAGGGGCTCACCGAATGGATCCGCGGCGATTTCGTCGTGGGCGACGCCACCCTCAACCGGTTCTTCGCGCTGCACGTCATCGCGCTGCCGCTGGTGCTGCTGCTGCTGGTGGTGCTGCACCTGGGGGCGCTGCACGAGGTGGGATCCAACAACCCCGACGGCGTGGACATCAAGAAAATCAAGGACAAGGACACCGGCAAGCCCAAGGACGGCATTCCTTTCCACCCGTATTACACGGTGAAGGATCTGTTCGGCGCCGGCTTCTTCCTGCTGCTGTTCGCTTTTGTGGTCT
>JANORD010000130.1:0-2478 GCA_031415095.1 Lysobacteraceae bacterium
CGCGCACGCCGGCGCCCCAAACCGGGCCCGGCCAAGCCGCATCACCCGGATTGCGCGCCACCACGTGCACGTGCAGCTGGCGCACCACGTTGCCCAGCGCGCCCACGTTGAGTTTGTGCACCGGCCCCAGCGCGCGCAGCAGGCGACCGGCCAGATTCACTTCCGCCAGCAGCAGGCGCTGTGCAGAGCCATCCAGGTCGATCCACTCCACTGCGCCGGGCACCCGCGGCACCAGCACCAGCCAGGGGAAGCGCGCGTCGTCCACCAGCCGCAGTTGCGACAGCGGGCCCTCGGCGACCAGTACCGAATCGGCGGCCAGCCGCGGATCCAGCGCCAGCGCTTCGCTCACCGCAGGTTTTTCTGGAAGAAGGCAAGGGTGCGCGTCATCGCCTGCTGCGAGGCCTCGGCGTTGAAGTCGGCGCGCTGGTCGCAGTTGAAACCGTGGCCGGCGTCGGGCCAGACGTGGATTTCGGCGTTCGGCAGCGCCTCGCGGTGCTTTTCCACGTCCTCGGGCGGGATAAGGGGGTCGTTGGCGCCGAAGTGCAGCATCAGCGGCGCCTTGGGCCGTTCGCGCAGCAGCGGCACGGTGCGGCCGCCGTAGTAGCTCACCGCCGGGATGCCCAGCTTGGTGTTGGTGTAGTACGCCACACTGCCGCCCCAGCAAAACCCGACCACGCCGACCTTGAACTCACCTTCGAGGAAGTCGAAGGCGCCGCGTACCCCGTCCAGCGCACCGTTGAAACCCAGCTCCTCGGTGATGGCGCGGCCGCGGGCCACGCCGGCCTCGTCATAGCCCAGCTCGGTTCCCGGGTGGAGCACATCGAACAGGGCCGGGGCGATAGCGACGTAGCCGTAGTTGGCGAAGCGGTCGGCCACCTGGCGGATATGCGAGTTCACGCCGAAGATCTCCTGGACCACGATCAGCGCACCGCGCGGCGTGACTTTGGGCTTGGCGTGCCAGGCCGAAATGCGGCCGTGGCGGGTATTGATTGAAATGGTCTGACTCATGGCGCGCCCCCCAGCAGTCCAATCGAGCTAGCGTACACCGGCCCGACCGCCGGCGAGCGCTATAATCCGCGCCCCTGCCAGCCTCCGGCCCGCCATGTCCGCCAGCAACCCCAAGGTCGGTTTCGTCAGCCTAGGCTGCCCGAAAGCCCTCGTAGACTCAGAACGCATTCTGACCCAGCTAAGGGCCGAGGGTTACGACATCGTGCCCAGCTACGACGCCGCCGACGTGGTGGTGGTGAATACCTGCGGCTTCATTGATTCGGCCGTGGCCGAAAGCCTGGACGCGATTGGCGAGGCGCTGGCCGAGAATGGCAAGGTGATCGTCACCGGCTGCCTGGGCAAGCGCCCCGAGCAGATCCGCGCCGCCCATCCGGGCGTGCTGTCCATCAGCGGCCCGCAGGACTACGGCAGCGTGATGAGCGCGGTGCACGACGCGCTGCCGCCGCGGCACGACCCGTTCGTGAACCTGCTGCCCGACTACGGCCTCAAGCTCACGCCCAAGCACTACGCCTACCTTAAGATTTCCGAGGGCTGCAACCACCGCTGCAGCTTCTGCATCATCCCGTCCATGCGCGGCGACCTGGTGTCGCGCCCGGTGGACGAGGTGCTGCGCGAGGCCGAGAAACTGGCCAAGGGCGGCGTGCGCGAGCTGCTGGTGATCTCCCAGGACACCAGTGCCTACGGCGTGGACATGAAGTACGCCGAGCGCGAATGGCGCGGCAAACCCTGGCAGACCCGCATGAAGGGCCTGTGCGAAGGCCTGGCGGAACTGGGCCTGTGGACCCGCCTGCATTACGTGTATCCGTATCCGCACGTGGACGACATTATTCCTTTAATGGCCGAGGGCAAGCTGCTGCCCTACCTCGACATCCCGTTCCAGCACGCCAGCCCGCGCATCCTCAAGCTGATGAAGCGGCCGGGCGCGGTGGACAAGACCCTGGAGCGGATCCAGCGCTGGCGCGAAATCTGCCCCGACATCACCATCCGCAGCACTTTCATAGTTGGCTTCCCGGGCGAAACCGAGGAAGAGTTCGAGCAGCTGCTGTCCTTCCTGGACCAGGCCGAGCTGGACCGCGTGGGTGCCTTCGCTTACTCCCCGGTGGACGGCGCCAAGGCCAATGGCCTGCCCGATCCGGTGCCCGAGGAGGTGAAGCAGGAGCGGCTGGCGCGGTTCATGGCGCTGCAGGCCGAAATCAGCGCCGAGAAGCTGGAGCGCAAGGTCGGCAGCGTGCAGACCGTGCTGGTGGATACGATCGACGGCGAGCTGGCCATTGGCCGATCCAAGGCCGACGCTCCGGAAATCGACGGCCTGGTGCAGATACAGGACGGCGCCGCGGCGGGCCTGAAGCCCGGCGACTTCTGCGAAGTGCGGATCATGGGCAGCGACGAGCACGACCTATTCGGCCTGGTGGGCGACCCCGAAGACTGAGCCCCCCCTGTAGGAGGGACTTCAGTCCCGATGCTTCTTGC
>JANORD010000131.1:0-1625 GCA_031415095.1 Lysobacteraceae bacterium
CCGACGAAGACGGCTGGCCGGCGCACGTTGGCGCCCTGCCCGGCCTGCGCCGCCGCCCGCCCTGGGGCTTCGACCCAGAGGCGTGCCGTCGCCACTTGCTGCGTTTTTTCGCGGTGCACGATCTCAGCGGCTTCGGCCTGGAAGACAAGCCGCTGGCGGTAGGCGCAGCGGGCGCGCTGCTGGCCTACGTGGAGGAAACCCAGAAGCAGCGCCTGCCCCACCTCGCCGCCATTGCCTTCGAATCGGCCGATGACGGCATCGCCATCAATGCCGCCACCCGCCGCCACCTGGAACTCGACAGCCGCACCGATGGCCGCATTGAACACACCTTGCTCGGCGTGCTTGATGCCAGCGTGAGCCCCATGGGCGGGCGCCTGCTGCGCCGCTGGCTGAACCGGCCGCTGCGCGACCGCCGCGTGCTGGGCGAACGCCACCACGCCGTGCAAGCCTTCCTGGACGCCGACGCCCACGCCCCGCTGCGGGAAAGTTTCCGCGGCCTGGGCGACGTGGAGCGCATCCTTTCGCGCGTGGCGCTGCGCTCGGCGCGCCCGCGCGACCTGTCCACCCTGCGCGACGCGCTGGCGATGCTGCCCGCGCTGCGCCAGCAGCTGGCGCCGCTGGATTCGCCGCGGCTGCGCGCGCTGGCGGCGGAACTGGGCGAACACGCTGGCGACGCGGCGATGCTGGCCACCGCCATCCTGCCCCAGCCACCGGCGCTGCTGCGCGACGGCGGCGTCATCGCCGCAGGCTTCGACGCCGAACTCGATGAATTGCGCACGCTGTCCACCCACGCCGACCAGTTCCTGCTCGACCTTGAGCTGCGCGAGAAAGCCGCCACCGGCATCAGCACGCTCAAGGTTGGCTACAACCGCGTGCACGGCTACTACATCGAAATCAGCAAGGGCCAGAGCGAGCGCGCACCCACCCACTACACCCGGCGGCAGACGCTCACCGGCGCCGAGCGCTACATCACCGAAGAGCTCAAGGCTTTCGAGGACAAAGTGCTCAGTGCGCGCGACCGTTCGCTGACGCGCGAGAAGTTCCTCTGGGAAGGGCTGCTGGATGCGCTCAACGAACGACTGGAGGCGCTGAAGCGCTGCGCGGGCGCGCTGTCGGAGCTGGACGTGCTGGCGGCATTTGCCGATCGCGCGCTGGCCCTGGGCTGGTCGCGGCCGGAGCTGTCGGATGCGCCGGGCCTGCAGATCCTGCGCGGCCGCCACCCGGTGGTTGAAGCCGTGCGCAGCGAGCCGTTCGAGCCCAACGACCTGGTGCTGGACGAAGACCGCCGCATGCTGGTGATCACCGGCCCGAACATGGGCGGCAAGTCCACCTACATGCGCCAGAACGCGCTGATCGTGCTGCTGGCGCACATCGGCAGCTTCGTGCCGGCGGCGCGCGCGGTGGTCGGCCCGATCGACCGCATCCTCACCCGCATCGGCGCCGGCGACGACCTGGCGCGCGGGCAGTCCACCTTCATGGTGGAAATGGCCGAAACCAGCTACATCCTGCACCACGCGACCGCGCAGTCGCTGGTGCTGATGGACGAGATCGGCCGCGGCACGTCCACCTACGACGGCCTGGCGCTGGCCGAGGCCTGCGCGCGCCACCTGGCGCACCACAACCGC
>JANORD010000132.1:0-10382 GCA_031415095.1 Lysobacteraceae bacterium
CAAGCCCACGTCATCAAGACCAAAATGCCCGACCCGGCCCCGTCGCCGGAGGCCATCCTCAAGCAGGTGCACCTGGCGCTGGAGGAAATGAAGGCCAAGGACGCGGTCGAGATCGACGTGCGCGGCAAGACCAGCATCGCCGACTACCTGGTGGTGGTGTCCGGCACGTCCACGCGGCACGTGAAATCAGTGGCCGATGAAGTGGTGCGCTTCGCCAAGAAATGCGGCGTGATGCCGCTGGGCGTCGAAGGCGAACGCGAAGCCGAATGGGTTCTGGTGGACCTGGGCGACGTCATCGTCCACGTCATGCTCCCCCGCGTCCGCGAGTTCTACGCCCTCGAGCGCCTCTGGACCGTCGGCGACCAACCCCCGGAAACGGCCTCAGAGTGAGCTCCGGAACTCACTCTGACGACGTCGTGGAGTGAAGGGCCGGGTCGTCGCGGTAGGGGAACGGGCGCCGGAGTGGGTGGCGGCGGGATTTTCGGAATACCAGAAGCGGCTGTCGCACTGGCTTCCGCTTGAATTGATTGAAGTGGCGCCGGGGCTACGGGGCAAGGGCCGCGACGCCGCGCGCGCGATGGCCGACGAAGGCAGCCGCGTGCTGGCTGCCGTACCGCGCGACCTGCACGCGGTGGCGCTGGATGGCCGCGGCAAGGCCTGGACTTCCGAGCAACTCGCGCAGCGCATGGAGCACTGGCGCCAGCAGGGGCGCGACCTGGCCTTCTTGATCGGTGGTCCCGAGGGCCATGCCCCCGAGGTCCTGGACTCCGCTAGCGAGCGTTGGTCGCTGGGACCGCTGACGCTGCCGCACATGCTGGTGCGGCTGGTTTTGGCCGAGCAGCTCTATCGCGCCGCCAGCCTGCTGGCCAACCATCCCTACCATCGGGCCTGAATCCGCACCCGCCGCCAAGCACGGCCGGCCGCCGGTCGCCCGCCGCAGCGGCTATGCTTCACGGATGCTTTATCTCGCCTCGCAATCGCCCCGTCGCCGTGAACTGCTGGCCCAGTTGGGCGTGCAGTTTGGGCTGCTGGACGTGGATGTCCCGGAGCAGCGGATTCCCGGCGAGCCGGCCGAGGCTTACGTAAGCCGCGTAGCGCGCGAGAAGGCCGGCGCTGGGCTGCTGGCCGTCGTGGGCAATCCGGGCGCGGTGGTGCTGGGCGCAGATACCGAAGTGGTGCTCGATGACGAGGTGTTCGGCAAGCCCGCCGATGCCGCCGACGCCGTGCGCATGCTCAGCGCGCTCTCGGGCCGCAGCCATCGCGTCATTTCCACCGTCTGGCTGCTTGACGCCGGCCAGGAACAGCGCGCCACCAGCCTCACCGAAGTGCGCTTCGCAGCGCTGGCGCCCGAACACATCAATGCCTACGTCGCCACCGGCGAGTGCTTCGGCAAGGCCGGCGCCTACGCCATCCAGGGCCGCGCCGCGGCCTTCGTGGGCCACCTTTCCGGCAGTCACTCGGGCGTGATGGGGCTGCCGCTGCACGAAACCGCGCAGCTGCTGCGCCATTTCGGCCTATTCCATTGAAGCGGAGACCGATGTGTCCGAAGAAATTTTGATCAACGTCACCCCGCGCGAAACCCGCGTAGCGGTGGTGGAAAACGGCATGCTGCAGGAGCTGCACATCGAGCGCGCATCGCGTCGCGGCGTGGTGGGCAACATCTACAAGGGCCGGGTGCAGCGGGTGATGCCGGGCATGCAGGCGGCGTTCGTGGAAATCGGGCTCGACCGCGCCGCGTTCCTGCACGCTTCGGACATCCTCAAGCTGCCGCTGAACCAGCCGGGCGAAGGTGAGGAGGCGGCCCCGGTGGCGCCGGGCCCCACGCCCAGCATCAATTCCCTGGTGCATGAGGGCCAGGAAATCGTGGTGCAGGTGGTGAAGGACCCGATCGGCGGCAAGGGCGCGCGCCTGACCACCCAGATTTCAATACCGTCGCGGTACCTGGTGTTCCTGCCGCACTCGCGCGTGCTGGGCGTCTCGGCGCGCATCGAGGACGAAACCGAACGGGCGCGGCTCAAGGTGCTCATGGCCAGCCTGGCCAACGGATCGGGCCAGGGCTACATCGTGCGCACCAACGCCGAGGGCCAGCCCGACGAGGCGCTTGCCGAAGACGTGGCGTATTTGCGCCGAGTGTGGGAAGCCATTGGCTTGGCCAGTGCCAGCACCAAGGTCGGCCAGCGCATTTACGAGGACCTGGCCCTTCCGCTGCGCGCGGTGCGCGACCTGATGCGCAAGGAAGTGGACAAGGTGCGGGTGGATTCGCGCGAAGCCTACGAGCGCGTCACCGACTTCGCGCGCCAGTTCATGCCCGAACTGGCCGAGCGCATCGAGCATTACGCCGGCGAACGCCCCATCTTCGACCTCTACGGCGTGGAGGACGAGATATTGCGCGCCATGCAGAAGCAGGTGCCGCTGAAGTCGGGCGGGCACCTGATCATTGACCAGACCGAAGCCATGGCCACCGTGGACGTGAACACCGGCTCGTTCCTGGGCCAGCGCAACCTGGAGGAGACGGTGTATCGCACCAACCTCGAGGCTGCGCAGGCAGTGGCGCGCCAGCTGCGGCTGCGCAACCTGGGCGGCATCATCATCATCGACTTCATCGACATGACCGACGACGAGCACAAGCGCCAGGTGCTGCGCACGTTGGAAAAAGGCCTGGCCCACGACCACGCACGCACGTCGGTGTATGAGTTCTCGCCGCTGGGTCTGGTGGAGATGACCCGCAAGCGCACCACCGAAAGCCTGGAGCGCCAGCTGTGCGAGCCCTGCCACGAATGCGGCGGCCGCGGCACGCTCAAGACCGCCGAAACCTTGACCTATGAAATTTTCCGCGAGATCACCCGCGCGGTGCGTCAGTTCGAGGCCACGCAGCTGCTGGTGATCGCGTCGCCCAAGGTGGTGGGCAAGATCACCGAGGAAGAGTCCGCGGCGGTGGCGGAGCTGGAGGAATTCCTGGGCAAGTCCATCCGCTTCCAGCCCGATGAGCAGTATGCGCAGGAGCAGTACGACGTGGTCCTGCTCTAGGCCCACGCATGTCCAGCGCGCTGCGCCGCCGGATCCGCCATGCCCGACGCATCCTGGGCTACGGGCTGCTTTCGGCGCTGATCCTGGCGGCGCTGGCGGTGAGCGTGCTCAACCGCATGCTGCCGCTGGTGGACCAGCACCCCGACAAGGTGGCGCGCTGGTTGGCCGAGCGCATGGGCCAGCCGGTTGCCTTCAGCCACGCCCACGGCGAGTGGACGCGGCGCGGGCCACTCTTCACCTTTGACGACCTGCAGATTGGCGCTGGCGATAGCCGCCTGGACATCGGCCATGCCGAATTGTTGGTGGCCGTGTACTCGGGTCTGCTGCCGGGCGAGCCGTTGACCGAACTCAAGGTGCGGGACCTCTCGCTGCTGCTCGCGCAGGGCGACGACGGCCGCTGGGCCTTGGTGGGGCTGCCATTCGAGGTGCAGCCCGGCGTGGATCCGCTGGACACGCTGCAGGCCTTGGGCGAACTGCAGATCGAGCGCGCCCGGCTGACGGTGCGTTCGCCGGCGCTCACGCGCGCGCTGCAGCTGCCGCGCGTTGACATGCGCCTGCGTGTAAGCGGCAACCAGCTGCGCGTGGGCGTGCGCGCCTGGGCCCAGCTGCGCGGCCGGCCGATGGCCGCGGTGGCGGACCTGGCGCGCGCGGACTGGTCGGGCGAACTCTGGGCGGGCGGCGAGGAACTGCGCCTGGACGACTGGTCGCCGCTGCTGGCCGACACCGGCGTGGTGATTTCAGGCAGCGGCAATCTTGATCTCTGGGCGCGGATTGAAACCCAGCGGGTCACCGACGTGCGCAGTCGCGCCGATCTATCGCCGTTGGTGCTCAGGGCCCGCGGCAAGTGGCTGGCGGACGAGACCGGCCAGCAGACGGCGCCGCGCGTCGGCTACGAGCGCGCCACCCTGCTGGCGCGCTGGCAGGTGGACGCCAACGGCTGGCAGCTGCACGCGCCGGAGTTGAATTTCCACGAGCGCGGCCGGCGCGAGCCGCGCAGCTTCGATGGCCTCTGGCTGGCCGGTGGCCAGCAGTACGCGCTGCAGGCGCCGCAAATGGACCTGGCGGCGGCGCACGCGCTGGCGACCTTGAGTCCGAAATTGCCGCTGGGACTGCGCCGCTGGCTGCACGAGGCCGCGCCGGATGGCGTGCTTCGCCACGTGCGGGTGCAGGGCCGCGACGGCGAATGGTCGGGTTCGGCGGGTCTTGCGCAAGTGGGCTGGGGCGCGCGTGGCAAGAGTCCCGGCCTGCAGGGCGTGTCGGGCACGGCCGCGTTCGACCAGGACGGCGGGGTGCTGCGCCTGGCCGACGCCGACACGCGTCTGGAGTGGGCGCTGCTGCGGCAGCCCCTGGACCTGCGCCTGGGCGGCACGCTTGGCTGGTGGCGCAGTGGCGCCCAGTGGACCTTGGGTGCGAGTGGCCTGCGCATCCGCGGCGACGAATTTGGCGCCCGCCTGCGCGGCGAGCTGCAGTTCCAGGGCGACGGCAGCCGTCCGCGCGTGGACATTGCGGCGGCGGTGGATCCGTCCACGGTGCGCGCCGCCAAGTTCTTCTGGATCGTGGGCAAGATGCCGCCTGCCACCATCCAGTGGCTGGACACGGCGCTGGAGCAAGGCCTTGTTGAAGACGGCCGGGCCACCCTGGCCGGCGATCTGGACGACTGGCCCTTCCGCAGTGGCCAAGGTCGCTTTGATGGCCGCGCCCGGCTGCGCGGCGGGCGGGTGGCGTTCAACCCCAAGTGGCCGGCCGCCGAAGCGCTGGAGTTGGACGTGGCGTTTGATGGCCCCGGCATGAGCCTGGAGGGCGAGGGCATGATCCAGGGCAACCGCGTGCGCCGCGTCACCGGCGCGATTGCGGATTTCAGGGAGCCGCGACTTCGCCTGGACGTGGACACGCCCGCCAACGGTGAGTCGCTGCAGGCGCTGATGCTGGCCAGCCCGCTGATGGAGCGCTTTGGCGAGCATCTGCGCAGCGCCAAGGTGCGCGGCCCGGCCACCGTGACCTTGGCCATGGACCTGCCGCTGGCCGCACGCTTGGGCGGACGCCGGATCGAGGGCACGCTGGATCTGGCGAACGCCCGGCTGTCGGACCCGCGCTGGGACCTGGACTTCACCGAGGTCACTGGCCGCACGCGCTACAGCGACCAGGGCTTCGCGGCCGAGGACTTGGCGGTGAAATTCGAAGGCCAGTCCGCGCGGTTTTCGCTGCAGGTGGGTGAGACTTACACGGCGAGCCCCGCGCTGGCGGCGCGCGCCACGCTGGAAGGTCGTTTCCCGGGCCAGGTGCTGCTTGATCGGCATCCGCCGCTGGAGTGGATCAAGAGCGCGCTGGAGGGCAGCAGCGCTTGGACGGTGAACGTGGACATACCCAAAGCCGCGGCCGACGGCCCGGCGCCGCCGGCGCAGCTCACCGTGGACTCGGACCTGGTGGGCACCGCCATCGTCCTGCCGGCGCCGCTGGCCAAGCCAAAGGCCGACGCGATGCCGCTGCATCTGGAGGCACCGCTGCCGGCGCGCGGCGGTGAAGTGACGCTGCGCCTGGGAGAGGTGATGCGCCTGCGTGGCCGCATCGGCGCCGACGATGCCATGACCGGATTGATCCAACTGGGTGCCGGACCCGCCTTGGCGCTGCCCACGCAGGGCCTGGTGGTGCGGGGTACCGCGGCGCAGCTGGACGCCGCCGGCTGGATCGCGTTCGCCGCCAAGGGCGAGGGCGCCGGCGGCCTGAGCGAAGTGGACGTGCGCGTGGCGGCGCTGGACCTGCTGGATTCCAACTTCCCCGATACGCGGGTGCAGCTGCAGCGTGAGCCCACGCGCACGCGCGTGCAGCTAGACGGGCCTGCCATCGCCGGCAGCCTGGACATCGCCATCCCCTTGGCGCAGGGCGTGCAGGGCGAGTTCGAACGCCTGCACTGGCCCGAGCAAGTGCCGCCCACGCCGGCGGCGCTGGCCGACGCCGAGGCCGGCATCAGCCGCGACCCGGCCGGCTTGCCGCCGCTGCGTTTTTCGGTGAAAGACCTGAGGCTGGGGGCGCTGGCGCTGGGCCAGGCGGAGCTGCAGGCGCGGCCGGTGCCGCTGGGCCTGCGCGTGGAGCGCTTCGATACGCAGTCGCCGCGCCTGCAGCTCTCCGCCAGCGGCAGCTGGCTGCGCGTGGATGAACGCTCCAGCCAGTCGCGCTTTACGGTGAACTACACCGCGGCCAGCCTGGGCGAACTGCTCACCGCGTTCGGCTTGGCCGGCATGGTGTCCGAAGGCCCCACCCAGGGCCAGCTCGATGGGCAATGGCCCGGCTCACCGGGGGCCTTCGCGCTGGCGCGTTTCAACGGCCGTCTGAAGGCCGACGTGGGCGAGGGCCAACTGCTGGAGGTGGAGCCCGGCGGTGGCGGGCGCGTGCTGGGCCTGATCAGCCTGGCCGAGATCCCGCGCCGGCTCAGCCTGGATTTCAGCGATTTCTTCCAGAAGGGTTTTGGCTTCAACACCATGAGCGGTGAATTTGTTTTCGCCGATGGCCGCGCCAGTACCGACCTGCTGCGCATCGACGGGCCGTCGGCGGAAATCCGGGTGTCCGGCGAGACCAACCTGCGTACGCAGGAATACAACCAGCGCATCGAAGTGCTGCCCAAGACCGGGGGCGTGCTGCCGGCGATCGGTGCCATTGCCGGCGGCCCGGTGGGGGCGGCCGTGGGCGCGGTGGCGCAGGCGGTGCTGCAGCAGCCGCTCAAGCAGGCCGGACGCACCGTTTACGAGGTCACGGGCCCGTGGAAAACGCCGAAAATGGAAATCGTGGAGCGCGGGCCGCCGCCGCTGCCGCCGGCTGCGCCCAGGCCGGTGCGCTCGCCTTGAGGGGCGCTCGCGGCCAAGCAACTGGCTTGAATCACGCCCCGCGCGGCCGCGTCTGTCAGGCTGGCCCCGTACTCTTTGAAGCAGACGCATGAGCGATTCCCTCACCCTGGCGCAATCGCGCCTGCTCACTCCCGGTGGACTGGGCCTCGAAAGCCTGGACGCTGCCTTCGGCAAGCTGATGGGCCCGGGCGTGGACTACGGCGACCTGTATTTTCAGCACAGCCGGCGCGAGGGCTGGACGCTGGAAGACGGCATCGTCAAGGACGGCTCGCATTCGATCGAGCAGGGCGTGGGCGTGCGCGCGGTGAGCGGCGAAAAAACCGGCTTTGCCTACTCCGACGACATTCGCGCCGACGCATTGGTTGAATCCGCCGCCGCCGCGCGCGCGATCAGCCGCAGCGGCCAGCAGGCCAGCGTTGGCCAGCGCATCGTGGTGCCAGGCCGCGCGCTCTACGCGCCGCTGGACCCGGTGGACGGCATGGACACCGAGGGCAAGATCCAGGCCCTGCGCGCCGTGGACCAGTGGCTGCGCGCGGCCGATCCGCGGGTGCGCCAGGTCATCGTCAGCCTGGCCGGTGGCGTGGACACGGTGCTGGTGGCCAGCAGCGACGGCCGCGTGGCCTCGGACGTGCGGCCGCTGGTGCGCTTCAACGTGCAGGTGATCGTGGAGCAGGATGGCCGCCGCGAGCAGGGTTATTCCGGCGCCGGCGGCCGCTATTCCTACGCTGAACTATTTGCCGATGGTCGGCCCGAAGGCGTGGCGCGCGAAGCGCTGCGCCAGGCGCTGGTGAACCTGGAGGCCGTGGAGGCCCCGGCTGGCACGCTGCCGGTGGTGCTGGGCCCAGGCTGGCCCGGCGTGCTGCTGCACGAAGCGGTGGGCCACGGGCTGGAGGGCGATTTCAACCGCAAGGGCACCTCGGTGTACGCCGGCCGCATCGGCGAGCGCGTGGCGGCACCGGGCGTCACCATCGTGGACGACGGCACCCTGGCCGCACGCCGCGGTTCGCTCAACATCGACGACGAGGGCACGCCGACCCAGTGCACCACGCTGATCGAAGACGGCATCCTGCGCGGCTACCTGCAGGACACCTTGAACGCGCGCCTGATGGGCGTCGCACCCACCGGCAACGGCCGCCGCGAAAGCTTTGCGCACCTGCCGATGCCGCGCATGACCAACACCTACATGCTGGCCGGCCACTACGATCCGGCCGAGATCATCGCCTCGGTGAAGAAGGGGCTCTACGCGCCCAACTTCGGCGGCGGCCAAGTGGATATCACCAGCGGCAAGTTCGTTTTCTCGGCCAGCGAGGCCTACCTGATCGAAGACGGCAAGCTCACCCGGCCGGTGAAGGGCGCCACCCTGATCGGCAACGGCCCTGAAACCATGACCCGCGTGAGCATGGTGGGCCACGTCCTGGCGCTGGATGCCGGCGTCGGCATCTGCGGCAAGGATGGCCAGAGCGTGCCAGTGGGCGTGGGCCAGCCCACGCTAAGGATTGATGCAATGACTGTCGGCGGCACCCGCGCTTGAGCGGCTCAGTCGCGGTCTCGGAAGCCGGGCTCCGGCGCGTTTTGGGCGTCGATCTCGGCGTCATCGGTGGCGGGCGCGTCGGTCAGCAGGTCGCGCAACTCGCGGAACAGTTCGCGCGAAGCGTGCGGCGGCTTGTTGCGCAGTTTTTCCTGCTGCGCGTTGCGCGCCAGCTGGCGCAGGTGCTGGCGGTCGGCCTGCGGATGCTCCAGCAGCAGTTCGCCCAGCGCGTCGTCGCCCAGCCGCACCAGGCGGTCGCGCCAGTACTCCACTTTGTGCAGGGCGGCGGCTTCGCGCCGGCCGTCCACCTTGTCGTGGTCCAGCGCGGCGCGGATGGCCTGCAGGGCGTCGTCCTCCTCGCGCCGCAGGATCTTGGCCAGGTACTGCGCCTGCCGCTTGCGGGCGATCTGGGCGGTGATCTTCTTGGAGGCCAGCACCAGGTCGCGCAGCGTCTCGTCCATCGGGATCTGCCCGATGCGGGCGTCGCCCAACTCCATCAGCCGCAGCGCCAGCTCGAACACGCCCAGCGCCTCGCGGCGCTGGTCGCTGCGGCTGGGGCCGAAGTCTTCCTCGTCATCAAGCTGATCGTCGCTGTGCATCGTCCACCGCCGTTCCGGAGCGAAAGGATACGCCCATGAACCCCCTCGCCGCAGCTTCCGACGATTCCCTGGCCCGGCTGGACCGGCTTTCTGGCCTTGCCCGCGAGGTGCTGGCGCAGTGCGCCGCGCTGGGTGCCAGCCAGGCCGAGGTGGCCCTGAACGAGGACCTGGGTCTAGCGGTGAACGTGCGCCTGGGCGAAGTGGAAACGGTGGAGCGCACCCGCGACCGCGGCGTCGGCGTCACCGTATACTTCGGCCAGCGCAAGGGCAGCGCCAGCACCGCCGACCTGCAGGCCGGCAGCCTGGACGCGACGGTGCGCCAGGCTTGCGCCATCGCCCGGCACACCGAGGCCGACCCCGCCGCTGGCTTGGCCGACGCGCAGCGCATGTCCACCGACCTGCGCGAGTTCGACGCTTGGCACCCGTGGGCGCTGGACGCCGACCGCGCCATCGCGCTGGCGCTGGAAGCCGAAGCCGTCGGTCGCTCCGCCGATCCGCGCATCGCAAACTCAGACGGCGCCGGTGCCAACAGCGGTGAAAGCCTGTCGGTGTACGCCAACAGCCACGGCTTCGTCGGCGCCGAGCGCAGCACCAGCCATTCCCTCAGCGCCACCCTAATTGCCGGCAGCGGCGATGCCATGCAGCGTGACTACTGGTACACGAGTGCGCTGTCGCCCGACGACCTGGAGTCGCCCACTCACGTGGGCAGGCGCGCAGCCGAGCGCACGGTGGCGCGGCTCAATCCTAGGCCCATCAAGACCGGCCACTACCCGGTCCTGTTCGCGCCGGAAATGGCCCGCAGCCTGGTGGGGCATTTGCTGGGAGCCATCTCCGGCGGCGCGCTTTATCGCAAGGCGAGCTTCCTGCTCGACCATGCCGGCAAGCAGATCCTGCCGCCGTGGTTCTCGCTGGTGGAGCGCCCGCACCTGCCGCGCGGCCTGCGCTCGGGCGGCTATGACGCCGAAGGCGTGGCCACGGTGGATTCGGACCTGGTGCGTGACGGCGTGCTTTCGCGCTACCTGCTGGGCAGCTACTCGGCGCGCAAGCTGGGGCTGCAAAGCACCGGCAATGCCGGCGGCGTGCACAACCTGCAGGCCAGCGCCAACGCCCACGGCATGGACGAGATGCTGCGCGACATGGGCCGCGGGCTGCTGGTGACCGAGTTGATGGGGCAGGGCGCCAACACGGTTACGGGCGACTATTCGCGCGGCGCTGCCGGCTTCTGGGTGGAGAACGGCGAGATCGTGCACCCGGTGGACGAGATCACCGTGGCCGGGCGCATGCAGGACATCTTCTTGGCCATCGAAGCAGTGGGCGCCGACGTGGACCGGCGTTCGCACGTGGCCGTGGGATCGATCCTGGTGGGCAAGCTGATGGTGGCCGGCGAGG
>JANORD010000133.1:0-3253 GCA_031415095.1 Lysobacteraceae bacterium
CGCGGGGACGCTGATGTCCTTGCCGGCTGAGGGTTTTTAAAAAGCATCGGGACTGAAGTCCCTCCTACAGCCGCTGGAATTGTGGGAGGGACTTCAGTCCCGATTGCCGCCACATCACTTGGCAAACAGCGCCGCCCACCCCGCCGGCCCCAGCCGCTCCAGCGTCTGGATGTTCGTCTCGTAAATCCGGTCCGCCTCCGGAAACGCCGCCACCGCCCTGTCCACGCTGTCCTCGCGCAGCAGGTGCAGGGTGGGGAACGGCGCGCGGTTGCTAAAGTTGCCCATGTCGTCGGGATGGCTGTCGGCAAACTGGTACTGCGGGTGGAAGCTGGCCACCTGCAGCACGCCGTCCAAATCGAGCTCATCCACCGCGGCATCGGCGATGTCCAGGAAATCGTTGTAGTCCAGGAAATCGGCGAGCACGCGCGGATGCACCAGCAGCGTCGTCTCGATGTCGCCCGGATCGGCCGCGGCCAGCAGCTGCAGCTCGTGCAGCAGGTCCTCGATCAGCGCCTCCTCGGTGTCGGCATGGCTGACCACGTAGCGGATCTGGCGCTTCACGTGCACCGCCTTGGCAAACGGGCACAGGTTCAGCCCGATCACCGCTTTTTCCAGCCAGTCGCGGGTGGCCGCGATCACGGCATCATCGGACTGCGGCTCGATGCCGTGCATCGGGTCAGGCGTTTGCATCGGGGCCTCCTAGCGTTTTATCTGCACGGCCTTGCTCAGGTCGTTCCACCAGTAGCGCACGAACGAGCGCAGCATGCCGCGCTGCAGGTCGGGCGTGCGCCCATCCGCCAGGCGGTCCATCTGTTGGTAGTACCAGCCCTGGGCGCCCAGCACGTTCAGCATCTTGCCCAGCAGCCAAGGGCTGGCCGGCGACAGACGGCCGTGCGGCCGCAGGTGCAGCTGGTGTTCGAATGCGGGCAGCTCGCTGATTTCGCCCGCCAGCAGCCGCCGGGCCACGTCCACATGGGTGCAGAACGGCCGGGCGATGCCGATCAGGTCGGTGTCACCGCTGGCCAGCGCCGCCTCCATGCCCGCGCGCGTGCGGAAGCCGCCGGTCACCATCATCGGCATGGTCGCCACTTTGCGAATAGCGCCGGCGTACTCCAGGAAATAGGCTTCGCGCACCTTGGTGCTGGGGCGAACCTGCACCGCATCCTGGTCGCGCCCGCCCATGCCCAGCAGGCGCGGCTGCTCGTAGTTGCCGCCGGAAATCTCCAGCAGGTCGATGCGCTCGCCGTTGAGCAGCTGCACTACGCCCAGGCAATCGGCGTGGCTGAAGCCGCCCTTTCGGAAATCGTCGGAGTTGAGTTTCACCGCCACCGGGAAGTCGGCGCCCACCGCCGTGCGAACCGCGCGCACGGTTTCCAGCAGGAAGCGTGCACGATTGGCCAGCGAACCGCCCCAGGCATCCGTGCGCTGGTTGGTAACGGGTGAAAGGAAGCTGCTTAGCAGGTAGCCGTGCGCACCGTGAACCTGCACGCCGGTGAAGCCGGTTTCCCGGGCAATCACCGCCACTTGGGCGAAGCGCTGCACGAGCTCCAGGATCTCATCCTCGCGCAGGGCGCGTGGCTTGGCATAGTTACCCATCAGCTGCAGCTGCACTTCCGAAGGTCCCACCGGCTGGCGCGTGACGTAGCGCGGCGACTGCCGGCCGGCGTGCGAAATCTGCATCCAAAGCGCGCCACCGCCCGCCGTGCCCGCGGCCGACCAAGCTTTCAGGCGCGCGCGCGCCTCGGCATCCACGCTGGGTGTATGGCGCGGATCGATGGCCACGTTGCCCGGGCGCTCCAGCACGTTGCGATCAATCATCACGTTGCCGGTGATCTGGAGGCCCACGCCGCCGTCGCCCCAGGCGCGGTACAGCCGAACATGCCGATCGGTGGCGCGCAGCTGGTGGTCGCCCAGGCCTTCGGTCATGGCCGCCTTGCACAGGCGATTGGGCAGCACCGCGCCGCAGGGGAGTACAAACGGCTGGGCCAGGGGATCGGACATGGACGGACTCCGGGACAGACCCCGCCAAGATACCGGAAAGCCACCGCTGGACCGCGGCGGTGCCAGCGGCACGGGCGCGTCGGTTACAGTGCCGTCTTCCACTTCCCGCGAGTACCACCCATGCACGTTGCCATCGCCCTGATCACCCTGCTCACCGTCCTGCTGATGGCGTCAACCACCTTCATGGTCGGGCGCGCACGCGGCAAGTACGGCGTGAAGGCGCCAGCCACCACTGGACCGGAAGGCTTCGAGCGCGCGTTCCGCGTGCAGATGAACACGCTGGAAGCCACGCTGATGTTCCTGCCCGCGCTCTGGGCCGCGTCCCATTTTGGCGACATCCGCCTCACCGCTGGCTTGGGTGCGGCGTGGCTGGTGGGGCGCATCTGGTACGCGGTGGCCTACTCCAACCCGGCTGGCAACCGCGGGCCCGGCTTCCTGATCGGCATGCTGGCGCTGCTTGGGCTGGTGATCCAGGGCCTCTGGGGCGTCATCGCCACCGTGCTCCTGGCGTTAAACAGGAGGCAGGACGCGCCGCGGCCTGCCTCCGCCAGTTCAGGAATGCTGGGCAGTCTTCACCAGCAGTTGCTTGGCCAGCGCCCCGTGCAGTTGGCCGATACCCCGCGCCAGATGCAGGGTGACGAACAGACCCAGCACGCCCAGCGCCAACACCAGCGGCACCTGCCACAGGCTGGGATCGAACGGTCCGAACTGCAGGTAGTCCGCCGAGCCTGGCATGCCAACGCCGTGCAGCAGCCCGGCGATGGCGCCGAAGATCAGGCCCAGCGACAGGCTCAATCCGGCCACCGCGACGGTGAAATAGACGATACCCAGCGGCAGCATCAGGCCCATGTAGAGCATGGTGGACCAGGTGCGCGGATCGGTGAACATGTTGCCTATGCGCGTAAGCAGCGGCAGCCCGCGTTCGGCGTACAGCGGCCGGCGCGGCATGCGTTCGCCCAGCATCACTTCCACCATGCGGCCCTCCACCAGCGCCAGCAGGCGCACCAGGCCGACGAACAGGATGGCGAACGGGATGCCCACGATCAGCAGCGCCAGGCCCAGCGACATGCTCAAGCCGGTCACCACCACCGTGAAATAGACAATACCGGTGGCCAGCGACAGCAGCATGTAGAACAGCGCGGTCCAGGCCCGCGCGTCGGTAGCGACGCCGAAGAACTGGCCGGCGGCAGTGCGCCGCGGCGCGCGCGGCGGTGCCCCCAGTGCCTTGGAAACCATGACCTCGGTGTCGCGG
>JANORD010000134.1:0-1670 GCA_031415095.1 Lysobacteraceae bacterium
TGCAGCGCATCCTGGTGCAGGGCCCCAGCGCCCGCGACGCCGCCGAGTTGACCGGCAAGACCGAGAACATGCGCAACGTGAACTTCGCCGGTGCGGCGCGGCTGGTGGGCCAGTTCGTGGACGTGCGCATCACCGAAGCGCGCACCAACTCGCTGCGCGGCGAGGTCATCACCGTCGAGACGATGACGGCATGAGCAAGGCCCCGCTGCGGGATTTCGTGCTCTCGCCCGAGGACAGCGAGCGGCTGGCGAACCTGACCGGGCCTTTCGACGAGCACCTGCGGCTGATCGAGCTGCGGCTGGGCGTGGAAATCGCCAACCGCGGCCACGTGTTCCGGGTTACCGGCGAGGCCAAGGCCGCCGCCGCCGCGGAAAAACTGCTGCGCCAGCTATACAACGAGGCCGAAACCGAAAGCCTGGATGCGCACGTGATCCACAACCATCTGGGCAGCGCGCATCTGGCGCGAATCGTCGGCGGCGACGGCGACGGCATCGAGCACCAGGAAGTGGCCATCAAGGTCAAGCGCGGCACGGTGCGCGGGCGCGGCGCCAACCAAGCCAAGTACCTCACCGCCATCACCAGCCACGACATCAGCTTCGGCATCGGGCCGGCCGGCACCGGCAAGACCTTCCTGGCGGTGGCCAGCGCGGTGGAAGCGCTCAACGAGAGCCGCGTACAGCGCCTGCTGCTGGTGCGCCCGGCGGTGGAAGCCGGCGAGAAACTGGGCTTCCTGCCCGGCGACCTGAGCCAGAAAGTGGACCCCTACCTGCGCCCGCTTTACGACGCGCTGTACGAAATGCTGGGCGTGGAGAAAGTGGCCAAGCTTTTGGAGCGCAACGTCATCGAGATCGCGCCGCTGGCCTACATGCGCGGCCGCACGCTCAACGACGCTTACGTGATCCTGGACGAAGCCCAGAACACCTCGGTGGAACAGATGAAGATGTTCCTCACCCGTCTTGGCTTCGGCAGCACCGCGGTGATCACCGGCGACCTGAGCCAGATCGACCTGCCCAAGCACCAGAAATCCGGCCTGCGCGACGCCATCGACGTGCTGCGCGGCGTGGAGGGCATCAGCTTCACCTTCTTCACCGCCCACGACGTGGTGCGCCACCCGCTGGTGGCGCGCATCGTGCAGGCCTACGATGCCCGCGACGGCAAGGAATCGCAGGAATGACCCAGGGACCGCTGCAGTTGGACGTGGGCGTTAGTTACGGCTTGCCGCGCGCCGGCATTCCGGCGGCGGTGAGTTTCCGGCGCTGGGCCGCGGCCGCCGCGCAGGGCCGCATCCGCCGCGCCGACCTCGCCATCCGCGTAGTGGACGAAAAAGAAGGCCGGGCGCTGAACCGGCACTATCGCGGCAAGGACTACGCCACCAACGTGCTCAGTTTCCCGGTGGAGCTGCCGGCCGGCGTCACCCTGCCCCTGCTGGGCGACCTGGTGATTTGCGCGCCGGTGGTGGCCAAGGAGGCCCGGGAACAGGGCAAGCCGCTGGCCGCCCACTACGCCCACCTCACCATCCACGGCGTGCTGCACCTGCTGGGCCTGGACCACGAGGACCCGCGCGAAGCCGAAGCCATGGAGCAGATAGAGCGCGAGCTGCTGGCTGAACTAGGCCTCCCCGACCCCTATTAACCCCTGTGGGAGGGACTTCAGTCCCGATGCTCTTGGCC
>JANORD010000135.1:0-2383 GCA_031415095.1 Lysobacteraceae bacterium
TCCACGTCGCCGTGGGCGACAAGCTGCGCTTCCGGCAGAAGGACATCCAGCTGCGAGGCCACGCCATCGAGTGCCGCATCAACGCCGAGGATCCGTACCGCTTCACGCCGTCGCCGGGCAAGATCACTTCCTACCACCCGCCCGGCGGGCCCGGCATCCGCGTCGATTCGCACGTTTACCAGGGCTATACCGTGCCGCCGAACTACGATTCGATGATCGGCAAGCTGATCGTCCACGGCGCCACCCGCGCCCAGGCCATCGCCCGCATGCGCGTGGCGCTGAGCGAAATGGTGGTGGACGGCATCAAGACGAATGTGCCGCTTCAGAGCCGGATCATGGCGGACATCGGTTTCCAGCAGGGGGGCACCAACATCCACTACCTGGAGAAGCGGCTGGCGGATCGGAAGGAAAAAGCCATCGGGTTGGGTTGAACCATGCCCTTCCTTGAACTCTCCCTACGCTGCCGCGCCGACGACGAACACCGCGTGGAGAACGCGCTCAACGACCTCGGCGCGCTTTCCGTCACGCTGATGGACGCCGACGCCGCCACGCCCAACGAACAGGCCGTGCTGGAGCCCGGCGTGGGCGAGACGCCGCTGTGGCCGGAAATCACGATGATCGCGCTGTTCCCCGGCGACACCCTGCCCGACCTGGTGCTGCACGCGCTGGAATCGTTCGACGACGGCATTGATCTGTCGCAGGCCGACTTCCGCGAAGTGGCCGACCAGGACTGGGAGCGGGCGTGGATGGACCAGTACGTGCCGCTGAGTTTCGGGCGGCGCACCTGGATCGTGCCCTGGAACATGGAGGCGCCGCCGGAAGCGCGCGACGGCGTGATCGTGCGGCTCGATCCCGGGCTGGCGTTTGGTTCGGGCACCCACCCCACCACGGCGCTGTGCCTGGCTTGGCTCGACTCGCTGGTGCTGCGCGGCAAGGCCGTGCTCGATTTCGGCTGCGGCAGCGGCATCCTGGCGCTGGCCGCGCTGAAGCTGGGCGCCGAGCGCGCGGTGGGCGTGGACAACGACCCGCAGGCGCTGATCGCCAGCGCCGACAACGCCGAGCGCAATGGCGTGGGCGACTTGCTGCAGGTGTTCCTGCCCGAGCACGAGCCCGTGGCCACCTATCCGGTGGTGCTGGCCAACATCCTGGCGTCGGCGCTGGACGCCTTGGCCGAAACCCTGGCCGCACGCGTCGCGCCCGGCGGCGTGATCGCGCTCTCGGGCATCCTTCACGGGCAGGAAGTGGCGCTGCTGGAGCGCTACGCGCCGTGGTTTGAAGACTTGCAAACCGCGCAGCAGGAAGACTGGATGCGCATCACCGGCGTGCGCCGCGCCTGAACTGGTTATCCTTGCGCCATGCCGCCCCGCGCCCCGCGTTTCACCGCCAATCGCGCCCCTGCCCCCGCCCGCCCGCTGCCCTGGGGCTGGTGGCTGGCGGCGCTGGTGCTTTCTGTGTCGCTTTTGCTGCAGTTGGTGCTGGCTGATCGCGCCCGCTTGGCCGGCGACGCCCGCTGGCGGCCGCAGCTGGAGCTGCTTTGCAACACGCTGGGCTGCACCCTGCCGCCCTGGCGTGAGCCGCTGGCCTTCCGCGTCACCAACCGTGAAGTGCGGCCCCACCCCAGCGCGGCCGGCGCCCTGCTGGTGACCACCAGTTTCCGCAACGACGCGCGCTGGCCGCAGGCCTGGCCGCTGATGGAAGTAGCGCTGCACGATCTGGATGGCCAGGCCCTGGGCCTGCGCCGCTTCGCGCCGGTGGAGTACCTGGGCAGCCTGCCGGCGTCGCCGCTGATCGCACCGGGGCAGTCGGCCATCGCCACCCTGGAAATCCTGGATCCGGGCAAGCGCGCTGTTGCATTCACCTTCGACTTCCACTAGCGGGCATTGGCCGTTGGGACAATTCGCGCCGCGGAAAAGTTTGACGTAGACTGCCTCCCCCGTCGCGCTCGGCGGGCCCCGCAAGGAAGCGGACACAACCTTTCCGGAGCTTCCCTGAAGTGAATGCCCTACCCGCTGCGCGCGCCGAAGCCGCCAGCCACGCTCCAACGCACACGCCGCTGCGCGACCACGTCGCCCGCTCGGTGCGACGCTACCTACAAGACATCAACGGCTGCGACATCGACGACCTCTACGAGGTGGTGCTGCGCGAAGTGGAGTCCCCGCTGTTTGCCGAAGTGCTGCGCCACTGCGACGGCAACCAGAGCCGCGCCGCCGCCTGCCTGGGCATCGACCGCGCCACCCTGCGCAAAAAGCTCAAAGCCTACGGCCTAGCCTGAAAAACAGGGGTGCGGGTTGAAATTAGGACGGCCGGGGTGGGCGGGTTGGGGCGTAAGAGCCGGGGGGGATTTTTGTATGACCCCGGGGTTGGGGTGGTTTTGGTTGTGTTT
>JANORD010000136.1:0-6643 GCA_031415095.1 Lysobacteraceae bacterium
ATTGAACACCCCGAGCGCGGCGTGGATGCCAACAACGGCCCGCGCGGCGTGGTGCAGCAGGGCCTGGCCCAGGGCGGTTCGCGCTTCACCCGGCTCGAAGGCTGCATCGTTGGCGATGGTCGGGTTTTCTTCACCTCCACCAATGGCGGCGACGCGGGCTGCGGCCAGGTTTGGGCTTACGTCCTGGGTGACGAAGTGCTGGAGCTGGTTTACGAGTCGCCCGATCCGCTGGTGCTGGACTACCCGGACAACGTGGTGCTGAGTCCGCGCGGCGGCATGGTGATCTGCGAGGATTCCGAGCAGCCGGTGCAGCGTTTGTACGGTATGACCCGCGATGGCGGCCTGTTCGAGTTCTGCCGAAACGACGTCCGGCTGGACGGAGCGATGGGGTTTTTTGGCGATTTCCGCGAAGACGAATGGGCCGGCGCCTGCTTCTCGCCCGATGGCAAATGGCTGTTCGCCAACGTCTATGCGCCCGGCTTCACTGTCGCCATCACTGGCCCCTGGCGCGACGGGCTGATCTGAGCGCGGGATTGCGGCAGCCCGGGCTTGCGCGGATCATGGTGGGCATCCTCCCGCGGAAGCCAAACCAATGATCACTCTGCTCTATGCCGGCCTCTGCACGCTGCTGGTGCTGTACTTGGCCATCCGCGTCATCGCGCTGCGCTTGCGCGTCAAGATCGGCATCGGTGATGGCGGCGACCACGAACTGCAGCGCCGCGTGCGCGTGCACGCCAATTCAGTGGAATACCTGCCGCTGGCGCTCATCCTGCTTGGAGGCATGGAGCTCAATGGTTATCCGAACGCGGTGATCCACGGTTTCGGCGCCACCTTGCTGGTGTCGCGCCTGCTGCACGCCTGGGGCCTGAGCCGCAAATCGGGCGCCAGCCCGGGCCGTTTCGTCGGCACGCTGCTGACGCTACTGCTGATGATCGCGATGGCGCTGTTCGCCATCGCGGGCTTCGCCGCGCCGTATCTTGCCAACGACGCCGAAGCCGAAGACGCCTCGCAGTACGAAGCCAACTGACCCGCTACTCGTAGGATGGACTTCAGTCCCGATGCCCCCTCCCTTGTAGGAGGGACTTCAGTCCCGATGCCCCCCTCCCTTGTAGGAGGGACTTCAGTCCCGATAGCTTTTGGCCGAGAGCATCGGGACTGAAGTCCCTCCTACAAGGGAGGGGGCAGCGGGGAGGTGTCAGCGGGGAGGCGTCAGCGGGGCGGGGACAGCAGTTCGGCGCGGGTCAGGTAGCCGTCGCTGTTGGCGTCCTGGCGCTGGAACTGGGCGCTGAAGCGCTGCTCGTGCTCGGCGCGCGTGAGCGTCTTGGCATCGGGGATGTGCTGCTCCTGCGGCTCCAGCACGTCGTTGCCGTTGCGGTCCATCTGCCCGAAGGCAAAGCCCATGCGCTCCAGGAATTCGGGCAGCGACACCCGGCCATCGGCGTCCAGATCAACGCGGGAAAAATAATCCTCCGGCGTCTGCGCCGCGGCGGCTGACGCCATCAGCATGGCCAGCAGGGCGGCCTCAGCCCGCATACACCGTGATCTCTTCGCGGTCGTGGTAGAGCTGCTTGGCGCGCACCGTCAGCGGCCGGCCGGCGTGGTCCGCGAAGTGCTGCAGGCAATCGCGGCTTTCATCCCAGCGCTTCTTCATCGGCAGCTTGAGGTTGAAGAAGGCGTGCTTGCACCAGCCTTCCCGGAACCAGGTGGCCATGCGGTCGGCCACCTTGCGCGGCGACTCCACCATGTCGCAGACCAGCCAGTCCATCGGCTTGGGCGGCTGCCAGCGGAAGCCGTCGGCGCGGATGTGTTCGATGATGGGCATGTCCATCGCCGTCTGCGCCATCGGGCCGTTGTCCACGGCCAACACGCGCACGTGCAGGCGCGCCAGCACCCAGCTCCAGCCGCCGGGCGCGGCGCCCAGGTCAGCGGCGTTCATGCCCGGCTGGATGAATTCGGCGCGCTCTTTCTCGGTGAGCAGCATCATCAGCGCTTCCTCCAGCTTGAGCGCCGAGCGGCTGGGCGCATCGGCGTGCGCGCGCAGGCGCGGCACGCCCAGCGGCCAGGGCGAGGAGTCCTTCACCTCGGCGCTGCCCAGCATGGCGTGGTTGCCGGCGAGCATCAGCACGTGCAGCCGCGGCAGCCGCGGGTCGTCCTTGTCGGTGAGCAGCCCGCGCTGGCGCAGGGCCGGGCGCAGCGCGTTGCCGAACGAACGCGCCAGGCCGGCCAGCTGCTTGCCTTCGTCGGAATCGGGGTGCTCCACCCACAGGTCGCCGTAGCGGCCGCGGCCACCGAGCGCGTCCATGATCGGGCTGATGCGGTCCTTCGGGTCCAAGCCCGGCAGGTCGGCCAACAGGCGCATCTTTTGGCGCGCGAAAACTAGCGTGGACCAGGGCAGTTCGCGCGACAGCGCAGCGCCGTCCTCCACGCCCAGGAACTCCACGAATCCGGCGTTGCGCTCGGTGCGCGCGTAGCCGGGGAACCCGGCCATGGCCGCGCGCTCGCTCAGTTCGGCGGCGAGTTCGGGCTCGAAGCCGGGGCGGCAGTACGCCAACAATCCATCAGTAGACAAGGCCACTTTCCCCATAGTCGCGCAGCACGTCGCGAGCATGATCGCGCATCAGGTCGGTGTGTACTTCGATGCCGCGCTTGCGCAGCTCGCCGGCCCAGTCGGCCGGCAGCGGGCCTTCGTCGAAGCCGGCCAGTTCCTGCACGTCGTCGGCGCGCGCGGCGATCAACAGCTCGTCTATGCCGGCCCAGATCAGCGCTCCGTAGCACATCGAGCAAGGCTGGGCCGAGGTGGCGAGGGTGATCCGCTCGCCGCCCTGGTTGAGGCGGAAGCTCTGCAGACGCTGCTGGCTGGTGGCCAAGGCCATCACCTCGGCGTGCGCCACCGAACAGTTGTGCGGCACCACGCGGTTGACGCCCACGCCCACCAGCCGCCCCGCGCCGGTGAACACCGCCGCGCCGAACGGACCACCGCTGCGGTGGTCTACGTTCCGGCGCGACAGCTGGATCGCCAGCGCAACCCGGCTTTCGGCGTCCGGATAGGTCCGATCCGGGTCCAGTTCGTCGTGGATCCAGGCCGGCAGGGTGAGGTGGAGCTGCTGGTAGATCACTCAGCCACCGGCTTTGGCCGCCCAGGTGTCGCGCAGGGTCACGGTGCGGTTGAACACCGGCTTGCCCGGCGCGTGGTCGCGGCGGTCGGCGGTGAAGTAACCCAGGCGCTCGAACTGCACCGCGTCCTCGGGGCCCAGCGCAGCGGCTGATGGCTCCACGTAGGCGCGCACTGCGCGCACCGAATCAGGATTCAGATAATCGCGATAGCTCTTGCCGCCCTCGTCGGTGTCGGGATTGGCCGTGCTGAACAGGCGATCGTACAAACGCACCTCGGCAGCAACCGCGGTGGCTGCCGCGACCCAGTGGATGGTGCCCTTCACCTTGCGGTCCGCGCCCGGCATGCCGGCGCGCGACGCAGGGTCGAGCGTGCAGTGCAGTACCCGCACTTCGTCGTCGTCCTTGATCACCTCGTCGCAGCGCACGATGCCAACGCCGCGCAGGCGCACTTCGCCGCCTGGCACCAAGCGATGGAAGCCCTTGGGCGGCACTTCCATGAAATCCTCGCGCTCGATCCACAGCTCGCGCGAAAACGGCACCTCGCGCTCGCCGAACTCGGCGTTCTTGGGATGGTTCGCGAAGCGCACCAGCTCCGCATGGCCTTCGGGCAGGTTGCTTATCACCAGCTTCACCGGGTCCAGCACCGCCATGCGGCGCGGTGCGGCGGAGTCCATCACTTCGCGGATGCAGCCTTCCAGCACCGAGAAATCAATGAGCGAATTCTGCTTGCTGATGCCGATCCGGTCGGCCAGCAGGCGCAGCGAAGCGGGCGGGCAGCCCCGCCGGCGCAGTCCCTGCAGGGTGGGCATGCGTGGATCGTCCCAGCCGGACACCAGGCCTTCTTCCACCAGCGTCAGCAGCTTGCGCTTGCTCATCACGGTGTAGTTGATGTTGAGCCGCGAGAACTCGATCTGCCGCGGTTTGCCAGCCGGCACCGCGAAGCCGGCATCCAGCAGCGGCTGGTACAGCGCCGGATCACCGGCCAGGTCCACGTGGTCCACGCACCAGTCGTACAGCGGGCGGTGGTCTTCGAACTCCAGCGTGCACAGCGAGTGGGTGATGCCTTCCAGCGCGTCGCTCAGGCAGTGGGCGTAGTCGTACATCGGGTAGATCGGCCAGGCGTTGCCGGTGTTCTGGTGTTCCACGTGCTTGATGCGATATAGCGCCGGGTCGCGCAGGTTGATGTTGCCGCTGGCCATGTCGATCTTGGCGCGCAGGGTGCGGGCGCCATCGGGGAACTCGCCGGCGCGCATGCGTTCGAACAGGTCCAGGTTCTCGGCCACGCTGCGGTCGCGGAACGGGGAGTTGCGACCTGGCTCGGTCAGGGTGCCGCGGTATTCGCGCACCTGCTCGGCGTCGAGGTCGCAGACGTAGGCCTTGCCGTCGCGCACCAGCTTGAGCGCGCTGCGATAGAACACTTCGAAGTAGTCCGAGGCGTGCCGCAGCTCGGTCCATTCGAAGCCCAGCCAGCGCACGTCTTCCTTGATGGCCTCGACGTACTCGGGGTCTTCCTTGGCCGGGTTGGTATCGTCGAAGCGCAGGTTCACCGTGCCGCCGAACTCCAGGCCAATGCCGAAATTCAGGCAGATGGCCTTGGCGTGGCCGATGTGCAGGTAGCCGTTGGGCTCGGGCGGGAACCGGGTGCGCGGCGCCACATGCCGGCCCGCGGCCAGGTCCTCGCGGATGATCTGGCGGATGAAGTCGTTTTTTTGCGGCGGGGAGGCGTCGGCGGTTGCGTGGGTGTCGGTCATGCTTCCGGCGCGGCAGGGAGGGGCCGCCCAGTTTACCGGCTCAGGTCGCCCCGCGCCCCGCAGTGGCTGAATTGTCGGCCGCTGCGAGTATAGAATCGAGGCGCCGGGGGGCATCGTGCGTCAGCAGGGGGAAACACGCTTGCACAAGCCGTGGACCAGACTGGTCATGCTGTTGCTGCTGGGCGCCGCGGCGCCACTGGCGGCCGCCGTGGCCCCCGAGCGGCCCGAGTTCGAGCTGGCGGTGATGCAGACGCCGCTGGGCACCTCGCTCGAAGACATCATCAGCGGCCGCGCCCAGCCGGGCTTCACGCCAGTACTGACGCCAGGGTTCGCCTTCGAGCCGGTCGCTGGCCAGGTCACCTGGGTTCGTATCCGCACCCAGTTGCCGCCGCCGCTCCGGGGTGGCTGGCGCCTGGGCCTGGCCCGCGCACCGTTGGACGAGATTGAACTGCGCGTCTACCCGCCCGGCGACGTTGTTGCGCGCGACAGCTTTTTCACCGTCCGGCGCGGCGGTACGCCCTGGCCGGCCAGTTTCGACCTCAAGCTGCCCGCCGAACTGGTGGGCAAGACCACGCTCTACCTGCAGCTCCAGACCCAGGTGCGGGGCGGCCTGCACGTGCAGCTGCGCGGTGCCGAGGCGGCGCAGGCCGAGGAAGCGGCGGCGCGGAGCTTTTTTCGGCTGGTTTATGGCCTGCTGCTGCTGGTGGCCATCCTTTCGCTGGTGCGGCACGTGGAGGACGACCGCGCCGGCGCGCTGCCGATTGGCGGCGCCGCGCTGGGCGTCTGGCTGGCCTGCCTGGGCATCAACGGCCATCTGTACTCACTGCCGGAAATCGCCCTGCTGTCGGGCTTGGGCGCCACCGTGCCCCAAGCCCTGCTGCTTCTGGGTGCTGGTCCGCTGGTGCTGGCCACCCGGCACTACAGCGGGCTGTCCAAGTCCGCGCCGGGGCTGGTGCCGTGGATGCGCGGGCTGGGCTGGGGCCTGGTGGTCATTGCTCTGTACGGTGTTCTGGCGGCCAATACGTCGCCCAGCCTGCTGCAGTGGGTGGCGCGCGTGGGCTATGCCGTGGCGGGGCTGGCCTGTCTGCTGATGCTGCTGCTTGATTCGCGCAGCCATCGCTGGGTTCCGCTGTTGACCCTGCTGGCGACGTCGGCGGCCGTTGCGGTGCGCGTGCTTGCCGACCAGCAGATTGTCCCGGCGACGCTTTATCGCCTCTACGGATGGCAGCTGCTGCTGGCGATCACCATCGGCCTGTATCTCGTGCTGCCGTGGGCCCGCGCCCATTTGCAGCAGTGGCAGATTCGGCGGCGGGCGGTTAAACCCGAGCCCAGCGCCGAGGAGAAAATCGCCGTTGCGCGCACTCGGCTGATCGAGAGCCTGCAGTCGGGGCTGAAGAACGCCGCTGATGGCGACCTGACCTGGATCGCGTTCCGGCGGCTGCTCGATGGGCTCAAGCCGGTGCTGCCGCAGCTGTCGGCGGCGGTGGTGGCCATGCATTTCCACGGCGAGGAGCTGCTGCAGGTGGAGCCGCCGGAGGCCGAGCCGCGCTACCGCGAGCTGCTGGCGCAGCGCGCCACCCTGCTCAAGAACCTGAGCCGCCTGCGCGCTCCGCAGCAGGTGGGCGTTGATTTTGATGGCCCGCTCGGCCCACTGGCGCCGGTGCAACTGGCCGTCATTCCCTTGCCCGTGGCCAAGCCAGGCTGGGGCGCGCTGCTGGTGGAGCGCCATGCCGACGTCACCTACAGCGATGCCGAACTGGCGCTGTGCGCAGAGTTCG
>JANORD010000137.1:0-7481 GCA_031415095.1 Lysobacteraceae bacterium
AGGATGACGTCGGCGACGACCAGCAAGCCCAGTCCCACGACCAGCAGCGTGCGCGCGGGCAGGTGGTCGGCCGCCAGGCCTGCGGGATAGGCAAAAACGGCGTAAACCAGGTTCATCACGATCATGATCACCGGAACATAAGTGATCGCCAGCCCCACGTCCTGGGCGCGAAGGATCAGGAACGCCTCGCTGAAGCGGGCCAGGGTAAACACGCCTCCCAGTATCACGACCAGCCAGAAGCGCAGCGAAAGCCGCCTCGCGTCCCTGAACCCCAGGCGACTCCGGGCTTGGGCGATGCGGGCTGCCGGCTCAGGTTCGCGCAGGGCGAAAATCAGCAGGAAGACCGCGATGAACGCCGGCACCACGGCGACCCACAGCACGGCCTTGATGTTGTTCGCGAAAGCGATCATGAAAACGACCGCCAGCAATGGCCCGATGAAAGCGCCTATCGAATCCAGCGCCTGTCGCAATCCGTAGGCCGCACCGCGAAGCCCGGGCGGTGTGATGTCGGCGATCAGCGCATCACGTGGCGCGCCGCGGATGCCTTTGCCGATGCGGTCGACGAATCGCGCCCCGAAGACCCAGCCAACGCTGGTCGCCAGCGGGAACACCGGCTTGGTCAAGGCGCCCAGCGCATAGCCGATCACAACGAGCAGCTTGCGCTTGCGGAAGTAGTCGCTGAGCGCACCGGAGAACACCTTGGTGGTGGCCGCGATGCCTTCGGACGCGCCCTCGATGATGCCGACCGTGACCATCGAAGCGCCGAGCACCGTGGTCATGAAAATCGGCAACAGGCTGTGCACCAGTTCGGACGATGCGTCCATGAACAGCGAAACCAGGCCAAGCACCCAGATGCCCCGCGGCAACCTGCCGTGCACTCCCGTCGAGGAGACTGGCGGATCACGATCGGCGGGTGGCGGTAGGGCCATGCAATCAATCCGGGCGCCTGGTGGGGCGCCAGTGGCGGGTCAGTCCTGCTTGAAGAGCTCGACGCGGTTCTTGCCGGTGTGCTTGGCAAGGTACATCGCGGTGTCGGCATGGTTGATCAGTGTCTGGGCGTCGAGTATCGGAAATTAAAACGCCTTATTTGTTCAGCCTGCGGGATAGTCGGCGGGTTCGCAAGCGCCGGCGGGGTGTCTTTGCGCGGCAGTTCACCGAAATCGCCGGGCGCGCGATTTAGCGGCACAGGCGTTCGAGTTTGGGGCTCTCGTGCGCACCGGCCGCTCGTGCACGTACTTGGGCAGCGAGCGGTCTTCCACCCCGAGCCGGCGGACCCGACGAACCCCGCGGCCGCGCCCTAGCGTCCTTGCCGGGGGCGGCAGGCACCGAGGCCGCAGGCAGGACTTATGGCCCTGTCGTCGGCATGCGCGCGCGGCCAGAGTGCCTTCGTGCGGTGGCAAGGCGCCACCGCCGTCCTTTCGCGCAAGAGGCCAGCCATGCCCAACGACATCCAGACCGGCCGCATCGTCGGTGCGCTGCTGCTCACCACCATGGTGCTGGGCCTGTGGAGCAATTTCGGCATAACCGGGCCTATTTTCGAAGGTGGTGGATTCTTGGCGAACGGCGCAGACATGCCGCTGCGCTTTGGCTTCACTGCCGTATTGGGCCTGATGACCAGCAGCTTGGCGGTCGGCATCGCGGTGCTGTCGTGGCCCGTGCTGCGGCGCGCCACGCCACGGTTGGCCATGGCCTACCTGATGATGGTGGCGGCGGGCTTCGCCACCTCGGCGGTGGAGCAGGCCAACTTCCTGTCGCTGCAGTCGCTCAGCCAGACCTACGCCAAGAGCGGCGGCGCCGATCCGGCGCTGTTCGAAGCGCTGCGCGGCATGGCCGCGGCCAGCCGCAACTGGATCCACTTCATTGACAAGCTCATCGGCGGGGCCACGATGGCGCTGTTTTGCATGGCGCTTTATCGCGGGCGGTTGGTGCCGCGCGCGCTGGCCGCGTTCGGCGCGCTGGCGGCGCTGGTGCAGATGGTCGGCATTGGCCACGAGCTCTTTTCCCGCGACCTGCCCATGCTGATGATTGCGCCGCTGGCGCTCACGGTGCTGCTGCTCTCGCTCACCCTGCTGGTGCGCGGCTACGCCACGCCGCGCGCTGCGGCGGAGCGCGCCTGAGGCGCAGCGCGCCGCTCAGCCGCCGCGATAGCGCAGCGTCAGGCCCTTCAGGAAATTGCGCAGCATCTGGTCGCCGCAGGCGCGGTAGTTCTTGTGCCCCGGCTGGCGGAACAGCGCCGACAGCTCGGGCTTGGTCACCGGGAAGCCCGCGTCCACGAAGGCTTGGTGCATGTCCACGTCCTTGAGCTCGAAGGCCACCCGCAGCTTCTTGAGCACCAAATTGTTGGTGACGCGCTTTTCCACCGGCCGCGCCGGCTGGCTGTCGTCGCGGCCGCGGTAGTGGAACACCAGGCCGTCGAGGAAGTGCGCCAGCACGCGATCGGGGCAGGGCTGGTGGCCGGGCTCGTCTTCCTTGGCCAGGTAGGCCTGGAGCTCTGGCTTGCCCAGCGCAAGCTCGGGATCGGACAGCCGGATAATCTCGAGGATGCGTTGGTCGCTCAGGTCGAGCATGTAGCGCACGCTGCGCAGGACATCGTTGTTGATCATGGGTGGGCCTGGCCGTGCGGTACGAGGGAACGCCACTTTACGCTGCTGGCCGGGGCAGCGCGGGCCTCGTGCTAGCGTGTGGGCCGCTTGGATGGACCGGACACCCGCATGCCCCACGACCCCATTCCCCTGGATGCGCTGCACTTGCAGCACAGCTACGCCGCGCTGCCCGAGGTGTTTTTCCGCCGCGTGGCGCCCACGCCGGTGCGCGCGCCAACCTGGTTGGCGTTCAACGTGCCGCTGGCGCGCGAGCTGGGTTTGGAGGCCTTGGAGGCCGATGCCGGCGCGCTGCAGGTATTCGCGGGCAATGCGGTTCCGGCACAGGCGCAGCCCTTGGCCATGGCCTATGCCGGGCACCAGTTCGGGCATTTCGTGCCGCAGCTGGGCGATGGCCGCGCCATCCTGCTGGGCGAAGTGATGGACCGCGCCGGGCAGCGGCACGACCTGCAGCTCAAGGGCGCGGGGCCCACGCCGTTTTCGCGCAATGGCGACGGCCGCGCGGCGATCGGGCCGGTGCTGCGCGAATTCCTGGTCAGCGAAGCCATGCACGCGCTGGGCGTGCCCACCACGCGCGCGCTGGCGGCCGTTGCCACCGGCGAGCCCGTGTTTCGCGACGGGCCGGTGCCGGGCGCGGTGCTGGTGCGCATCGCAGCCAGCCACGTGCGCGTGGGCACGTTCCAGTATTTCGCGGCGCGCCAAGACACGGCGTCGGTGCGCGCGCTGGCGGACTACGTGATTGCGCGGCACTACCCGTCGCTTGCCGGGGCCGCGCAGCCTTACTTGGCGCTGCTGCAGGCGGTGGCGGCGCGGCAGGCGGGGCTGGTGGCCCAGTGGATGCAGCTGGGCTTCATCCACGGCGTGATGAACACCGACAACTGCACGCTGTCGGGCGAAACCATCGACTACGGACCCTGCGCCTTCCTGGACGAGTACGACCCGGACAAGGTGTTCAGCTCGATTGATCGCGCCGGCCGCTACGCCTACGGCAACCAGGCCAAGCTGGTGCGCTGGAATCTGGCGCGGCTGGCGGAAACCCTGCTGCCCGTGATGGGCCCCGATCCAGAGGCCGCGCTGGCGTCGGCCAGCGCCGTGATCGAGGGGTTCCCGGGGATTTTCCAAACGCAGTGGCTGCAGGGTATGCGCGCCAAGTTGGGCCTGGGCAGCGCGCTGCCCGGCGACGAGGCCCTGGTGCAGGGTTTCTTGGACGCCCTGCAGGCCAGCGCCGCCGACTACACCTTGGCGTTCGCGGCGCTGGCCGAAGCCAGCGAAAGTGACGGGGCCCGCGCTGGTTTGCCCGCCAGCCCCGCCATGGCCACTTGGCTGGCGCAGTGGCGGCAACGCCTGCAGGACGAGCCGCTGCCGCCAGGCCAGCGTGCCCGCCAGCTTCGCGCCACCAACCCCGCCGTGATTCCCCGCAACCACCACGTCCATGCCGCGCTGCTGGCGGCCGAGCAGGGCGACCTGGGCCCGTTCGAGGCGCTGTTGGCGGCGGTTCGGCGGCCGTTTGACGCTGGCCCGGAGGCTGCCGGGTTCATGCGGCCACCCGAGCCCGGCCAGCACGTGCTGCAGACTTTCTGCGGCACCTGACACAAAAGTGTCCGTCACGTTACAGAACTGTCATGTGGCGGACTTACCCTGCAGGCCTTGGGCGCGCGGCGTCCATCGCCGGGGGCAAGACATGGTTCGCAAGCAGTTTTGGATCTGGATGCTGTGTTTGGCGCCGCTGGCCGCGTTGGCCGCCGAGCCCTACGTGGCCGTTGAGCAGCGCCTCACGGCCGAGCAGCGCAAAGCCACCGGCATCGACACACTGAGCCCGCAGCAGCTGGCCCTGCTCAACCGCCTGCTCAGCGAGGACCGGGCGGAGGCGGCGCAGGCCGCGTCGCAGGCGGCTACCCAGGCGGCGTCCACTTCCACCCAGCGCGACCCGGACCCGTCCCGGTACCTAGGGTTGGAACAAAAAACCATCACCAGCCGGGTGAAGGGCACCGTCAGCGGTTGGGAGCCTGGTACCGAGTTCGCCCTGGAAAACGGCCAAGTGTGGAAGGTGCTCAAGGGCAGCCGAACGCTGGACGCACCGATGGAATCGCCGGAGATTCTCGTGGTGCCCCGCAATGCCGGGCGCGGGTTACATCAGGTGCAGGCAGACCAGCCCAAGGCGCGTGTTTACCGCATTGACTGAGCCCTTGGCCCAAGGTCCCGTTGATTTCGCCACGCGATAAGGGTAATCACGAGGCAGGGGAATGCTGGGGGAACGGTACGATGACAATCAGGCAGCGGAGGCGGGCCCGCGCAGTGCGCGCTTGGCTGGCGGGGGCGATGTGGCTGCTGGCTCTCATCGTCACTGCAGCCAGTGCCCAAGAGTCGCCATCCGGGGCTGATCCGGCGCCGCCTCAGGCCGCTACTGCCGACGAGGAATTACCGCCGGCGACAGTGCGCTATTTCAATCGCGACATCGTCACTTTCCGCGCGCGCTTCTTGGGCAATTCGCCGGAGCGCAGGGCGCTGGCCGCGGAAGCCAACATTGCCCGCGTCGTCGACGAGAACGGCATTGCCAAGGTCAGCTTCCAGGAGCATCCGCAGGGGCTGCTAGTCATGGTGGCGGATCAATCGGTGGCCATGATTACGCCCGCTGATCTCGATGCGCTGCACGACCAGACCCTGGCGCAAGCGCGCGTTGACGTTGGCCGGCGCCTTTCTGACGCGGTGCTGCAGTCTGAGAACGCCAACAACCCGCGCAAGTTGGCCATGAGCGTGCTTTGGGTCGTCCTGGCTACGCTGTTGGCTGCCGGGCTGGCGTGGCTGCTGCTGCGCAGCTTCGTGCGCGTGGGTGCCAGCTTGGATGCCTGGCGCGCCAGGCGCTTGGCCAAATTCAAGAGCGACTCGGCCCGCCAACTCGCCGCCGGGCTCACCGCCGGTGGGCGCAGCTTGGTAAAGGTGGCGAGCTGGTTGCTGCTGCTGTTGGTGTTCGAAGAGTGGGCGCGGTTCTCGCTGGGCCAGTTCGCCTTCACGCAGCCTTGGTCGAACGCCATGACCGGGTGGCTGCTGGGCCTGCTGATGTCCTGGGCCCACTCGTTTGCGGCGGCGCTGCCCGGGCTGCTGACAGCGATGGTGATCATGCTGGTGGCGCGCATGGTGGCGCGGTCGGTCAACTTCACCCTGCGCGGCGTGGCCAGTGGGCGCTACAGCCTGCTGGGCATCGACACCACGCTGGCCGAGCCCACCCGCAAGCTGATGGTCGCCGCGGTGTGGCTGTTTGCCCTGGCGATGGCGTATCCCTACCTGCCAGGCGCGCAGACGCCGGCGTTCCAGGGCCTGAGTGTGTTCGTGGGCCTGATGGTGTCGCTGGGGGCGTCCAGCATCGTGGGGCAGGCGGCCAGTGGCTTCACCCTGCTTTATTCGCGCACGATGGGCTTGGGCGACCTGGTGCGCATTGGCGACACCGAAGGCGAAGTGCAGCAGATTGGCCTGTTCACCACCCGCGTCCGCACGCCGCTGGGCGTGGAGATCAGCTTTCCCAACAACGTGGTGCTGGGCGGGCAGCTCCGGAATTTTTCCCGGCATCCCGACGGTGCCGGCATGTGGCTGGAAACGAGCGTCACCATCGGCTATGACGCACCCTGGCGGCAGGTTCACCGCCTGCTGCTGGATGCGGCGGCACGTACGGCGGGCGTGCAGGCCCAGCCCGCGCCATTCGTGGTGCAGAAGGAGCTGATGGATTTCTACGTGGCCTATGGCCTGCGCGTGCGCGTGCTGGATTTGCCCGGCCGCCTGCGCATCCTCAGCGAGTTGCACGCCAACATCCAGGACACCTTCAACGAAGCCGGCGTGCAGATCATGTCGCCCAACTACGAAGCCGATCCCGCCCAGCCCAAACTCGTGCCTCGCGACGCCTTCGACGGCCCAGCCCAGTAACGGTGTCAGACACACTTCCGCAGGCAGTGTCTGACACCGTTTCGTTCAGAGCTGGGATTCGACGGGGAGGACTTTCATCAGCCAGGCCAGGAAGCGCTGGGACGCGGCGGAATCGGGCTCGCCGTCCCAAGTCTGGCTGCCGTCGGTCCAGCTTAGTTCGCCGTCGGTAAGGCTCACTTTCCAAGCGCGCTCGCCCTGGATCTGGCGCTGGTAGATGCCCTGCATTTCCTCGGTCAGTTCGGGATGCGCGGCCAGCACGCCCTGCTCGCAGTTGAGCGACGTGGAGCGCGGGTCGATGTTGTAGGAGCCGACGAAGATGGCGCGGTCGTCGATGATCACGGCTTTGGTATGCAGGCTGGAACCCGATGAGCCGGCCAAGCTGAACTCGCCGCGTTCGCCGGCGGGCTTGAGCTCCCAAATCTGCACGCCGTTGGCCAGCAACTCCTCGCGATAGCGGCTGTAGCCGCCGTGCACCGCGGCCACGTCGGTGGCGGCCAGCGAGTTGGTGAGGATGCGCACGTCCACCCCGCGCTGGGCCAGGCGGATAATCTGCGCCGTGCCGGATTCTCCGGGTACGAAATAGGGTGATATCAGCGCCACTTCGTCCTGCGCCTTGGCTATGGCCGGCACCAGCGTTTGCAGCACCGCCGAACGCTGCTCCATCGGCAGCAGAGATTTCATCGGGTCGTCGCTGACGAACTGCCAATCCGCCGTCCAATGCAGCACGGTGTTGCCATTAAAGAGGTCGCGCACCCGCGGGTCGTCGCTCAGTACCCGCTGGTATGGGCTGGTCTGCAGCTCGGCCTGCGCTTGCCCCAGCGCAACCCGCAGCCTGGCCAGCGCGCCGTCATTCACGGCCTCGGGCGCCAGCTGAGCGATGGGATAGTTGGAGGGTGAATTCCAGAATCGGTCGAAGTTCTCGCTGACCTTCGCCACCACCGGGCCGGCCATCAGCAGGTCCAGGTC
>JANORD010000138.1:0-4391 GCA_031415095.1 Lysobacteraceae bacterium
CGCTCGCGGGAGAGGGAGCAAAGCAGGAAACGACATGCTGAAGATTGAAAACCTCCACGTCCGCGTCGCTGGCAAAGACATCCTCAAGGGGCTGTCGCTGGAGATTGCCGCCGGGCAGGTGCACGCCATCATGGGCCCCAACGGCGCGGGCAAGTCCACGCTGGGCAACGTCATCGCCGGCCGCGAAGGTTACGAGGTGGTCGAGGGCTCGGTGCAGCTCGACGGCGTGGACCTGCTGGCGCTGGAGCCCGAGGAGCGCGCCGCGGCCGGCGTGTTCCTGGCCTTCCAGTACCCGGTGGAAATCCCGGGCGTGAACAACACCTACTTCCTGCGCACCGCGCTCAACGCCCAGCGCAAGGCGCGCGGCGAGCCCGAGCTCGACTCCATGCAGTTCCTCAAGCGCGTGCGCGAGAAGCTGGCGGTGCTGAGCCTGAAGGACGAGCTGCTGCATCGCGCGGTGAACGAGGGCTTCAGCGGCGGCGAAAAGAAGCGCAACGAAATCTTCCAGCTGGCCCTGCTCGAGCCCAGGCTCGCCATCCTCGATGAAACCGACTCCGGCCTGGACATCGATGCGCTCAAGGCCGTGGCCGACGGCGTGAACCTGATGCGCTCGCCCGAGCGCGCCTTCCTCGTCATCACGCACTACCAGCGCTTGCTCGACTACATCACCCCCGACGCCGTGCACGTGCTGGCCGACGGCCGCATCGTTGAAAGCGGCGGCCCGGAGCTGGCGCTGGAGCTCGAAGCGCACGGCTATGCCTGGGTGAAGGACCGGATCGCGCCCGGGGCGGCCAGCGCACCATGACCGCCCTGCTCGATGCCATGCAGGTCGAGTTCGCAGCGCTGCCGCCAGCGCTGGTGGACGCGCAGTCGCTGGGCGGCGCGCGCCGCTCGGCGCTGGCCGCGGTGCTGGCCGATGGGCTGCCCGGGCCGCGCAGCGAAGCCTGGAAATACACCTCGCTGCGGGCGCTGTCGGCGCGCGGCTTCGTCGCGGCCAGCGCGCCGGCCGCGGCGGACGCTGCGGCGCTGGCGGCCATCCCGGCGCCGCGCATGGTGTTCGTCAACGGCGCTTTCGACGCTGCGCTGTCGGCGCTCGATGCCCTGCCCGCCGGCCTCGAGCTGCAGCCGCTGTCGGCCGCCCTGCGCGGCACGGACGCGCGCGCCGTGGCGGTGCTGGGCCGGCGTTTCGAGCGCAGCGATGAGCTTTTCGCACGGCTCAACGCCGCGCTGGCCACCGAGGGCGTGCTGGTCCGGGTCGCGCCGGGCGCACACATCGCGACGCCGCTGCAGTTGGTGTTCATCGGCTTGCCGGCCACCGGCGATCTGGCGTTGCACTTGCGGCACCTGGTGGAACTGCGCGAGGACGCGCACCTCACCGTGGTGGAGCACCACCTGGCGCAGGCACCGCACCGGAATCTCGCCAATCACCTGGTGCACGTGCACCTGGCGCGCGGCGCGCGGCTCACGCATGCCCGCGTGCAGGACGACGATGCCGGCGCCACCGTGATGGCGCGCACCGATGCCGTGCTGGCCGCAGGCGCGCGCTACCGGCGGGTGGACCTGGAGCTGGGCGCCGGCCTGTCGCGGCATGAACTCAACGTTGACCTGCAGGGCGAAGGCGCCGAACTGATCGCCGGCGGCGTGCTGCTCGCTGACGGCCGCCGCCACCTGGACACCCGCCTGGGCATCCGCCACCAGGCCCGCGACACCCGCTGCGAGCTGCCCTGGCGCGGGCTGGCCGACGGCCGCGGCCGCGCGGTTTTCCACGGCGGCATCGAGATCCAGGCCGGCGCCGACGGCAGCGACGCTTCCCTGTCGAACAAGAACCTGCTGCTGTCCGACAGCGCCGAAATCGACACCCAGCCGGTGCTGGTGATCCACGCCGACGAAGTCAAGGCCGCGCACGGCGCCACCGTGGGCCGGCTGGACGACACCGCGCTGTTCTACCTGCGCAGCCGCGGCATCGGCCGCGAGCAGGCGCGAGCGCTGCTGGTGCAGGCCTTCCTGCGCGAGCCGCTGGCGGCGCTGGACGATTCCACACTGGCCAATTCACTAGGTGAGCGCCTGGTGGCGCGACTGACCGGCACCGGAGCAACCCCATGAGCACGCCTCGCCCTGACTGGCTGCGCATCCGCGCCGACTTCCCGGTGCTCACCCGCCAAGTGCACGGCAAGCCGCTGGTCTATCTGGATTCGGCCAACACCTCGCAGAAGCCGCAGGCGGTCATCCGCGCCGTGGACGCGTTCTACCGCGAGCACAACGCCAACGTGTCGCGCGCCGTGCACACCCTGGGCACCGAAGCCACCGAGGCTTACGAGGGCGCGCGCGCCAAGCTGGCGGCCTTCCTGAATGTCCCCGGCGACGAGCTGGTGCTCACGTCCGGCACTACTTTCTCGCTCAACCTGGTGGCCTACAGCTGGGCGCTGCCGCGGCTGAAGCCCGGTGACGCCATCGCGCTGACCCGCATGGAGCACAACGCCAACATCGTGCCCTGGCAGCTGGTGGCCGAGCGCACCGGGGCCAGCCTGCGCGTGGTGGGCATCACGCCCACCGGCGAGCTGGACCTGGACGACTTGCGCGCCAAGCTCACGCCCGACGTGAAGGTGCTGGCCTTCACCCACGTCTCGAACGTGCTGGGCACGGTGAACCCGGTGGCCGAGATCTGCCGCGAGGCGCGCAAGCGCGGCATCGTCACCGTGGTGGATGGCTCGCAGGCGCTGCCGCACCGCGCCGTGGACCTGCCGGCGCTGGGCTGCGATTTCTATGCCTTCACCGGCCACAAGATGCTGGGACCCACCGGCACCGGCGGCCTGTGGGCGCGGCGCCAGCACCTGCGCGAAATGCCGCCCTTCCTCGGCGGCGGCGAGATGATCCGGGAAGTGCGGTTCGAGAAGACGGTCTACAACGATCCGCCGCACAAGTTCGAGGCCGGCACGCCCAATATCGCCGGCGTCATTGGCTTGGGCACTGCGGTGGACTACCTGCGCGGCATCGGCATGGACAACATCGAGGCGCGCGAACAGGCGCTGCTGGCGATGGCCGAGGAGCGTCTGACCGCCATCCCCGGGCTGCGCATCTTCGGCACCGCGCCGGGCAAGGCGGCCGTGATCAGCTTCCTGGTCGAGGGCGCGCATGCGCACGACATGGCCACGCTGCTTGACCTGGAGGGAGTTGCCGTGCGCTCGGGCCACCACTGCGCGCACCCGCTGATGGCGCATTTCGGCGTGCCGGCCACCTGCCGCGCTTCGCTGGCCTTCTACAACACCCACGCTGAAATCGAGCGGCTGGGCGACGCCATCGAGAAAGTCCGGAAGCTGCTGGCATGAGTACGCCGCTGGTGTTCCGTGCGGCCACCGAAGCCGACGTGGACGCCGTCGTGGCGCTGGTGGAATCGGCCTACCGCGGCGACGCCAGCCGCGCCGGCTGGACCACCGAGGCGGATTTCCTTGAGGGCCGTCGCACCGGCCCCGACGATGTGCTGGCGCAGCTGGCCAAGCCGCTGAGCCGCGTGCTGCTGGCCGAGCGCGATGGCGAACTGCTGGCCTGCGCCCACGTAGCGGTGGAGGACGGCGCGGGCTACTTCGGCATGTTCTCGGTGCGCCCCACGCAGCAGGGCGGCGGCATTGGCTCACGGGTGCTGGACGAGGCCGAACGCACGGTGCGCGAGGACTGGGGCCAGTCGCACCTGCGCATGACCGTGATCGATATCCGCAGCGAGCTGATCGCGTATTACGAGCGCCGCGGCTACCGCCGCACGGGCGTGCTCAAGCCCTTCCCCTACGGCGACGCGCGCTTCGGCCTGCCCACCCGCGACGACCTGCGTTTCGAAGTGCTGGAAAAGGCGCTGTGAGCGACTGGGTGCGCGTCTGCGGCCGCGACGAGCTGCTGCCGGGCGAGTCCCGGGTGGCCTGGGACGGCGATACCCCCATCCTGGTGGTGAACGTGGACGGTGAGATCTACGCGCTGGAAGACCGCTGCAGCCACGAGGATTTCGAGCTCAGCGCCGGCCCCATCGACGGCGACCAGATTGAATGCACCCTGCACGGCGCGCGCTTCAACCTGCGCACGGGCGCGGCGCTGTGCGCGCCGGCCTATGCCCCGGTGCCCACGTTCCCGGTAAAGCTGCAAGACGATGCGGTGTGGACCCGCGACGACCGCTGACTCAATCCAGCGTTGATACTTTCACCAGCAGCAGCTCACCGCCGCCGTCCAGGATGCGCCGCGGCGGGCCTTCGCTGTCGGGCAGCAGCAGGGCGCTGTCGCCCTGCCCCAGGTGCAGCGGGCGCGCCAGGTCCTTGAAGTGCGCCTGCCCCTGGATCAAGTGCACCAGCCACTGCACGCGCGGCTCGGCGAAGAACACCATTGCGCCCACCAAGGGCCGGTGCAGCAGG
>JANORD010000139.1:0-3213 GCA_031415095.1 Lysobacteraceae bacterium
CAAGATCCACGATGCGTTCATGCACGGGCCCGACGGCGCGATCGAACTATTCCACGGCTACACCTATTCCGGCCATCCGCTGGCCTGCGCTGCAGCCCTGGCCACGCTGGATACCTACGCCGAGGAGAACCTGTTCCAGAAGGCCATCACGCTGGGCCAGCAGTGGGAAGACGCCATCCACGCGCTCAAGGGCCTGCCCAACGTCATCGACATCCGCAACTTCGGCCTGATTGGCGCGGTTGAATTGGCGCCCCGCGAGGGCGCGCCGGGTGCCCGCGGCTACGACGCCTTCAACCGTGCGTTCCACGACCAAAACCTGATGGTGCGCTGCACCGGTGACGTGCTGGCGCTGTCACCGCCGCTGATCCTGAACGCCGATCACATCGACCAGATTTTCGACCGCCTCGCGGCTACCATACGCGCCACCGCCTGAGCCGGCGGAGCGCGCAAAACCCATCGTTTCGCCCCGGGAGGGCAAATCATGCTTATCGGCGTCCCCAAGGAAATCAAGAACCACGAGTACCGCATCGGCCTCACCCCGGCCGGCGCGCGCGAACTCACGGCCCACGGCCACCAGGTGCTGGTGCAGCGCGACGGCGGCAAGTCCATCGGCCTCACCAACGAGATGTACGAGAAGGCCGGCGCGCAGATCGTCGACACCGCTGAAGAAATCTTCAAGCGCGCCGAGAAGATCATCAAGGTGAAAGAGCCCCAGCCCGTCGAATGCGCCATGCTGCGCCCCGGCCAGATCCTCTACACCTACCTGCACCTGGCGCCCGATCCCGAGCAGACCAAGGCGCTGGTGAAATCCGGCGCCACCTGCATCGCTTATGAAACCGTCACCGACCGCCGCGGCGGCCTGCCGCTGCTGGCGCCGATGAGCGAAGTGGCTGGCCGCATGTCCATCCAGGCCGGCGCCCACGCGCTGGAGAAAGCCCAGGGCGGCTCGGGCGTGCTGCTGGGCGGCGTGCCGGGCGTGAAGCCGGCCGAAGTGCTGGTGATCGGCGGCGGCGTGGTGGGCATCAATGCCGCGCGCATGGCCATGGGCCTGAACGCCCGCGTCACCATCCTGGACCGCTCACTGGATCGCCTGAAGTACCTGGACGAACTCTACGGCGACAAGATCACCACGCTCTATTCCACCCACGACGCCATCGAGGAACTGCTGCCGCAAACCGACCTGGTGATCGGCGCGGTGCTGATCCCCGGCGCCGCCGCGCCCAAGCTGGTGTCGCGCAAGCAGCTGGCGCTGCTGCGGCCGGGCTCGGTGCTGGTGGACGTGGCCATCGACCAGGGCGGCTGCTTCGAAACCTCCAAGGCCACCACCCACCAGAACCCGACCTACGAAGTGGACGGCATCATCCACTACTGCGTGGCCAACATGCCCGGCGGCGTGGCGCGCACGTCCACCTTCGCGCTCACCAACGCCACCCTGCCGTTCGCGGTGCAACTGGCGAACAAGGGCGTCAAGGCGATGCTGGACGACGAGCACCTGCTCAACGGCCTGAACGTGCACGCCGGCAAGGTGACCTACGAAGCCGTGGCCAAGGACCTGGGCTACGACTACGTCCCCGCCGCGAAAGCCCTCCAAGCCTGACCCCCCCCGCAGCAGGGCATTCCTGTAGGAGGGACTTCAGTCCCGATCCCCTTCGCCGGAGAAGCATCGGGACTGAAGTCCCTCCTACAAGATGCTGTTTCGCAGCCAGACTGGAGTTTGCATGCGTCAGATCGGACACTTCATCGACGGCGTGGAGAAGGCGGGCACCAGCGGCCGCCTTGGCGACGTCTTCAATCCTGCCACCGGCCAGGTACAGGCCCAGGTAGCCCTGGCCTCGAAGTCGGACGTGGAAGTTGCCATCGACTCGGCGCAGGCGGCGTTCCCGGCTTGGGCGGCGACCACGCCGCTCAACCGTTCTCGCATCCTGTTCAAGTACAAGGAGCTGCTGGAGCAGCACGCCGACGAGATCGCCGCCTGCATCACCTCCGAGCACGGCAAGGTGCTGGCGGATGCGCGCGGTGAACTGACCCGCGGCCTGGAAGTGGTGGAGTTCGCCTGCGGCGCGCCACCCCTGCTTACGGGCGTGCACTCGCTGAACGTGGGCCGCCACGTTGATGCCTGGACCGCGCACGCGCCGCTGGGCGTGGTGGCCGGCATCACGCCGTTCAATTTCCCGTGCATGGTGCCGATGTGGATGTTCCCGGTGGCCTTGGCCTGCGGCAACACCTTCATCCTCAAGCCCTCCGAGCGCGACCCGGGCACGCCGATGATCCTGGCGCGGCTGCTGAAGCAGGCCGGTCTGCCTGATGGCGTGTTCAACGTGGTGCACGGCGACAAGGACGCCGTGGACGCGCTGCTGGACGATCCGCGCGTGCAGGCACTCAGCTTCGTCGGCTCCACGCCCATCGCGCAGTACATTTATTCCCGCGGCAGCGCCAACGGCAAGCGAGTGCAGGCGCTGGGCGGCGCCAAGAACCACATGGTGGTGCTGCCCGACGCCGACCTGGACCAGGCCGCCGGCGCGCTGATGGGCGCGGGCTACGGTTCGGCCGGCGAGCGTTGCATGGCCATCTCGGTGGCGGTGTGCGTGGGCGATGCCACCGCCGATGCCCTGGTGGCGAAACTGGCGCCGATGGTGCGGGCGCTGCGCGTCGGCCCCGGCTGCACCGGTGAGCCCGACATGGGCCCGCTGGTGACCGGCGCGCACCGCGACAAGGTGCGCGGCTACGTGGACGCCGGCGTGGCCGAAGGCGCGCAGCTGGTGGTGGATGGCCGTGGCCTGAAAGTGCCGGGCGCGGAAGCCGGCTTCTTCCTCGGCGGCTGCCTTTTCGATGGCGTCACCGCCGACATGAGCATCTATCGCGAAGAGATCTTCGGGCCGGTGCTGTGCATCGTGCGCGTGCCGGATTTCAACGCGGCGCTGGCGCTGGTCAACAGCCACGAATACGGCAACGGCACCGCCATCTTTACCCGCGACGGCGATGCCGCGCGTCAGTTCACGCACCAGGTGCAGGTGGGCATGGTGGGCGTGAACGTGCCCATTCCGGTGCCGATGGCCTTCCACAGCTTCGGCGGCTGGAAGCGGTCGCTGTTCGGCCCGCTGCATATGCATGGTCCGGACGGCGTGCGCTTCTATACCCGGCTCAAGACCATCACCGCACGCTGGCCCACCGGCCTGCGCGCCCAAGCCGAATTCGTAATGCCCACGATGAAGT
>JANORD010000140.1:0-7834 GCA_031415095.1 Lysobacteraceae bacterium
CCAGGCCATCGCCTGCGAGGACGTGGCGCTGGCGGCGGGCACCATTCCCTATGAAATTCTGGTCGGCCTCAACAGCCGCGTCCCGCGCGAGTACTTTGGCGCGGCCACGGCGGCCTGAGTCGCAGCGCCCCTGGCCGGGGCGGACTCGGCATTGGGATTGCCATTCCCTGCACGCAAGCGCACACAGACTTAGCCCATGACATCCCGCCTCCGCCACCTGGTGCTGGTCCTCGGCGACCAGCTCGACCCCGAATCGTCGGTGTTCGACGACTTCGACCCCGCGCAGGATGCCGTGTGGATGGCTGAAGTTGGCCACGAGGCCACCCAGGTCTGGAGCACGCAGCCGCGCATCGCCATCTTCCTGGCCGCCATGCGCCACTTCCGCGGCGTGCTGCAGGCGCGCGGTTTCACCGTGCACTACCGCGCCATGGATGGGCACGACGCGCCCACGCTGGAGGCGGCGCTGGCCGAGGACCTGGCCAGCTTGAAGCCGGCGAAACTGCTGGCGGTGAAGCCCGGCGAGTGGCGGCTGGCGCAGTCGCTGCCGGCCACCAGCGCCGCCGCTGGCGTGCCCTGGATCGAATACCCGGACCGGCATTTTTACTGCGACGCCGATGATTTCGCCGACTGGGCGGGCGCGCGCAAGGAGTATCGCCTCGAGTTCTTCTACCGCTGGCTGCGTAAGCGCGAGGACGTGCTGATGCAGGACGGCCAGCCGGTGGGCGGGCAGTGGAATTTCGACCACGACAATCGCGGCAGTTTCGGCCGGCGCGGCCCCGGCGCGCTGCCGGCGCCGCGCGCGTTTGCGCCCGATGCCGTCACCCGCGAGGTGATCACGCTGGTGCAGTCGCGTTTCGCCAGCCATCCGGGAAAGCTGGAGGCATTCGACTGGCCGGTGGATGCGCAGCAGGCGCAGCAGGCGCTGGAGGACTTCATTGCACACCGGCTGCCGTTGTTCGGCCGCTACCAGGACGCGATCTGGGAAGGCGAGCCGTGGCTGTACCACTCGCGCCTGTCCGCGGCGATGTACCTCAAGCTGCTGGCGCCGCGCACGGTGGTGGACGCCGCAGTGCGGGCCTGGCGCGAGGGCAACGCGCCGATCGAAGCCGTGGAGGGCTTCGTGCGCCAGGTGCTGGGCTGGCGCGAGTACGTGCGCGGCGTGTACTGGCAGCGCATGCCCGGCTTCCTGGACGAGAACGCGCTGGGCGCCGACCAGCCGCTGCCGGAGTTCTACTGGACCGCCGACACCGACATGGCCTGCCTGCGCGACGCGCTGTCCCAGACCCTTTCGCTCGGCTATGCCCACCACATCCAGCGGCTGATGGTGACTGGGCTGTTTTCCCTGCTGGTAGGCGTGCGGCCGCGCGAAATCCACGCGTGGTACCTCGCGGTTTACGTGGATGCGGTGGAGTGGGTGGAGCTGCCGAACGTGCTGGGCATGAGCCAGTACGCCGACGGCGGCCGCATGGTGAGCAAGCCCTACGCGGCCTCGGGCCAGTACATCAAGAAAATGTCCAACCACTGCGCCGGCTGCCGCTACAAGCCCGAGCTGGCGCTGGGTCCGAACGCCTGCCCCTACACCACGCTGTACTGGGACTTCCTGGCCCGGCACCAGGACCGCTTCGCGCGGCACCCGCGCACCGCCCTGCAGTGGAAAAACCTCACCCGCAAGCCGCCCGAGGAAGTGGCCGCCATCCGCGCCCAGGCCGCGCAGCTGCGGCTGGCACTGGCGGGTTCACGGCCGCCACACGGGTAGGGCAGCTACCGTGGCGGCTTAAATCACCTGCGGATCGCCCATGAAAACCTGCCTGATTACCGGCGCCTCCGGCGGCGTCGCCACCGCCCTGGCCACCCAGTTGCGCGCTCAAGGCTGGCGCCTGGCCCTGGTGTCGCGCGCGGCTTCGAATCTGGCGCTGGCTGACGGTGACTTGGCCATCGAAGTGGACGCTTCCACCGAAGCCGGTGCGGAAGCGGCGCTGGCGCAGGCCACCGAAGCCTTTGGCGGCCCACCCGACGCCGTGGCCCACTGCGCCGGCGCCATCCTGATCGCGCCCATCGGCCGCACCACCGAGGCGCAGTACCGCACGTGCATGGCCGCCAACCTCGACAGTGCCTTCTTCGTTTCCAAGGCCTATGCGCCGCGCGTGCAGAAATCGGCGCAGGGCGGCGCGCTTCTGTTCTTCAGCTCGGTGGCGGCGGGCATCGGTGTCTCGAACCACGCGGTGATCGCGATGGCCAAGGCCGGCATCGAGGGTCTGGTGCGCTCGCTGGCGGCAGATTTTTCCAGCGCCGGCCTGCGCGTGAACGCCATCGCCCCGGGTCTGATGCGCAGCCCGGCCACCGAGCGCATGTTGGCCAATGAATCCGCGGCCAAGGCCATTGCCGCGCAGTACCCGCTGGGCCGCCACGGCGAGGCGGACGACGCGGCGGCGCTGGGCGCGTTCCTGCTGTCCGATGCCGCGGGCTGGATCAGCGGCCAGGTGATCGGCCTCGACGGCGGCTTCCAGGCAGTGCGACCCTACGTGAAACCCGCCTGAGACAGCGATGGCCAACGCCCTGATCTGGTTCCGCCGCGACCTGCGGCTGGATGACAACCCCGCGCTGCAGGCGGCCCTGCACGCTGGCCATTCACCGGTGCCGGTGTACATCCACGCGCCCGATGAAGAGGCGCCATGGGCGCCGGGCGCGGCCAGCGACGCCTGGCTGCATCGCTCGCTGCTGGCCCTGGATGCCGACCTGCGCGCGCGCGGCTCGCGCCTCATCATCCGCCGCGGTGACAGTTTGGCCGAGATTGAAAAACTCATCGCCGGAACCCAGGCCGAGGCCCTGCACTGGAACCGCCTGTACGAACCCGCGTCGATTGCCCGCGACACACGCATCAAGCAAGGGCTGAAGTCGCGCGGGTTGGCGGTGGAGAGCCACAACGCCGCGCTGCTGGTGGAGCCGTGGACGGTGCAGACGCTAAACGGCGATCCGTATCGGGTATTCACGCCGTTCTGGAAAAACGCCCGGACCCGACTCGACCCCAGCCCGCCCCCTGCGGCTCCCGCGCGCCTGCCCGAACTGCCGGTGCGGCTGCTGGGCCTGGGCGTGGACGACCTCAAGCTCGAACCGCAGCGGCCCGAGCCGCGCTGGGATGCCGGCTTCTGGGAGGACTGGCAGCCGGGCGAAGCCGGCGCGCTGGAGATGCTGGATGCGTTCCTGGAGGGCGCCGCCACCGGCTACAAGGAACAGCGCAACTACCCCGATCGCATCGCCACGTCCAAGCTCTCGCCGCACCTGCATTTCGGCGAGATATCGCCGCGCCAGATCGTCGCCAGAGTGCTGGCCCAGCGCTGGTCGGCGGCGGTGCAGCCCGACATCGACCATTTCCTCAGCGAGCTGGGCTGGCGCGAATTCAGCCACCACCTCCTGTTCCACTTTCCGCACACGGCCCAGGAAAACCTCAATCCCAAGTTCGAGGAGTTCCAGTGGGCGAAGCCGGACCCGGCTCATTTGGCGGCCTGGCAGCGCGGCCGCACCGGCGTGCCAATCGTGGACGCCGGCATGCGCGAGCTCTGGCACACCGGCTGGATGCACAACCGGGTGCGGATGGTGGTGGCCAGCTTCCTCACCAAGAACCTGCGCTATCACTGGAAGCACGGCGCGGACTGGTTCTGGGACACGCTGGTGGACGCCGACCTGCCCAACAACACCCAGGGCTGGCAGTGGACCGCGGGCACCGGCGCCGACGCCGCGCCGTACTTCCGCATCTTCAGCCCAATCGCCCAGGCGCAGAAGTTCGACGCCTCGGGCAAGTACATCCGGCGCTGGGTTCCGGAGCTGGCGAAGCTGCCCGATGCGGCCTTGGCGGCCCCCTGGGAACAGCCGGTGCTGCTGCAGTCGCTGGCGCCCGGCTACCCCCGCCGGCCCATCGTGGACCTCAAGGCCAGCCGGGAGGCCGCGCTGGCCGCTTATTCGGGCTCCAAGACGAAGCCGCCGATCGAAGTTTGACGCCTGCGATGCGCAGGCGGCATCCTGACCCCTGATTGGGGAGGGGATATGGCCGAGGCAGCCGCAAGGATCCGCAAGTCGCCGATGTCGCGGGTGGACACGGCGTGGCTGCGCATGGAGCGGCCCACCAACCTGATGATGATCACCGGCGTGATGATGTTCGAGTCGCCGCTCAACATCAAAGTGCTGCGCAAGGTGATCGAAACCAAATTCCTGTCCTATCCGCGCTTCCGGCAGAAGGCGGTGGAGACGCCCACCGGCGCCTACTGGCAGGATGATGCCGATTTCGACCTGGACTGGCACGTGCGGCTGACGGCGCTGCCGGGCAAGGGCGGCAAGAAGGAGCTGGAGCGCTTCACCAGCCAGATGGCGTCCACGCCGCTGGACAAGACCAAGCCGCTTTGGCAATTCCACCTGGTGGAAAAATTTGGCGGTGGCTCGGCCTTGATCCAGCGCATTCACCATTGCTATGCCGACGGCATGGCGCTGGTGCAGGTGCTGCTTTCGCTCACCGATGTTGAATTGGACGCAAAGCGCAAGCAGGCGCTGGCCAAGCGCTGGCTCAAGAAGGACGCGCACGCGCCGGTGGCGCAGCGCGTGGGCGTTATCGACAAGTACATGAAGCTGGGTGGCCAGGTGCTCGAGAAGGGCATGGACTTCTATCGCGACCCGACCCTTGCGGCGATGCTGGCCAGCGAAGGCGTGGATATCGCCAAGGAAGTGGGTATGGCCCTGGCCCTGCCCGACGACCCCGAGACCGTGCTCAAGGGCCGCCTGGGCGTGAGCAAGCGCGTGGCCTGGGCCGAGCCGATGGACCTGGAAGAGGTGAAGTCGGTGAGCCGCGCGCTGCGCTGCACCGTCAACGACATCCTGATGGCCTCGGCAACCGGCGCGCTGCGCAGCTACATGCTCGAGCGCGGCGAACAGCTCGATGGCATCACCCTGCGCGCCACCGTGCCGGTGAACCTGCGGCCGCTGGAGCACGCCAAGCAGCTGGGCAATCATTTCGGCCTGGTGTTCCTGGAACTGCCGGTGGGCGAGGCCAACCCGATGCGCCGGCTCGAGCGCATTGCCGCAAGCATGAAAGTGCTGCGCAAGTCGCGCCAGGCCGTGGCCACGTTTGGTGCGCTGGCGGCCGTGGGCATGGCGCCGCCGGCGGTGCAGGCGTTCGCGCTGGAAATGTTCAGCCGCAAGGCCTCGGCCGTGGCTACCAACGTGCCGGGGCCGCAAATGCCGCTTTACATGGGCGGCAGCAAGATCAGCGACCTGATGTTCTGGGTGCCGCAAACCGGCTCCATCGGCCTGGGTATTTCCATCCTGAGCTACAACGGTCGCGTGCATTTCGGCCTGATCGCCGACGCCAAGCTGATGCCGGACCCTGATTCGGTGATCCGGCGCTTCCGGCCGGAGTTCGAGAAGCTGCTCTATCTCGCACTGATGGCCAAGTGGGAGGGCGAGTTCTGCGCCGAGGCGGCCGAGGCACTGATGGACGAGGCCTTGCCCGACTGAGCGATGGGGCGCTTCTTCGCGCCCACTTAGCGCCTGTTCGGGAATAGTGGCGTTCTTTGCCAGGAGTGCCGCCATGTCCAACCCCGTCTGCGATTTTCCCGGCCTGGGCCTGCGCGTGCCGCCCAGCGAGGTGCCCGACGCCACGCTGGTTGTCCCAGTGGGCGAGGATCGCGGCGAGGCGGTGCTGGCTGGCGGCTGTTTTTGGTGCACCGAGGCCGTGTTCCGGCAACTCAACGGCGTCACCGACGTGCAGCCCGGCTATGCCGGCGGCAGCGCCGATACCGCCGACTACAAACAGGTGTGCAGCGGCCGCACCGGCCATGCCGAAGTCATACGCATCACCTACGACCCGGCCAGCATCGGCTACGCGCAACTGCTGAAGGTTTTCTTCGCCGTGGCGCACGACCCCACCCAGAAAGACCGCCAGGGCAACGACGTGGGCACGCAGTATCGTTCGGCGCTGTTTCCGCTGGATGAGCGTCAGCGCGACGTGGCGCAGGCCTATCTGGCGCAGTTGGAGGCCGCGAATGTGTTCGCCTCGCCGCTGGCCACCACGCTGGAGCCGCTGGAGGCGTTCTTCGTGGCCGAGGCCTACCACCACGATTACGCCGCGAAGAACCCGGGCCAGCCCTACATACAGTTCGTGTCCTTGCCTAAGGTGGCCAAGCTGGTGCACGCGTTCCCGGATCGGCTGAAGTAACGCCGCGTTGCTGCAGCGCAAGTGGGCCCGGCGCGCGCTGCGGCGCCGGACCCAAGCCCTGCCTCAGCGCGTCCGCACGGGCGGCTGGCGCAGCGTTTCGCGGTACTGGATCAGGTCGTCGATGTTGTCGAACGAACCCAGGTGCAGGGCTTCCACGGTGTTGAGTTCGTAGAGCTCGCAGGCCTTCCCGGCCGTGCAGACCTTGGCGTAGGCCACGCCCGTTGCGGGCTTGGCGGGTTTGGCAGGCTTGCCCGGGCGCCGGCTGGTTTGCGGGTTGGCCTGGTCACGCGGCCAACTGTTCATCATGCGGCAGCCGCGGCCGTCGCAGAACCAGGTGACGCAGACTTCGTCGTTGCAGGTGATGACGTAACAGCCGTCGGTGCAGTCGTAGGTATCTACGGCGCGCGCGGGCGCAGGCACCAGGCCGGCGACCAGGACGATAAGCAGGGACAGCACCAGGGCAAGTCCGGATTTCATGGCGTTCCTTCAGGAAGTGGATGGGTACCCACGCCACATGGCAGCGGGCAAGCCAAATCCTAGGTAGTCGCCTGCGGCGCTACATCGCCCATAGCGCGCATGCGCGCGTAGGAATTGGGCCCGCAGGCTCCAGGTTTTCTCGCAATGGCGCCCTCAGGCTCGCGCCGGCCGCCCGCTGGCAAACGCCGCCAGCAGTTCCTGCGCCACCGACGCCGCGGCCAGTGCGCTGATTTCGCTCACGTCATACGGCGGGCTCACTTCCACCACGTCCATGCCGACGATGTCCAGGCCCGCCAGCCCGCGCACCAGCCGCAGCGCCTCGTGCGTGCTGAAGCCGCCCACCACCGGCGTGCCGGTGCCCGGTGCATACGCCGGGTCGAGGAAATCCACGTCGAAGGTGACGTAGCACTTGCGCTTGCCTACGCGTTCGCGCACGGCGGCTATGGCGGCATCCACGCCCTGGGCGTGCAGTTCGCGCGCATCGAGCACGCGATAGCCGTGCGTTTCCGCGTTGTGGGTGCGCATGCCCAGCTGGATGGAATGGGCCGGATCCACGTAGCCCAGGCGCGCGGCGTGGAAGAACATGGTGCCGTGGTCGATGCGGCCATCGGCATCGCGCCAGGTGTCGCTGTGGGCGTCGAAATGCACCAGCGCCAGCGGCCCGTGCACGGCGTGCAGCGCGCGCAGGATCGGGAAGCTGATGAAATGGTCGCCGCCCAGCGCCAGCGGCACCGCGCCGCTGGCCAGGATGCCGGCGAAGGATGCGGTGATGGCCTCGGGGATATCCTGCGGCCGTCCGGAGTCGAAATAGACATCGCCCCAGTCCACCACGTTCAGGCGCTCCAGCGGATCAAAGTCCCACGCATAGGGCGGGCACCACGCCAGCGACGCCGACGCCGCGCGGATGGCGCGCGGCCCCAGGCGCGCGCCCGGCCGGTTGGTGGTGGCCAAGTCGAAAGGCACGCCCACCACCGCAACGTCCACGCCGGCCAGGTCCTTGGTGTAGCGGCGGCGCAGGAAGCTCAGCGCGCCGGAGTACGTGGGCTCAGCTTGGCTGCCGTAGGGCGAGCCACGGGTAAAGGCCAGGTCAGTGCTAGAGGGAATGGCAGAATTCGACATGCAAACCTTCCTAAATTCCATGTAGGAGGGACTTCA
>JANORD010000141.1:0-2570 GCA_031415095.1 Lysobacteraceae bacterium
GCCCCATGATGATCTTGTCGCGGGCGTCCTCGAAGTCCGTCATAGTGACGTACTTGCGGTCCTTCCGCGCCGCGACCAGTGCGGCCTCGTTGCACATGTTCTGGATGTCCGCGCCGGAGAAGCCGGGCGTGGCCTTCGCGAGCATCGCCACGTCGACGTCGTCGGAGATCGGGATCTTTTTGGCGTGGACGCGGAAGATGCCTTCGCGGCCCTTGATGTCCGGAAGCGAGACCATGACCTGGCGGTCGAAACGGCCCGGGCGCAGCAGCGCCTTGTCCAGCACGTCCGGACGGTTGGTCGCAGCAATCACGATCACGCCTTCGCTGCCCTCGAAGCCGTCCATCTCGACCAGCAGCTGGTTCAACGTCTGCTCGCGCTCGTCGTGGCCACCGCCCATGCCGGAGCCGCGATGGCGGCCCACGGCGTCGATTTCGTCAATGAAGATGATGCAGGGCGAATGCTTCTTGGCGGTTTCGAACATGTCGCGCACGCGGCTGGCGCCGACGCCGACGAACATCTCGACGAAATCCGAGCCTGAAATAGCGAAGAACGGCACCTTGGCCTCGCCGGCGATGGCGCGCGCCAGCAGGGTCTTGCCGGTGCCCGGGGGGCCGACCATCAGCACGCCGCGCGGGATCTTGCCGCCCAGCTTCTGGAAGCGGCCCGGATCGCGCAGGAACTCGACCAGCTCGCCCACTTCTTCCTTGGCTTCTTCGACGCCGGCGACATCAGCCAGGGTGACCTTGACGTCGTTCTCGCCCTGCAGCTTGGCGCGCGACTTGCCAAAGCTCATGGCACCCTTGCCGCCGCCCTGCTGCATCTGCCGCATGAAGTAGATCCATACGCCGATCAGCAGCAGGATGGGCAGGAAGCTGGTGACCAGGCTCCAGAACAGCGAGCGCTCGGACGGCTTCTCCTGCACGGTGACCACGCCGTTATCAAGCAGTGTGTCCACCAGGCGCGAGTCGCGCGGGTTGCTGGTGGTGAACTTGCTGCCGTCGCGGCGCTCGCCCTGGATGGCCAAGCCGTTGTCGGCGATGGTCACCTTGGCCACGCGGTCGCCCTTCACCTCTTCGATGAATTGGTTGTAGGACAGGTCGCTGGTGGGCCCGGCCACCGGTGCCGAGAAACTCTGGAACACCGCCATCAGCACGACGGCAATGATGAGCCAGAGCAGGAGGTTCTTCGCCAGGTCGTTCATCGTTACTTTCCTCGACGCTTGCCCAAGGCCAGCGCATAAACTTCATTCGACCGGCGGCGGGAGGCCGCTGGCTTGCGAATCACCAGCTTGTCGTATCGGGTCCGAAGGTCCTTGACGTAGGCGTCGAAGCCTTCGCCATGGAACAACTTGATCAGGAAGTTACCTCCCGGCTTCAAGTGGCCTTCGGCAAAATCGCGGGCCAATTCCGAGAGGTACATCGCCCGGGCTTGGTCCACGGTATCCACGCCAGTCATATTGGGGGCCATGTCGGAGAGCACAAGGTCCACCGGAGCGCCAGCCAGCAGGGATTCCAGCTCCGACAATGGACCGGGCTCTCTGAAATCGCCGTGAATGAATTCGACCCCGGCAATGGGCGGCATTTCCAGGATGTCCAGGGCCACCACCCGGCCGCGCTCGCCCAAGTCGCGGCGCACCACCTGGGACCAGCCGCCGGGGGCGGCGCCCAGGTCCACCACCACCATGCCGGGCTTGAGCAGGCGGTCGCGCTGCATCAGTTCCTCGAGCTTGTAGGCGGCGCGTGAACGCATGCCTTCGGCCTGCGCCCGCTTCACATAGGGGTCGTCGAAGTGTTCCTTGAGCCATTGCGGGCTGCTTTTGCTGCGTGCCATGGGCAACGGCGGCCTGAAGGCGGAAGTGATCGCCATGATACCCTACGGCCCCTTTCTACCCCGTCCGGAACCCCATGGCCGCCGCCCTCAGCAACCCCCAGAAGCGCTACCTGCGCGGCCTCGCCCACGACCTCAAACCCGTCATCCTGGTGGGCGCCAAAGGCATCACGGACAACCTGGTGGCGGAAACCGGCTTGGCCATCGACCGCCATGAGCTGATCAAGGTGCGGGTAGCCGCCGGCGACCGCGAACTGCGGGACCTCTGGATCGCCGAATTGTGCGAGCGCGCGCAGTCCGAACTGGTGGCGCGCATCGGCAACATCGCCGTGCTCTACCGCCGCAGTCAGGACAATCCGCTCATCGTGCTCCCCAAGGCCTGAGACCGGCCTTTCGCTTCCCAAGGTCCAGGCATGCAGCTGGCGCAAGACAATCCCGATTTCATCTACGTGCTGCGCGGCGCCAGCGCGGATGGCGTGCAGGTGAATCAGGAAACCCTGACCCAGAGTTTCCTGCTCACGCCCAACCAGCTGGTGGCCGGGTGGCGTCCCGCCTCGGTGGATGAACTGGCGCCCGAAGACATGCAGGCGCTGCTGTCGCTGGAGCCGGCAGTGGTGTTGCTGGGTACCGGCGAGCGCCAGCGGTTTCCCACGGCGGCGGTGTTGGCCGCCGTGCTGACGCGCGGCATCGGGATCGAGGTAATGGACAGCGGCGCCGCCGCGCGCACCTTCAACGTGCTGGCC
>JANORD010000142.1:0-4928 GCA_031415095.1 Lysobacteraceae bacterium
GCGGTGAAGAAGAACAGCGACAGGCCGGCAATGATCAGCAGCAGCGCCAGGTAGATGAAGTCCTGCGGCCAGAACACCAGGCCAAACACGTAGAACTTGCGCGCCGGCAGGTCCCAAAGCACGGCCTGGCGCTCGTCCCACTGCAGCCAGGCGAAGCCGTAGTACATGCCCAGCAGCCAGATGACGGCGGCTTTGCGCAGACGCTGGAAGCGGCCGTCCTGTTCGCGCGGATAGATCTTGCCTTCCGAGACGTAGAGGCCGACGTCTTCCACCAGGTCCAGCGGGATCTTGCCGCTCATCGCCTCACTCCCTGGGCAGCGGGCGGTTGTAGCGGCTGGCGGGCCGCAGCAGGATCCAGGTGAACAGGCTGGCGCTGGCGGTGCAGGCCCAGAACATGAAGAAACCGAGGCTGTAGCCCAAGCCACGGCTGATGTGCAGTTCGGGGAAGGTCATGTCGCGCAGCAGCAGCGGATCCACGAAGGCGAAGAACACCATCGTGGCGACGCCCGCGGCGAAGAAACTGGGCCAGAGGATGGCGCCCAAGCGCTGCGCCAGCGGGCGCGGCGGATGGTCGAACTTCTCCTCCGCTTGCACCCTCATGATTCAGAGGCGTCCTCGTCTTCCTCATCTTCATCGTCGTCATTGGCGTCGCCGTGGGTCAACGACCAAACGTAAGCCGCGGCGATGCGCGTACGGGTTTCGCCAATGATGGGAAGATGGGCCGGCATCATGCCGGCATGGCCGCCGCTGATGCCCGCGCGGATCGAATCGAAATCGCTGCCGTACACCCAGATGTCGTCGGTCAGGTTGGGCGCGCCCAGGGCCGTGTTGCCCTTGCCATCCATGCCGTGGCAGGCGGCGCAAACCGTGAAGCGCGCCTTGCCGGCGGCCGCCAAGGCCGGGTCGGTCTTCATGCCCGACAGGCTCTGCACGAACGTCGCCACCTCGGTGACACCCACGTCGCCGCCCACCACGGCGGCCAGCGAAGGCATCGCGGCCTGGCGGCCATACAGAATGGTGGTCAGGATTTCGTCCGGGCTTCCGCCCCACTGCCAGTCACCGTCCGCAAGATTGGGGAAGCCCTTGGCGCCGCGCGCGTCCGCGCCGTGGCACATCGCGCAATGGTTGGCATACAGCCGCGAGCCGAACGCCAAGGCTGCAGGGTCCATCGCGATCTTGTCGATCGCCATGCCCTCGAAACGACCGTACGCGGCGGCTAGTTGGACATCGGCCTTGGCTTTGTCGGCGTCGTGCTCGCCGGCGGAGGTCCAGCCCGACGTTCCGGCAAAATTGCCCATGCCCGGGTACCAGACCAGGTAACCGATCGCAAAAACAATGGTCAGGTAGAACAAGTTGATCCACCAGCGCGGCAGCGGCTTGTTGTACTCGGTGATGTCGCCGTCCCAGACATGGCCGGTGGTCTGGGCGCTGTCGCCGCCGGACTTGGGCTTGCGCGCCGTCCACCAGAGCAGCCAGACGGCACCCAGGATGTTGAGCACCACCAGGGAGATGACGTAGATGGACCAACCGGTGGTCATGGAAGAGTCTCGCTCTGGTCTTCAAGAGGGATGCGCGCGGCGGCGTCGAACTCGGGCGTGCGCCGCGGGCTGAAGACCCAGGCGGCTCCACCCACGAAGGCGACGAGCAGGATGACGGTGATGATTCCGGAAAGCATGGCTCAGCCCTTGGGTGCGTTCTTGCCCAGGCCCTGGAGATAGGCGATGAGCGCGTCAAGTTCGGACTTCCCAGCGACCGCCTCGGCGGCGCCGGCGATGTCGGCGTCGGAATACGGATCGCCGATGGTGCGCAGGGCGTTCATGTTGCGGGTGATCGCCTGCGGGTCCACCGCGGCCTCGGCCAGCCACGGATAGGCCGGCATGTTCGACACCGGCACCAGGTCGCGCGGATTGATCAGGTGTACCCGGTGCCAGTCGTCGGAGTAGCGGCCACCGATGCGCGCCAAGTCCGGCCCGGTGCGCTTGCTGCCCCATTGGAACGGACGGTCGTACACCGATTCACCCGCCAGCGAGTAGTGCCCGTAGCGCTCGGTCTCATGGCGCAGCGTGCGCACCATCTGCGAGTGGCAGTTGTAGCAGCCCTCGCGGATGTAAACGTCGCGCCCCGCCAGCTCCAGCGCCGGATAGGGCTTCACTCCCGGCAACGGCTCGATGGTTTCGGCCTGGAACATCAGCGGCACTATCTGCGCCAAGCCGCCGAAGGAGATGGCCACGGCGATCAGGATCGCCATCAGGCCAATGTTGGTTTCGATTTTTTCATGGCTCATGTCGGATCCTCAGGCGTGGCCAACGTCGGCGATCACTGGCAGCACCGGGGACTCCACCAGGCCCTTGGCCTGCTGGAAGGTGCGCACCATGTTCACCACCATGATCAGCATGCCGGTGATCACCAGCACGCCGCCCAAGAACCGAATGAAGTAGTAGGGGTAGTTGAACTTGACGATCTCGACGAACGCGTAGGTGAGCGTACCGTCGGCGTTGCTGGCGCGGGCCATCAAGCCCTGGCCGATGCCGGCGATCCACATGGACACGGTGTAGAGCACCACGCCGATGGTGTGGATCCAGAAGTGCACGTCCACCAGCTTCATCGACGCCATGTCCTTCAGGCCCAGGCACTTCGGGATCAGCATGTAGATGGCGCCGATGGAAATCATGGCGACCCAACCCAGCGCACCGGAGTGGACATGGCCGATGGTCCAGTCGGTGTAGTGGCTGAGCGCGTTCACCGTCTTGATGGACATCATCGGGCCCTCGAAGGTGCTCATCATGTAGAACGAGATGGCCACCACCATGAACTTGATGATCGGATCGGTGCGCAGCTTGTGCCAGGCGCCCGAAAGGGTCATCACGCCATTGATGGCGCCGCCCCAGCTGGGCGCCAGCAGGATCAGCGAGAACACCATGCCCACGCTCTGGGCCCAGTCGGGCAGGGCAGTGTGGATGAGATGGTGCGGGCCGGCCCACATGTAGATGGCGATCAGGGCCCAGAAATGCACGATCGACAGGCGGTAGGACTAGATGGGCCGGCCCACCCGACGCGGAACGAAGTAATACATCATCCCCAGGAAGCCGGCGGTGAGGAAGAATCCGACCGCGTTGTGCCCGTACCACCACTGCACCATCGCATCCACGGCGCCCGAGTAGATCGGATAGCTGTGCATCATCCCGGCCGGGATGGCCAGCGAGTTGACGATGTGCAGCACGGCTACGGTGATGATGAAGGCGCCGTAGAACCAGTTGGCGACAAAGATGTGCTTTACCCGGCGTTTGACGATGGTGCCGAAGAACAGCACGCCATAGGCCACCCAAACCACCGCAATCAGGATGTCGATGGGCCAGGCCAGCTCGGCATACTCCTTGCCCTGGGTGTAGCCCAAGGGCAGGCTGATGGCGGCCGATACGATCACCAGCTGCCAGCCCCAGAAGACGAAGGCGGCCAACTTGTCGCTGATCAGCCGGACGTGGGACGTGCGCTGCACCACGAACAGACTGGTGCCGAACAAGGCGCAGCCGCCGAAGGCGAAGATCACCGCATTGGTATGCAGGGGCCGCAGCCGCCCGAAGCTGAGCCAGGCGGTGTCGAAGTTCAGCGCCGGCCAGTAAAGCTGGGCCGCGATGATCACGCCCACCAGCATTCCCACCACGCCCCAGATGACGGTCATCACCGAAAACTGCAGCACGACCCTGTCATTATAGGTTTCGGACCGGTTGTCCAACGTCATTGCATCGCCCCTGGTTGCCTGTGCGGGATTGTCGGATGGGCGCCGGCGGGCTGTCTTGACCGAAGTCAATTCAGCCGGGTGGCGCATTGGCCAGTGCTCGCCCTGTGAAGAAGCATCCCCTGCAGGCATGACCTCTGCAAGCGCAAAACCTTGCGGTGGTCGCGGCTAGTGCGGCACCACGTCAGCGCCCGGCACCAGTGCGGCCTTCACGGCCGCCAGGAACCCAGGATCGGGCACGCTGCCCAGGCGCTCGGTGCGGGCCAGCACGCGGCCCTCGCCATCAAGCAGCACCAGGGCGCTGGTGTGGTTGAACTCGCCGTCTGCCAGCGCGCGATAGCGCACGCCCAGCAGGGCCGCGACGCGCCGGACGGTGGCCGCTTCGGTGCGCGCCAGCGTCCAGCGCGCGGGGTCGAGCTTGCGCTTGGCCGCGACGGTGGCCAGCGCGGCAGTGTCGTCACGCGCCGGGTCCAGGCTGATCAGCAGCACGCCCAGGCGCCTGCGCTCGTCGGGCGCCAGCGCATGCTCCACGCCTTTGGCGCTGTCCACAATCAAAGGGCAGACGTATTTGCACGAGGTATAGAACATCGCCACCAGCTGCGGCGTGCCGCGACGATCGGCCAGTGTGAAGGCGCGGCCGGCCTGGTCGGTGAAGCCATCTTCGAGCTGGTAGATCGAATCGCCCGGCAATTCCACCGCCGCCGTGCCGGCCAGGGGCAGCGCCAGCAGCAGGGTGGCCAGCAGGCGCCACGGACGCAGGTTCATGGGTGGCTCCTGGCGAGGGGGTCGGGATCCCGGGCACAGCGAAAGCCCAGGTTGCGGGTGGTGTCGTGGGCTTCGAGTGCGGACAGCATCGCCACCCGCATCAGCACGGCGTAGTTTTCCCGGTCGTCCATCGACAGTGCACCGGCGCCGCAAAATTTCAGCTGGTCCGGGTCGCCCTGATCGCGGTTGTCGCCCGACACCAGGATGGCCGAGTGGTCCTCCACCCATTCCCAGACCAGGCCGTGCAAGTCCTGCACGCCGTGTACGTCCGCCGGCGAGCGTCCCACTTCGGGCAGCGGCCGGCCCGAAGGCACCGAGTACCAGGCCAGGATGCGCTCGCGCCAGGCGGGGTCGCTGCGGGCATCGGCGCGGGTGGCATCTGCCGCCGCGGCGAACTCCCACTCCGACCACGTCGGCAGCCGCGCCT
>JANORD010000143.1:0-7756 GCA_031415095.1 Lysobacteraceae bacterium
CCTGTGAATCTGGAATGGCAATGAGTATTGAAAATCCGCTGCTTGCGCACGGCGAGCTGCCTGCTTTTGCGGCCATTGAGCCGGCGCATGTGAACCCGGCGATTGACGCCGTGCTGGCGGGATTCCGCGCCGAAGTGTTGCGCCTGGTAGCCGACCCGGCTGCGCGCGACTTCGCCAGCCTGCTGGCGCCGCTGGAGCGCTGGGAGGAGAAACTCGCGCGCAGTTTTTCGCCGGTGTCGCACCTTCACGGGGTGAAGGATTCCCCCGAATTGCGCGAGGCTTATTCCGCGGCGCTTGAGAAAATCACCGAGCACGGCACCGAACTGGGCCAGGACCGAGGCCTGTACGAGGCGGTGAAGGCGGTGCGCGAGGCGCCCGGTTTCGCGGCCTTGGATCGCGCCCGCCAGACCGTGGTGGAGGACAGCCTGCGCGGCTTCCGGCTTTCCGGCGTGGCCTTGGAAGAGCCCGGGCGCTCGCGCTTCAAGGCCATCCAGAACCAGCTGAGCAAGGTGGAAACCGAATTCGAGGAAGCCGTGCTGGATGCCACCGATGCCTGGACGCGGCCCGTGGCCGAAGCCGAACTGACCGGCTTGCCGGAGTCCGCGCGCGGCATGCTGCGGGCGATGGCGCAGGAGAAAAACCTCGAAGGCCACCTGGCCACGCTGAAAGGGCCGGTGGTGCAGGCGCTGCTCACCTTCGCCGACAGCCGCGCGCTGCGCGAGGAGATCTACACCGTCTACAACACCCGCGCTTCGGACCAAGGCCCGCAGGCGAACACCCACGACAATTCCGCGCGCATCGAAACCCTGCTGGCCCTGCGCCACGAGGCGGCGCAGCTGCTGGGCTTCGACTCCAGCGCGCACCTGTCGCTGGCCGACAAGATGGCCGGCACGCCGACGCGCGTGCTGGGCTTCCTGCGCGAACTGGCGGCCAAGGCGCGCCCGGTGGCACGGCGCGAACTCGAGGAACTGCGCGCCTTCGCGGCCGCCGAACTGGGTATCGCGGATCTGCAGCCGTGGGACGTGGCGTATGCGTCCGAGAAGCTGCGCGAGCGCCTGTTCGCCTTCAGCGAGGAGGACATCAAGCCTTACTTCCCGCTGCCAGCGGTGATGCAGGGCTTGTTCACCGTGGCCCAGCGCGTGTTCGGCGTGCGGCTGGTGGAGCGTGCCGGCGTGGACGCCTGGCATCCCGACGTGCAGTTCTTCGACGTGGTGGATGGCGATGGCGCGGTGCGCGCCGGCGTTTACCTCGACCACTACGCCCGCGCCGGCAAGCGCGGCGGCGCCTGGATGGACGTGTGCCGGGCGCGCCTGTACGACGGGGAATCGGCCTTCAAACCGGTCGCCTACCTCACCTGCAACTTCCCGCCGCCGGCCATGGACAACAAGCCCGCCCTGCTCACCCACGACGACGTGATCACCCTGTTCCATGAGTTCGGCCACGGCCTGCACCACCTGCTCACCGAAGTCGACTGGCCCAGCATCGGCGGCATCAGCGGCGTGGAGTGGGATGCGGTGGAGCTGCCCAGCCAGTTCATGGAGAACTTCGCCTGGCAGCGCGAGGCGCTGGATCTGTTCGCCCGCCACCACGAGACCGGCGAGCGTCTGCCGGACGATCTGTACGCCAAGATGCTGCAGGCGCGGCACTTCCACGCCGGGCTGTTCCTGGTGCGGCAGCTGGAGTTCGCGCTGTTTGATTTCCGCCTGCACCTGGAGTTCGATCCCGCGCTCGGTGCGCGTGCACTGGAGCTATTGGACGAGGTGCGCGCCGAAGTGGCGGTACTGCCGCCGCCGGCCTGGCACCGCGGGCCGCACGCCTTCACGCATATTTTTTCCGGCGGCTACTCGGCCGGCTACTACAGCTATCTGTGGGCCGAAGTGCTCAGTGCCGATGCCTTCGGCGCCTTCGAGGAAGCCGGCGTATTCAACGCCGATACGGGCGCGCGCTATCGCCGGGAAATCCTGGCGGTGGGCGGCTCGCGTCCGGCGCTGGAGAGTTTCGTGGCGTTCCGCGGCCGCGAACCGCAGCCTGAGGCGCTGTTGCGCAGCTACGGCCTGGCGGCCTAGACCCGGGGCGCGGCCGTGGACCCCGGCCGCCGCCTCGCGCTGATCGTCGCCTGCGCCCTGTTCATCGAGAACATGGACTCGTCGGCCATCGCCACGGCGCTGCCGGCGATCGCGGCGGACCTGGGCACCGAGCCGATTGCGCTCAAGCTCGCGCTCACGGCCTACCTGATGTCGCTGGCGGTGTTCATCCCCATCAGCGGCTGGGTGGCCGACCGGTTTGGTGCGCGGCCCACTTTCATGGCGGCCATCGCGGTGTTCCTGCTGGGTTCGCTGGCCTGCGCGGGCAGCCAGACGCTGGCGCAGCTGGTGGGTGCGCGCTTCCTGCAGGGCATGGGCGGCGCGCTGATGGTGCCGGTGGGCCGGCTGGTGCTGCTGCGCTCGGTGCCCAAGAGCGAGCTGGTGCGGGCGCTGAGCTGGCTCACCATCCCGGCGCTGGTGGCGCCCATCATCGGCCCGCCGCTGGGCGGGCTGTTGGTCACCTTCGGCGACTGGCGCTGGATTTTCCTGATCAACATTCCCATCGGCCTGCTCGGCATCGCGCTGGCGCACCGCTTCATCCCCGACATCCGCGAGCCGGCGACGCCGCTGGACGCGCGCGGCTTCGCGCTGTCGGGCCTGGGCCTGGCGCTGGCACTGTTTGGTTTTTCCACGCTGGGCCGGCATCTGGTTGCCACAGCGCTGGCCGCGTCGTGCCTGGTCCTGGGTCTGGTGGCGTTGGCGGCCTACGTCTGGCACGCCGGGCGCCACGCCAATCCGCTGATCGACCTGCGCCTGCTGCGCCATCCCACGTTCCGCGCCGGTGTGCTGGGCGGCGGCCTGTTTCGCATCGGCATCGGCGCCACGCCCTTCCTGCTGCCGCTGATGCTGCAGCTTGGATTTGGGCTGAGCGCGCTGCAGTCGGGCCTCATCACGTTCGCTTCGGCGGCGGGCGCGATGTTCATGAAAACCATCGCTGCAACGGTGCTGCACCGCTTCGGTTTCCGGCGCGTGCTGTGGATCAACGCGCTGCTGGCCTCGGCGATGCTGGCGGGCTTTGGCCTGTTCAACGCGCAGACGCCGCACCTGCTGATCATGGCGGTGCTGGTGGTGTCGGGCTGCTTCCGTTCGCTGCAGTTCACCAGCCTCAATGCCATCAGTTACGCCGAGGTGGAGCCAGCGCGCATGAGCCAGGCCACCAGCCTGGCCGGCATGGCGCAGCAGCTGTCGCTGGCGCTGGGCATCGCCATTGGCGGCTATGCGCTGCAGATTGCCGGTGAACTCAGCGGCACCGCTTACACCGATGCCGGCAACTTCAGCTGGGCGTTCCTGGCGGTGGGCGTGATTTCGGCGCTGTCGGCCTGGGTGATGTTCCGGCTGCCGGCCGACGCGGGCGCGGAAATGGCCGGTCGCGCGCAGCCCGGCCAGGAACTGGCCGAGCCCAAGGTAGTGCAACGGCCGGGGACGTGAGGGCGGGCTGGCGCGCTAGCGGGCGCGCGCTGCGGGCTCGAAGCGAAGCTGCAGGTTGAGCACGCCCACGTCGCCAGTGGGTGCGCGCCAGGCCCGCGTTTCCGCCGTGCGCGACAGCACCACCGTGCCGTCACCGGCGCGCAGGCGAAGCTGGTCCACATCGCCGCGCGCCAGCCGTGCAGCGGCCGAGCGCAGGGCGCCGTCGTCCAGCGCATCGCGCGATGTCGCCGCCGTATCGCCGCGCACCTTGGCCAGCGTTGCGGTGAGTGTCGTGGGGCCGGACACGCCGTCCGCACTCACCACAACCCGCGCCCCCGGCGCCAGGTAATGCACGCGCGCCGCCAGCGCGCCGCTGCCGTCCGCAGGCAAGCGCTGGAACACCCAGCCGCCCGACGCCCCCAGCGCTTCGATCTGCAGGCCGTCCTTGGCGGCCAGCGTGTGCAGCGCGCTTGTTTCATCCACGCCCATGGCCTGGTCGAAGCTGGCCGCATGCATAAGCACCAGCAGCCGCAGTTCGCGGCCGCGTTCGGAAAAATGCGTGTCCACGGTCCAGCCCGGCAGCAGGCCCAGGCCGCCGGCGGGCCAGTAGGTGAGGCTGTCCTCGGACAGGCCGTCGGGGCAGCGGCCGGCGCGTTCGCAGCCGGGCTCCATCGGCAGCCTTGCCAAAGCGCCGCCGCGCAGCGCTTGGGCGCTGGTGCCGTTGCTCAGCATCGCCGCGCCGCCCTGCACGGCGGTGCCGGCGCTGGTGCCGCCCACCACCACCTCGCCGCGCGCATGGCGCTCGCGCAGCGCCAGCAGCCAGGCGTTGGGCTGGTCCTTGGCATCGAAGAACGCCTCGCGGTGCCGCCACTGGTCGCCGCCGGCGAAGAACACGCCGTGCACCTGCGCCGGCACGGTTGCCGTGGCCTCTGGCTTCAGGCAGGCGCGCCACTGCTGTGCACCCAGGTCGGGATAGACGCGGTCGCGGCCAGATTGGCGCAGGCGCTCGCGGCGCAGGCGGTCGAGCGCGTCGCAGCGGCCCTGTTCGAACACGGCGGTATTGAGCGCGGCGTCCACCGGCCACCATTGCGCCTGCGCGCCCAGTTCCTCGAACGCGGCCAGGTAGAAATCCACGGCCTCCATGGAATCCTGCGCCGAGGCGGTGACCACCGCGATGCGCGGCGCTTCGCCGTTGGCGCGCTGCGCGGCCGCCGCGACGAAGGCGCGCAGCACGTCCACGCCGGCCTGTTCGCGGCTGGCGGCCAGCTGCGTTCGCTCGCGCGGGCGAACGCCGTTGATGAGCTGAGGTACTTCCAGTGCCGAGAGCAGCGCCGCGCGCTCGTCATCAAGCAGGCGAGTCCACGGTGCGCGTCCGGGATTGTCGCGACAGCCGTCGGCAGCACAGTGCGCCGCGAGCTTGTCTTCGAGGGCAATGCGCTCCCAGTCGCGATCGCGACGGGCGCTGGCCAGCATCACCGCCAGCTCCGCACGCGGCGGCGCACCGCTGCGGCCGTGCCAAAGCGCGGAGTCCAGCGCGCGCGAAATGCCGAAGTCGTCCACCAGAAAAGTGGGCGGCTTGCGGGTGGCGGCGGGCGTGGGCGCAGCCTCGCAGCCCCCGGCGGCCAGGTCCGAACAGGTGCGCAAAGCGCCGCCCGCCAGGAACAATTCGGAGGGAAAAACGGGGCGGGCGGAGGCGCTGCCGGCGACGGTGAGAAGTAGAAAAATCAGTATCTTGGGCATGGGGCGACCCTAGTGGCTGGCGTCGACGCGGGCAAGGGGTGCTTGACGCCAGCCCGGCCGCAGGGTTATCACGTCGCTGTCACTTGCGCTGGCCACCATGACCCAATCCCGCTTCCACATCCGCCATTTGTGCCGGACCTACTACCTCAGCGAGTGGTGGGACGAGTAGGGCCATCCCCGGGCCCGACGCCAGCCGCACGGTTGGTGAGTTGCCGTCCTTGACGGCGTGACATCCAAGCCAAAAGCCGCCCTCCGCGCCATGCAGCGCGTCGGCGGCCGTTCCGGGGAACCCACATGAAATCCACGCTCAATCCGCTGGCCCTCGCCGTGGCGATGGCCTTGGCTGCACCCTTCGCCGCTGCACAGACGGCGGCTCCCGCCGCGCCACAGCCCGCCACCGCCACCGAGGCCGCCAAAGCGGCGGCCGACGCCGTCACGCTCGACGCCGTCACCGTCACCGGCTCCAACCTGCGCGGCATCGACCTGCAGGAAGCGCAGCCCATCACCATCATCGACGCCGAGGACCTCAAGCGCTTCGGCGCCTCGACGGTTGGCGAGGTGCTCAAGCAGGTCACCGAAACCGGCGGCGGCACCGGCAACTTCAGCACCGCCAACTCCGGCGCGCTGCAGGCCGACGCCCCCGCGGGCACCGCCGGCGCCTCGCTGCGCGGCCTGGGTACGTCGTCCACGTTGACCTTGGTGAACGGCCGCCGCGTGGCCGCGTCGTCGTTTGCCAACGGCTCGGAAAACTTCGTGGACATCAACGCCATTCCGATGGCGGCGATCGAGCGCATCGAAATCCTGACCACCGGCGCCTCGGCCGTTTACGGCGCCGACGCCGTGGCCGGCGTGATCAACCTCATCCTCAAGCGTGATTTCGAGGGCGTGCGCCTGGCCGCGAGCTATGGCGATTCCACCCGCGGCACCGACGAAGGCCGCTACAACGCCAACCTGGTGGCGGGCTTCAGCGGCGACCGCGTGCGCGGCATGATCATCCTGGACGCCTACCAGCGCAACGCGCTGTACGACCGCGACCGCAATATCTCGGCGGTGGAGCCGCGGCCTTCGCAGCAGGGTATTTTCCCCAGCTTCAACGACCTGGATTTTGCCCAGGACGATATCGTCGAGCGCCGCTGTCCCGCCGACCAGTTCGGCGTCGGCCGCTTCGGCGAGTATTGCGAAGTGAACCGCAACGCCTTCACCGCCACCGACCCGCAGCTTGAAACCCTGGGCGCGTACGGCACCCTGTCCGTGGACTTCGCCGACGGCCTGGAATACTTCGCCGAACTGGCCCTGCAGAGCAACGAATCGCGTGCTGATTCCTCGCCCGCGCCGTGGACCGAGGAGCTGATCGACTTCGCCCATCCGGGCATGCCGGCTGAACTGCGCGCCCGCTTCACCAGCCTGGGTTTCGACACCAGCGCCCTGGTGGGCATTGGCCGCTTCCCCGATGCGCGCACCCTTGAAGTGGAAACCGACAGCTGGCGCCTGCTCAACGGCCTGCGCGGCGCGGCCGGCGATTGGGACTGGGAAACCACGCTCAGCGCCTCGCAGAGCGACTCGACGCAGAACGCAGTGAAGGGAATCTACAACGTCGAGCGCATCCGCGCCGGCCTGCTGGGTGAGCTGTGCGCCAGCGGCGCCACCAACTGCGCGCCGGGCGCCGGCGGCTTGTGGTACGACCCATTCAACGGCCAGGCCGGCAACTCGGCGCAGGTGCTGGACCTGGTGCGCGAGCGCGTGCCGCGCGACGGCAGCTCCGAGCTGTATGCACTGGACGGCAAGGTCACCGGCACGATGGGTGAGCTGGCCGGTGGCGACATCGCCTGGGCCTTCGGCGCCGAAGTTCGTCGCGAGGAGATCACCGACCAACCCTCGCCGCTGGCCACCATCGACCGCAGCACCGGCGAAGTGCCCGTCTACGGCTTTGGTTCCACCGCGGTGGAAGCCACCCGCACGCAGTGGGCGGTCTACGGCGAAACCAACCTGCCGGTCACCGACACCCTGGACCTGCGCGTGGCCGCCCGCTACGACCATTACGACGACTTTGGCGGCGACATCAATCCGTCGCTGGGCCTGCGCTGGCGCGCCAGCGAAAGCGTGCTGCTGCGCGGCGGCTGGAACACCTCGTTCCGCGCGCCGTCGCTGGCCCAGGTGGGCGCGGGCACCTCGCTCAGCTCGGGCGCGCTGCCGTGCTCGGTGGGCAGCGAGTTCTACACCACGTTCTGCGGCGGCTTCGCCGGCGACGACGGCTTCCTTTCCGAGATCTATGGCAACCCGGACTTGGACGCGGAAACGTCGACGGCTTGGTACCTGGGCTCGGTGTTCAATTTCGGCGACAACACCACGCTGACGCTGGACTACTGGAACTTCGACCAGGAAGACCTGGTGGATATCGACCCGCTGGAGCTGTTCCGCCAGGCGCTCACCGACCCGACCCTGATCTACAACTCCCGGCCGCGCCCCAGCAACGCCAACCAGCGCGTGCTGCCGCCGGGAGTGATCGGCATCGCCACCCGCGGCGG
>JANORD010000144.1:0-1868 GCA_031415095.1 Lysobacteraceae bacterium
CACGACGCTCTTCCGATCTATACGCCAGGGCGAGGGCTTCGGCGCGGCCGCTGGTGTCCTGCTGCACGGCGTAGACGCAGGGCACGCCGCGGCCGATTTCATACTCGCGGCGCACCAGCGCACCGGGGCCCTTGGGCGCCACCAGGATCACGTCCAGATCGGCGCGCGGGGCGATCTGGCCGTAGTGCACGTTGAAGCCGTGCGCGAACAGCAGGCAGGCGCCCTTGGCCAGGTAGGGCTCGATGGCTTCGCGGTACAGGCGCGGCTGCACCATGTCCGGGGTCAGCACCGCCACCAGTTCGGCACCCGCGACCGCTTCGGCCGGGGTCTTCACCGTGAAGCCGTCGGCCTGGGCCTTGGCTTCGGTGGGGCCACCCGGGCGCAGGCCTACAGTGACGTCAAAGCCCGACTCGCGCAGGTTCAGCGCGTGCGCGCGGCCTTGGCTGCCGTAGCCGACGACGGCGATGCGCGGGCGGGGTGAGTTGGCGGGGGTCGTGGTCATGGCGGCGGTCCTTGGGTTTGAGTGAGAGGTTGGAGAGAAAAACAGGGGTCAGAGTGCTATTTCCCTGGTTATCCAGCGCCCGCCCGCGGCGCCGCGGCGGGGGAAATAGCACTCTGACCCCTGTTTTTGTTGGGGCTGGTGACGGCGCCTTGCGAGGCCGAGCCCACCTGCAGGGCGTACTTGGCCAGGGCGCCGCCGGCCACGCGCGGAGTGATGCGCGCGGGTTCGCGGGTGGACAGGTCGGCATGGACATCGATGCGGCGCGTGGCCACGTCGATGCGCACGCGGTCGCCTTCGCGCAGGCGGGCGATGGGGCCGCCGTGCGCGGCTTCGGGCGACACGTGTCCCACCATGAAACCGTGGGTGGCGCCGGAGAAGCGGCCGTCGGTGACCAGGGCAACGTCATTGCCCAGGCCCTGGCCCACCAGCGCCGCGGTCACGGCCAGCATTTCGCGCATGCCGGGGCCGCCGGCCGGGCCTTCGAAGCGGATCACCACGACGTCGCCGGCGCGGATGTCGCGTGCCTGCACGGCGGCGAAGGCCGCGTCTTCGGAATCGAACACGCGCGCCGGGCCTTCGAAGTGTTCGCGGCCGTGGCCGGCCAGCTTGACGATGCAGCCTTCCGGGGCCAGGTCGCCGTAGAGGATGGAATAGCCGCCGCGCGGCTTGAGCGGGTTCGCGATGGGGCGCACGCAGTCCTGGGCCGGCGCGGTCGGCGCGGCGTCCAGCTCCTGGAACAGCGTGCGGCCGGTCACTGTCGCCCCATCCAGCAACAGGCCGGCCGCACGCAACTCATGGGCCACCAGCGCGGTGCCCCCCATGTCGAACATCTCCGCGGCGGTGTAGCGCCCGCCCGGCTTGAGGTCGGCGATCACCGGGGTGCGCGCGGCCTGTTCGAAATCTTCCAGCGAAAACGCCACGCCTGCCTCGTGGGCGATAGCCAGCAGGTGCAGCGCGGCATTGGTGGAGCCGGCCGTGGCCGACACCGCGCGCGCCGCATTGGCAAAGGCCGCCGGCGTGAGGATCTGCGAGGGCGTGGGGCCCTGCGCGCGCAGCCGCTGCATCACCAGTTCGCCGCAGACGAACGCGGCCGCGCCCTTGGCCGGAGCCAGGGCGGGTATTTCTTCCAAGCCCAGCGCCCACACGCCCTGGACGTGGCCCCCCATGGCCATGGTGGTGGCGGTGACCGGCCCGCCCCCGGCGCCGGCGCCCGGGCAGGCCACGCGCTCCACTTCGGCCAGGCCGGCGTCGTCCAGGGTGCCCGCGGCGTGGGCGCCCACGGCTTCGAACACGTCCTGGATGGTGACTTTCTTGCCCTTGCACTGGCCCGGCATGATGGTGCCGCCGTAGAGGATGGCGCTGGGCA
>JANORD010000145.1:0-1971 GCA_031415095.1 Lysobacteraceae bacterium
TGGTCGCTCGCCAGTTCCGCCACCCACCAGCGCGGGCCGTTGTCCACGCAGGTCGGCGCCAAAGCGCCCAGCGCAAGACCGTGCAGGGCGGCCGATAGCACGGCGGCGTCCTGGGCTTGCGCCGGCAGCAGCCGGGCACGCGGCGCACGCACGGCGATGCGCCGCGCGTGGCCTTCGCCCTGCACCCGCAGCGGCAGCAGGCCGGCCGCGCACTCCTGCACCAGTTGGCCGTCACTGGCCGACGCCAGGCCGGATTCCAGCACGGCGTGCGCCGTGCCCACGCTGGGGTGGCCGGCGAACGGCAGCTCCTGGCGCGGGGTGAAAATACGCAGGCTATAGCTGGCGCCGGCCGCCAGTGGCGGCAGCACGAAGCTGGTTTCCGACAGGTTGGTCCAGGCCGCCAAGGCCTGCATTTGCGCGGTATCCAGGCCCGAGGCATCCAGCACCACGGCCAGCGGGTTGCCGTCGCCAGCGCGGGCCGCAAAGACATCGACTTGGGTAAACGCACGGCGCATGTGGGGCTTCCAATCTCGGGGGAGCGAAGGGTAGCAGCCGGGCGTGAAGTCCACGCGGATGCTTGGTTGTATGCACATGGCGAACGCGGTCCCACAGCCCGCCTCGGCCGCCGGCGCCATCGTTTACACTTCATGGGCCCGCGCGTCGTGCGCCGGCCTCCGCCCCCTGAATGCCTTGAACATGAGCCCAGCCGCGCCCACCGCCGGTGTTGATGCCCCCGAGTGGATCGTCCTCAAATTCGGCGGCACCAGCGTGTCCCGGCGCACGCGCTGGGACACCATTGGCGGCCTGATGCGCCAGCGCGCCGAGCGCGAGTCGGCGCGCGTGCTGGTGGTGGTTTCGGCGCATTCTGGCGTGACCAACGCACTGCAGGCGCTGTGCGAAGGCCACGCCGATGCGGTCGGCACCGCCGCGCGGGTGCAGGCCCTGGTGCAGCGGCACGAGGACTTTTGCGCCGAGCTGGGCCTGGATGCGGGCACCGTGTTGGCCGAACGCCTGGCCGCGCTGCGCGCGCTGGCTGCCGATCCGCGCTGCGTGGACGCCGACCTGGCGTGGCAGGCCGAGGTATTGGCGCAGGGCGAGCTGCTGTCGTCCACGCTCGGCGTGGCCTACTTGCAGTCGCAGGGACTGGACGTGGGCTGGGTGGATTCACGCGACTGGCTGCAAGCCAGGACGCTGCCCAACCAGACCGCCTGGAGCCGGCGCCTGTCGGCCTCCTGCGACTTCGCTGGCGATGCCGGACTGCGCCGCCGTTTCGACGCGGCCGGGCCCCGGCTCCGCATCGCGCCAGGCTTTATCGCCCGAGCGCCGGACGGCGGCACGGCCATCCTGGGGCGCGGTGGCTCGGATACCTCGGCGGCCTATTTCGGCGCGCTGCTGGGCGCGCGCCGGGTGGAGATCTGGACCGACGTGCCCGGCATGTTCAGCGCCAACCCGCGCGCCGTGCCCGACGCGCGCCTGCTCTCGCGCCTGGACTACGAAGAAGCGCAGGAAATCGCCACCACCGGCGCCAAGGTGCTGCATCCGCGCTGCATCCACCCCTGCCGCGAGGCGCGGGTGCCGATCTGGATCCGCGACACGCAGCGCCCGGACATGCCCGGCACGGTGATTGATTCCTCGGCGCACACGGTGCCCGGCGTCAAGGCCATCAGCTCGCGCCGCGGCATCGTGCTGGTGTCCATGGAAACCATCGGCATGTGGCAGCAGGTGGGCTTCCTGTCGGAGGTCTTCGATCGTTTCAAGGCGCATGGTCTCTCCATCGACCTGATTGGTTCGTCCGAGACCAACGTCACGGTGTCGCTGGACCCCAGCGACAACCTGGTGAACACCAACGTGCTCGATGCGCTGTGCGCCGACCTGGCGCAGGTGTGCCGGGTGAAAGTGATTGCGCCGTGTGCCGCCATCACCCTGGTGGGCCGCGGCATGCGCTCGCTGCTGCACAAGCTGTCGGACGTG
>JANORD010000146.1:0-3179 GCA_031415095.1 Lysobacteraceae bacterium
CCTGGGCGGCGTGGACACCGATGGCGTCTCGTCAGCCCCCATGGCCTCGAAACACCAGCCCGGCCTGTACTTCATCGGCGAAGTGGCGGACGTGACCGGCTGGCTGGGAGGCTACAACTTCCAGTGGGCCTGGGCATCGGGCCACGCCGCCGGACTAGCGGCGTAGCCCGGTACTGACTCACTCGATGGGTTCATCCAGCAGCAACTGGCGCGCGAAGCGCACCGGCGGCGCCCCCTGGGCCAGCATGCGGTCGTTGTAGTCCTTGAGCTGGAACTGATCGCCCCACTTGGCCTGTGCCGCGTTGCGCGCGTCGAAATGCTCCTGCGCACCGACGAAATACGTGGCCAGCTGGGTAGACGAGAGTTGCGCCCGCACCCACTTGCCCTCGGCCTCGCTCTGCTGCTGGAAAGTCTGGCGCACCATCAGGTCCATCGCCTGCTCCTTGCTCCAGCCGTCCACGTGCACGCCCTGGTCCAGGATGGCGTTGGCCACCGCGCGGGCGTAGAACTTCAGCTGCATCAGGCGGAACAACGGGTCGCTGTCGAGGTAGCCAGCATCGGCCACCATGCGCTCGGTGTACACCGCCCAACCTTCCGCGAACGGACCTGAGCGCAGCACCGCGCGCAGCGTGGACGGATGCTCGGCCGAGTGCGCGCCTTCCAGGTAATGGCCGGGCATGGCCTCGTGGATGGTCAGCACGTGGATCATGTACTCGTTGTATTCGCGCAGGAAGGAATCCACCTTGGCCTCGTCCCACTCATCCGGGATCGGCGAGATGGCGTAGTAGGTGTCCAGGCCGCGATCCAGCGGGCCCGGTGAATCGGCGTAGGCCACCGAGAAACCGCGCTGGAACTCCGGCATCAGGATGATCTTCACCGGGTCGTCGGGCACCGTGACCAGGTCTTTTTCGCGCACGAACTGCGTCGCCACCTCGAGCGTGTGCTTGGCGAAATCCACCACTGCCCCGCGCCCGGGCTTGCGCGCATAGGCCAGCTCCAGCGCTGCCTCAATGGCGGCCTGGCGCTGGGCTTCTTCGGGCTGCTCGGGCGTGGGCGGCGCGCCGTCCTTGTCCGCAAGCACGGTGCGCGCCACCGCATACATCTCATCGCGAACGCGGGCCAGCTCGGCCTCGGCACGCTGGCGGATCTCGGCGCGGCTCAGCGACGAGTTGAGGGCGAAGCGAAGCTGCTGGTCGTACTTCTCGGCGCCTACGCGGAAGTCGCCGGCGGCGTTGGGAACCAAGGTCTCGTCCAGCCACGTCTGGTGCTCCGCCACGGCGGTTCGCAGCGTGGCGACGGCCGCGTCCAGGCGCGCGCGCTCCTCGCCCTGCAGCTGGTCGGCACTGGGCACGATGAAGCCGTCGAGCAGGCCCAGCAGGCCGCGGTTCTGGCGCGACACGGTCTCGGCGTGGGTCTTGGGGACGCGCGCCGGGTCGAGATTTTCGCGCGCCTGCGCCAGCAGCGCCGGCAGTTTTTCCATGCGCGCGGTGGCCGAACGCAGGCGGTCGGGCATCGGCGCGAACTCACGCGCCATCAGGCTGTAGATCGCGCCGCCGGCCAGGCTGCTGTAGATCTGCGGATCCCAGGCCCAGCGCTGCAGCACCTGATCGTCCCAGATGGCGTAGTCCAGCTGGTTGCCCAAGATCAGCGCGTCCACTTGGTTTTCGCGCGAAAGCTGGGTCGGGTCTATGGCCGCGAGTTCGGCGCGGCGTGCGCGGGCCCAGTCCAGCAACTTCTGGCGCCCGGCGGCACTGAGGTCGTCGAGTTCGGAGTCATGGCGGTGCTCGCCGATGGCGGTGGCGCTCACCGGCGACATCGCAAGGCCTTCGTCCAGGTAGCGGGCCGCAAGCGCGGCAAAGGTGGCGTCCGCCTGCGCGGCGGCGGCGGCCGCCTCAGTGGCCACCGGCTCGGCGGCAGGCGCAGATGGCGCGCCCGAGCCACATCCGGCCAGTAGTGCGGCAGCCAAGGCGGCGGCCAAGAGGGTCTTTTGCATGGGATTTCCGGGCGTTGGAGACGGCCCCCAGCATAACGCCGCTGCCCCCGTCACAGTCCGTACGCATCAGTATGTTAACGTCACGCGTCCCCAATCCCTGGCTGCCACCCCCATGCCCCACTACACCGCGCCGTTGCGCGACATGCGCTTTGTCCTGTTCGAACTGCTCAAGGTGCAGGACGAACTGAAGGCACTCCCAGCCCACGCCGAGCTCGACATCGAGACCATCGACGCGGTGCTTGAAGAGGGCGCACGGTTCGCCAGCCAGGTGATCCAGCCGCTCAACCAGGTCGGCGACCGTGAGGGCTGCACCTTCCACGGCAACGGCGTGGTCACCGCGCCGGCCGGCTTCAAGCAGGCCTATGCCCAGTTCGTGGACGCCGGCTGGCCGGCGCTGAGCTGCAGCCCTGATTTTGGCGGCCAGGGCCTGCCCACCGTGGTCAACAACCGCCTGTACGAGATGTGGAATTCAGCCAACCAAGCCTGGCTGATGTACGCCGGCCTGTCGCACAGCGCCTATGAATGCCTGAACGCTTTCGGCACCGACCAGCAGAAACAGGTTTACCTCACCAAGATCATCTCGGGCCAGTGGACCGGCACCATGTGCCTGACCGAGCCGCACTGCGGCACCGACCTGGGCATGCTCAAGACCAAGGCCGAGCCTCTGGGCGACGGCAGCTTCGCGCTGAGCGGCACCAAGATCTTCATCAGCGCCGGCGAGCACGACCTGGCCGAAAACATCCTGCACCTGGTGCTGGCGCGCCTGCCGGGTGCGCCGGCCGGCACCAAGGGCATCTCGCTGTTCCTGGTGCCCAAGTTCCTGCCCGACGCGGACGGCAACGTCGGCGCGCGCAACACCATCCAGGCCGGCTCCATCGAACACAAGATGGGCATCCACGGCAACGCCACATGCGTGATGAATCTCGACGCCGCCACCGGCTGGCTGATCGGCGAACCCAACAAGGGCCTGGCGGCGATGTTCGTGATGATGAACTCGGCGCGCCTGGGCGTGGGCATGCAGTCCTTGGGCCTGGCCGAAGCCGCGCACCAGAATGCGGTGACCTACGCCCGCGACCGCCTGCAGGGTCGCGCGCCCACTGGCGCCGCGCTGCCGGAAAAAGCCGCCGACCCGAACATCGTGCATCCCGACGTGCGCCGCATGCTGCTCACCAGCCGCGCCTACACC
>JANORD010000147.1:0-3116 GCA_031415095.1 Lysobacteraceae bacterium
TTGAATGAAGCATCGGGGCTGAAGCCCCTCCTACAAAAGCCCGCTCCCACAAAAGCCCCTCTTTTCAGCCCTGGATGCCGTGCGGCTTGATCACGCCCGTGGCAATGCCGGCGATCACCAGCAGGATCAGGGCCACCGACAGGCCGATGCGCCAAGTCAGCGATTTCACCGTGCGGTCGGTCTTGCCCTTGTCCACCATCATGTAATACAGGCCGGCGCCCAGGTTCCACAGGATCAGGATCAGGAAAGCGATGATTAGCAGCTTCTGCACGGCGTCGGTCCGGGTTCTGGGAAGGGCGCCATTATCCGCCCGCGCCGGCAGGCTGTCGTGAAGCGCCGCTGGTTGCTGAGTGCGCTGGGGCTGGCGTTGGCGCTGGGTTTTGCCAGCCTGGGCCAGTGGCAGTTGGGTCGCGAACAGGCCAAGCGCGCGCAGTTGGCGGCGGCCGACGTGGCGCTGGCCAGTGCACCAGTGGACTTGGCCATCGCATCACGACGCACCGACGTTGAAGTTGCGAAAGTGGCTGGACCCGGAGCCTTCCTCGTATCGCCACCGCTGCTGCTGGATAACCAGCGCCGCGGGCCGGCGGTAGGCCTGCGGATTTACTGCGCGTTTTTGCCCAAGGGCGGGCAGCCGCTGCTGGTGGATCTGGGCTGGCTGCCGCTGGGCGCCAACCGTGCGCTGCCGACGGTGAACTGCCCGGAGGGCGAACAGGTCCTGGCAGGCCTGCTGGTGCCGCCGCCGTCGGTGGGATTGCGATTGGGCCCGGGGCTAGTGCGCCAGCCCGACAGCGAGGCCTGGCTGGCCACGCGGCTGGAGCCTGCGGAAGTGAGCGCGGCATGGCGGCTGCAGCCTGTGCTTTCGGAAAACGTACTGCGGCTGGATCCGGCGCTGCCGCTGGGCTATCCGCGCGACCTGGCGCTGTTGGCCAACACCCTGCCGCCGGAGAAACACCGCGGCTACGCCCTGCAGTGGTTCGGGCTAGCCGCCGCCACCGTCGTAATCCTCCTCGTGCTCAACCTTCGCAGACGCCCATGACCGCTCCCAGCAAAACCCGCTCCCGCCTGATCCTGCTGCTGGTGGCCCTGATGTTCCTGGGCAGCTTCGGCGTAGCCGCAGCGCTGTTCTTCGGCGGCTGGCAGCCCACCCAAACCCGCAACGTGGGCGAGATGCTCAAGCCCTATCCCGACCTGCGTGACATCGCCCTGGTGCAGGCCAACGGCGAGCCCTGGCAGTGGCAGCCCAGCGAGCGCAACTGGCACATCCTGGTGGACGCGCCCGCCGACTGCGGCGCGCCCTGCAGCCAGCTGCTGAACGTGCTGCACCGGGTGTGGGTGTCCGAAGGCCGGCATGCGGAGCGGGTGCGGGTGCTGTGGTTCGGCGAGCTGCCGGCCGATGCGCCGCAGTTCAGCGGCCTGGTGGCAATGCAACCGAGCCCAGCGCTGCAGGCGCGGTTGCCCGGAACCGCGCGGCCCGATGCGCTGCCGGTTTACCTCGCCGACCCCAGCGGCTACCTCATCCTGCGCTACGCACCGGGCTTCAATCCCTCGGGCCTGCGCAAGGACCTCTCGCGTGTGGTGAAGTAAGCAGCCTATGAACAGCCCGCACCGCCATTTCCACCGCCTCGCCTGGGCCGCCGTGCTGCTGGCGCTGTGCGTCATCGTGTTCGGCGGCTTCGTGCGCCTTTCCAACGCCGGCTTGAGCTGCCCGGATTGGCCCACCTGCTATGGCGCCGCCACCTGGCCCACGCAGGACCATGAGATCGCCGCCGCCAACGCCAGCTACGAGCGCACGGTGGAGGTGAGCAAGGCGTGGCGCGAGCAGTTCCATCGCCACATCGCCGCGCTGCTGGGCCTGGGCGTGCTGGTGCTGGCGCTGCTGGCCGCGCGCAAGCGGCCGTTCGGCGTGGCCAGCGTCTTGGTGGCCGCGGGGCTGGTGGCGCTTTCGATTCCGCTCTACACCGGATTGCGTGGCGGCGCGTGGCTGGCGTCCAATCACACGCTGTCAGTAGCCCTGGTGCTGGCGGGCGAACTGATCCTGCTGGTGCAGGCGCTACGCTGGAGCAATGCCGACGCCGCGCGCCTGAGCGCGCTGGTGCTGATGGTGATCGTGTTCCAGGCCGTGCTGGGCATGTGGACGGTGATCTGGCTGGTGAAGCCGGTGATCGTGATGGCGCATCTGATGGGCGGGCTGCTCACGCTGTCCCTGCTCACTTGGCTGGCGTGGAAAACCACCCCCGGCAGCACCTTGGTGAACGCCGAAGCGCCGCGCCTGCGCCGCCTGCTGTGGGTCGGCTTGGGCCTGCTGGTGGTGCAGATCGCGCTGGGTGGCTGGACCAGCGCCAACTACGCCGCCCTGGCCTGCGGCACCGATTTCCCCAAGTGCTTGGGCCAGTGGTGGCCGGCGCATGATTTCCGCGAAGGCTTCGTCCTTTGGCGCGGCATCGGCGTGGACTACGAAGGCGGCGTGCTGGACGGCCCCGCGCGCGTGGCCATCCAGTTGAGCCACCGGCTGATGGCGCTGCTGGTGGTCGGGCACCTCACGCTGGTGGGCGTGCGCATGGTTCGCACGCCGGGGCTGGTGTTCTGGGGCGTGGCGCTGGGGGTGCTGCTGCTGGCCCAAGTGGCGCTGGGCATCAGCAACGTCGTGCTGGGCCTGCCGCTGTGGGTCGCGGTGGGGCACAACGCCGGCGCCGCGCTGCTGCTGTTCACGGTGGTGGGCCTGCTGGCGCGGCTGCGGGCGCCGGAATGACGCTGCCGTTCGCCGCGTATTGGGAATTGACCAAGCCGCGGGTGGTGGCGCTGATCGTGTTCACGGCCGTGATTGGCATGTTCCTGGCCATCGAGCCGGGCGACGCCTGGCCGTGGCGGCGCATGGGCCTGGGCGCCATCGGGATCTGGCTGGCAGCGGCCTCGGCGGCGGCCATCAACCATCTCCTTGACCAGCGCATCGACGTGCTGATGGCGCGCACCCAGCACCGGCCGCTGGCCGTTGGGTCGCTGCGGCCGGGGCAGGTGCTCGGGTTCGCAGTAGTGCTGGGCGTGGTGTCGATGGCGCTACTGGCGGGCTGGGTGAATGGCTTCACCGCAGCGCTCACCTTCGCCTCGCTGATCGGCTA
>JANORD010000148.1:0-5621 GCA_031415095.1 Lysobacteraceae bacterium
GGCCTGGCTCAGCTTGTCCAGCAGGGCCTGGTCGTCCACGGCGCGATCGCGCTCGTCGGTGAGCAGGAAGAAATCCTCGACGCGCTCGCCGAAGGTGGCGATGCGCGCATCGTGCACGCGCAGCCGGTGCTGGCGCAGCACCTGGGCCACGCCGGCCAGCAGCCCGGGCTGGTCGGTGCACACCAGGGCCATGCGGGTGCGGCTGCCGTCGGGCAGTCGATCAAACGTCACCTGCGCGGGCACCCGGAAATGCCGCAGTTGCCGCGGTGCAGCGCGGCGCGCCGGGCGCACCTGCGACGGATCGCGCAGCGCCTCCGTGAGTGCGAATGCCACTGCGTCGGTTGCGGGCGCTGCGCCCTGGGCAGAAATGAGCTGGAAGGTGTCCAGTGCCTGGCCATCGGCTGAACTGAGCACCCGGGCCTCGAGCACGTTCAGTCCGAGCCTATCCAGCGTGGCCACCAGGGCAGCAAACAATCCGTCGCGGTCAGGGGTACGCACGAACACCTCCAGCCCGGCGTCCTGCACATGCGGGCGCGCCAGCACCACGTGCTCGCTGCCGCCGGCCGCGACGATTCCGCGCGTCTGCCAGGCAATCTGCTCGGGCCGATAGCGCAGGAAAGCCACGTCCGGATAGTCGGCCCAAACACGCTCCACGTCCGCGGCCGCCAGCCCTTCGCCCAGCAGGCGCTCCATCGCCACCACCCGGGTGTCGGCCATGATGTCGTTGGCATGCACGCGGTTCTCGAGCCCGCGGCGCAGGGCCGCGCGGGTGGCCGTGTGCAGGTCGGCCAGCAGGCGGTCCTTCCAGGCATTCCAGAGCTTGGGGCTGGTGCCGGCGATATCGGCGCACGTCAGCAGGTACAGGTAATCCAGGTGCTCACGGTCGGCCACTTTGGTGGCGAAGCGCGCCACCACTTCCGGATCAGAAATATCCTGGCGCTGCGCCGTCACCGACATCAGCAGGTGCTGCTGAACCAGCCAGGCCAGCAGGTCGCCGTCGGCAGTGGGTAACTCATGGGCGGCGGCGAAATCGAGTGCATCCACCGCGCCCAGCTCCGAGTGGTCGCCGCCGCGGCCCTTGGCGATATCGTGGAACAGCCCCGCCAGCAGCAGCAGGTGCGGCTTGCGCAGCCTCGGCAGCACGTCGTGGGCAATGCTGAAACGCTCATCCACCCGCCGCGCGAAGCCGTCCATGTAAGCCAGCACGGTGAGGGTGTGCTGGTCCACGGTGTAGACATGGAACAGGTCGTACTGCATGCGGCCCGAGACCTTGCCGAACGCCGGCAGGTAGCGCGCCAGCACGCCCAGCCGCGCCATGCGCGTGATCGTGGCCACCGCTTGGCGGGAATCGAGCAGCGCCAGGAAGCGCTGCCGCACCGCTGCCGGCTGCTGCTGGTAGGGCAGGATGCTGGGCAGTGATTCACCCAGTGCACGCGCGGTTTCGGAATGCAGCCCGCGCACATCCGGAAGACCATCCCACGCGGCGAACAGCTCAAGCATGGGCACCATGCCCGCGCGCAGGAGCGCGGGCTGCACCATGGCCAGATAGCCGTGGCGCAGCTCATAGCCCTCGCCCGCCGGCTGCGGCGGCTCGTCGCCGGACAGCTGTTCCTCGAAGCGCTGCAGCAGCCGGTCGTTGATCCGGCGCACGGTGGCGGCGCTGCGGAAAAAACCCTGCATCATCTGCTCCACCGCCAGGTTGTCGCGGTGTTCGTCGGTGAGCCCGAGCATCGCGGCCAGGGTCTTCTGATGGTCGAAGCCCAGCCGCTCCTCACGCCGGTTCGCGAGCAGGTGCAGGCCGAAACGCAGCCGCGCCAGCTGGCGCCATTCGCGCTCGAGCGCGGCGCATTCGTCTTCACCCAGCAGGCCCAGCGGGGTGAGCGCGCGCAGGCCCGGCACGCCGTACAGGCGCATGCCCATCCAGGTGACCGTCTGCAGGTCGCGCAGGCCGCCGGGCCCTTCCTTGATGTTGGGCTCGAGGTTGTGGGTGGTGTCGTGGAATCGGGCGTGGCGCTGGCGCTGCTCGGTCCGTTTGGCTTCGAAATACGCGGCCGGCGGCCACAGCGCCGGCGGCGCCAGCGCCGTGGCCAGGCGGCCCGCGGCGCCCGGTTCCCCGGCCAGGGTGCGGCACTCCATCATGGCGGTGAGCACGGTGATGTCCTCGCGCGCCGCGTCCACGCACTGCGCGATCGAACGCACCGCTTGGCCCGTGGCCAAGCCCGCGTCCCAGAGCAGGGAGAAGAACCGGCCAATCGCGGCTTCGTGCGCGGATTGGGCGTCCGGCTCGGCCAGCACCAGCACATCGATGTCGGACTGCGGGTAAAGCTCGGCCCGCCCGTAGCCACCGGTGGCCAGCAGCTGCAGCGGCGCACCGGCGGGCAGGCAGCGGCTCCAGGCCGAGAGCACCACGGCATCGCTGGTTTCGCAGCACAGCGAGACCAATCGGTCGATGGCTTCGCCGGCGTCAAAGCGCTGGCGCAGCTGGAGGCGTCCAGCGGCCAGGCCGGCCTTCGCCGCATCGCGCCAGGCGCCGTCGCTGGCGGCCGAGGCCAGGCTCACGGGCAGGGACGGAGCAACCAAAGGAGGCGCGGCACTCATGGGCCCGCCCCGGTCACAGGTCGTTGTCGTCGCCGGGCAGGCGGGTAAGGATCTCGACGCCGTCGTCGGTCACCGCCACCGTGTGCTCCCACTGCGCCGACAGCGATTTGTCGCGGGTCACCACCGTCCAGCCGTCGTTGAGCAGCTTGGTGTGGCGGGTGCCTTCGTTGATCATCGGTTCGATGGTGAAGGTCATGCCCTTCTGCAGCACCACGCCGGACATGGGCTGGCCGTAGTGCAGCACCTGCGGGTCTTCGTGGTAAATGCGGCCGATGCCGTGGCCGCAGTACTCGCGCACCACGCTGAAGCGCTGGCCCTCGGCAAAGCTCTGGATGGCGTGGCCGATATCGCCCAGGGTGATGCCCGGCTTGACGATGCGGATGGCGCGGAACATGGCTTCGCGGGTCACTTCCACCAGGCGCCGGGCCTTGACGCTGGGCTCGCCGGCGAAGTACATGCGGCTGGTGTCGCCGTGCCAGCCGTCCTTGATCACGGTGACGTCGATGTTGACGATGTCGCCGTCCTTGAGCACCTTGGCCTCGCTGGGGATGCCGTGGCAGATGACGTTGTTCACCGAGGTGCAGATGGTGGCCGGGAATCCCTTGTAGCCCACGTTGGCGGGGATGGCCTTCTGGACCTCGACGATGTGGTCGTGGCAGATGCGGTCCAGCTCCGCGGTGCTGACGCCCGGCTTCACGTGCGGGCCCACCACCTGCAGCACCTCGGCGGCCAGCCGGCCGGCCACGCGCATGCGCTCGATGTCTTGGGGGGTCTTGAGGGTGATCATGGGGCGGATTATCCCTCAGTTGCGGCGGATTGGGCCAGCGGGCTATAATCCCGCGGCTTGATGGGGCCTGCCCCGCCAAACCGCCCACGCCGGGCGTCACCGGTGAATACACACACCTGGCTTCACCCCGCCCCGGGGTGCCGCAGCAAGGCCACAGGCCAAGCATGCGGTTCGAGGCGGTGGCCAGGTGGAGGCCCAACCCCGGAGCTCCGAAGCCGCCAGCGTGCGGCCGGCTCCCTTTCGTGAAAGGAATATCGCAATGACCCAGGTCACCATGCGCCAGATGCTGGAAGCCGGCGTGCACTTCGGCCACCAGACCCGCTACTGGAACCCCAAGATGGCTCCGTACATCTTCGGCGCCCGCGGCAAGATCCACATCATCAACCTCGAAGCGACCCTGCCGCTGTTCACCGACGCGATGAACTTCATCTCGGCGATCGCCCAGAAGCGCGGCACCATCCTGTTCGTCGGCACCAAGCGCTCCGCGCGCGACGCCATCAAGGAAGAAGCCACCCGCTGCAACCAGCCGTACATGAGCATGCGCTGGCTCGGCGGCACCCTGACCAACTTCGCCACGGTGAAGAAGTCGGTGGCGCGCCTGAAGGAGCTGGAAGCGGCCGAGACCGACGGCACCTTTGAAAAACTTGTGAAGCACGAAGTGCTGGGCCTGCGTCGCGAGCGCGACAAGCTCCTCGCCTCGCTGGGCGGCATCAAGGAAATGAACCGCCTGCCCGACGCGCTGTTCGTGATCGACATCGGCCACGAAAACATCGCGGTGCAGGAAGCCAAGAAGCTGGGCATCCCGGTCATCGCCGTGGTGGACACCAACTACAACCCCAACCTGGTGGACTACCCCATCCCGGGCAACGACGACGCCATCCGCGCGGTGCAGCTGTACGTGCACGCCGCCGCTGACGCCGTGCTCGAGGGCAAGGCTGCGTCTCCGCAGGCGCACGTCGCCGCCGACGAGTTCGTCGAGCTCGACGCCGAAGGCAACCCGGTGGCCAAGGAAGAGCGCAAGGCCGCGCCGCGCCGCGCGCCGCGTGACGACAAGCGCCCGGCCCGCCGTGGCCCGGGCGGCCCCGGCGGCGACAAGCGCGACGCCCGCTAAGTAATCCTGGCGTCACCACGTCGCGCGATGCTGCGCTCTTCGCTGTTGGAGCCCCCCTTTAGTTAAGGTGGGCGGCCGATGACGGCGTCATCGTCATCGGCCAGGGGATATGGAAGCCCAACGAAGTCGCGAAGCTCCTTTCCGAGCCCGCCGCCCCGAAGCAGCCCGACAGCCAACACACCCCAAGTTTAGAGGAACGACACATGACCACCGAAATCACCGCAGGGCTCGTAAAGGAGCTTCGCGAGCGCACCGGCGCCGGCATGATGGAATGCAAGAAAGCCCTGACTGAAAACCAGGGCGACCTGGACGCCGCGGGCGAGTGGCTGCGCAAGCAGGGACTGGCCAAGGCCGACAAGAAGTCCGACCGCGTGGCTGCCGAAGGCCGCATCGTGGCCGCCAGCGAAGGCGGCAAGGCCGTACTGGTGGAAGTGAACTCCGAGACCGATTTCGTGGCCAAGGATGACAACTTCCTCGCCTTCACTGCCGCCGTGGCCCAGGCTGCGCTGGCATCGGATGCCGCCGACGCCGAAGCGCTCAAGAGCGCCAAGCTGGCCTCCGGCCTGACGGTGGACGAAGCCCGTGCCGCCGTGGTTGCCAAGGTGGGCGAGAAGCTCGAAGTGCGTCGCCTGGCCCGCCTGGACAGCAGCAACCACGTGGCCGCCTACATCCACGGCGGCCGCATCGGCGTGCTGGTGGAGCTCAAGGGCGGCGACATCGAGCTGGCCCGCGGCATCGCCATGCACGTGGCCGCCATGAACCCGCCGTACAACAAGGCCGCCGACGTGCCGGCCGACTTCCTGGCCAAGGAAAAAGAAATCGAGATGGCCAAGATGTCGGAGAAGGACAAGGCCAAGCCGGCCGAGATCCTCGAGAAAATCATCGGCGGCAAGGTGGCCAAGATCGTCAATGAGGTCACGCTCTACGGCCAGCCCTACGTGCTCAACACCGACCTGTCGGTGGAGGCCACGCTGAAGGCCGCCGGCGCCGAGGTCATCGGCTTCAAGCGCCTGGCCGTTGGCGAAGGCATCGAGAAGGTAGTCGAGGATTACGCCGCCGAAGTCGCCAAGGCGATGGCAGTCTGACGTAGCCCGCCTGCATCACCCAGAAAAACCCGCGGACCCC
>JANORD010000149.1:0-2012 GCA_031415095.1 Lysobacteraceae bacterium
TTAACCCCATCGGCCGCGCCGTGCGGGAGGGATTTGTGTCCTGATGCCCCGTGCAGTTGGTGGGAGGGAATTCAGTCCCGATGCTTCTGGACAAGAGCATCGGGACTGAAGTCCCTCCTACAGGGGGCGGGGTGGGGGTAAGCTTTGGCAAAAGGAGGATCCGATGGCCGAGGAAGATCACGCCAAGATTAATGCCCAACTAATGGACCTGAAGGTCGAGCACCGCGACCTGGACGAGGCCATCGCCCGCCTGGCGGTCAACATCCAGACCGACGAGCTGTCAGTGAAGCGCCTGAAGAAGCGCAAGCTCAAGATCAAGGACCTGATCTCGGCGCTGGAGAGCCGCCTGATTCCCGACCTTGATGCCTGAGCAACTCGATCGGGGCTGAAGCCCCTCCCACAGGGCTTCAGGACACTACGGTGGCGGACTGCGACACCTTGCTCACCGCCTCGGGCGAGAGCTTGCTGATGGTGTGCCGCACTTCCCGACCCAGCACCACCTTGGCGTCTTTTTCCCAAGTGGTCAGCTGCTCGTCGAAATCGAGCTTTCCGTTCGGACACACCCACACCAGCTTGAGTTCGCGCAGCTTCTGGATGAAGCCGCGGAACAGCGATTTGTCGAAGAACTCCGGCGCCGCCGGCGCGTACAGCAGGCTCAGGCGCTGCGCCGTGAGGTGGCACAGCGACTCGAGCTCGCCGGCGCTGAGCGTGCGCGGCCCGTTCTTCACCAGCGTGGTGATGGCGATGAAATAGCGCTCGAACGCCTGCTGCAGGCTGTGGGCGATCGCACGCAGGCGGAACACTTCATCGGTCTGCCCGGGTCCGCGCGAAATGATGCCGCCCTCGTCCTCGCTGGCCACGTTGAGCAGGCCCTCGGCCACGAACAGGTTGATGGTGGCGTCCAGCTGCTTCGCGAAACCGTCCTGATCCCAGGGCAGGAACAGCTCGTCCTGCACGAACGGATAAATGGTGCGCCCCAGCCGCAGCAGCCCGGCCCGGCTCATGCGACGGTTGTTCTGGAAGCACAGCGCCACCCAGCTGGCCGCCGCGAACAGATGCAGCACGTTGTTGCGGAAGTAGCTCTGCAGCACCGCGGTTTCGCCCTCCACGCTGATCACGTCGCCCAGCGGATGCACGGTACGGGTGAGCACGCCGATTTGTTCGCCGTAGGCCAAAATCTGCGCCGGCTCCAGCGCCGTCACCGTGACGCGATCGGAATACGGCAGCGCCGCCAGCAGCTTCTTGGAAAGCGCCAGCTGCGCCAGCAGGTCGGCCTCGGACATGGCGTGTTTTGGCGTGGACAGCAGGGCCAGCGCCAGCAGGTTCACCGGGTTCCCGTCGGCGGCGCGGTTGTTGTTCTCCTGGATCTGCTGGGCGTTGTCCTCGACCGCGTCGTTGATCCAGGTGGGTTTGTCGTCCGGGTCGGCATTGCGCGCGCGCCAGTCGGGAGCGTGTTCGGCCAGCACGCCGTCCAGGAATATCGGCTCGCCGAAATTCACCGCCACCTTGCCGTAGTGCTGGCGCAGGATGCCAGCGCCGGCCTTGAGCAAGGCCCAGATGGTTTCCTTTTCCTTGGGCTGGCCGGTGAGTTCGTCGAGGTAGCTCTTGCCCTCGATGAGTTTTTCATAGCCGATGTAGACCGGCAGGAACACTACCGGCCGGCGCGGCGCGCGCAGGAAGGCCTTGATGGTCATCGCCACCATGCCGCCCTTGGGCGCCAGCAGGCGCCCGGTGCGCGAGCGGCCGCCTTCGATGAAGTACTCCAGCGAGAAGCCCTCGCTCACCAGCTGCGCCACGTACTCGCTCAGCACCGCCGCGTACAGCGCGTTGCCGCGGATGGAGCGGCGGATGAAGAAGGCGCCGCCTCGGCGCAGCATGGGGCCGAGCACCGGCATGTTGAGGTTGACGCCAGCCACGATGTGCGGCGGCACGATGCCGTGGTTGTAGAGCAAATAGCTCAGCAGCAGGTAGTCCATGTGGCTGCGGTGGCAGGGCACGTAGACCACTTCATG
>JANORD010000150.1:0-13170 GCA_031415095.1 Lysobacteraceae bacterium
AAGCGCAGGTCCTCGATGACGCCGATGTAGTCCACGTACTGCCGGGTGATCTCGGCGACGGGGATGTCCAGGATGTCCAGATTCTGGCGCCGGATCAGGTACAGCAGCAGGTCCAGCGGGCCTTCGAAGGCCTCCAGGATCACTTCCAGCGCATCGGGCGGGATGTAGAGATCCTGCGGCATCTGCAGCACGGGCTGGCCCTTGAACACCGCCAGCGGCATTTCCTGCTGCTGGGGCGGCACCGGGAACACCGGGCGCTCGGCTTCCGGCGCGGTTGATTCGCTCATCGTTGGGTCATGGCGCGGTTCTGGCTCTCATGGAGCAGGCCCCTCCGGGCCGGGATGATGCAGGTGAGGCAAAGCGGCCGGGCCGCGACGCAGGCTTACAGTGCCACCGGATGAAACCCTTGGCGGACCACTTCGGGCGCATCCCCCGTGCAGTCCACCACGCTGGTGGGGCCGGGCTCGCAGTCCTCGGCGTCCAGCATCACGTCGGCCCAGCGCAACCAGCGCTCGGCCACTCCTTCGGCCTCGTGGCTGACCGGCTGGTCTTCGTCGGGAAGTACCAAGCTGGTAGACAACAAAGGCTCGCCCATCGCTTCCAGCAGCGCCCGGGTGACCACGTGGTCGGGCAGGCGTATGCCGATGTCGCGGCGCTTGCTGCGGCCGCTGTTCTTGATGCGCTTGGGTAGATCCGCGGAGGCCGGGAGGATGAAAGTGCAGGGCCCCGGGGTCAGCGATCGCATAAGCCGGAAGGCCGGATCGTCGAGCCGGGCCAAGCGGCCGGCCTCACTCAATTGCCGACAGAGTAAGGTGAAAGGGTGCTTGCTGTCCAGTTCACGCAGGCGCTGTACCCGCTCCTCGGCGTCCTTGCCGTTCAGGCTCCAGGCCAGGCAGTAGCCCGCATCGGTGGGAACAAGGGCCAGGCCGCCGCCCCTGAGTATGGCCGCAGCCTTTTCGATCAGGCGCGGCTGGGGAGAGATGGGGTGGACGCTGAGTCGTTCGCTCATCCAGCTATCATGCAGGCCCGCGGCCAAACGGCACAGCCCTATGTGGTACCTCATCCACGGAATCGATTACGCCAACTCGCTGGAGGGCCGCAAGGCCGCGCGTCCGGCGCATCTGGCGCGCCTGGAAGCGCTGCGTGACCAAGGCCGCCTGAAGCTGGCGGGCCCGCTGCCTGCCATTGACGCGGAGGATCCGGGCCCGGCTGGCTTCATCGGCAGCATCATCGTGGCTGAGTTCGGCTCCTTGGCCGACGCGCGTGCCTGGGCGGACGCCGACCCTTACTTGGCCGCCGGCGTCTATCAACGCGTGGACGTTAGCCCGTTCAAGCCGGTGCTGCCTTGAGCTTGACCCGCGAGCAGCGGCCCGACGCCATCCGCGCCGCGCTTGCCGCCGCGCTGGCGCCGATTTCCTTGGAAGTGGTGGATGAAAGCCACAAACACGCAGGCCACGCCGGGGCGCTTGATGGCCGCGGTCACTTCGCCGTGGCCATCGTCAGCGAGTCTTTCGCCGGCAAGGCGCCGCTGGCCCGCCACCGGCAGGTCTACGCCGCCCTGGGTGACCTGATGCATACCGACATCCACGCCCTGTCAATACACGCCCGGAGCCCGGGCGAGGCCTGAAAGCCGGGTCAGGATGCCGGCAGGGCCACTGGTATACTGGCCCACGGCCGGCTCGAGACAATCCCTGAAATGCGTCTTTCCACCATCAAGCTCTCGGGCTTCAAATCCTTCGTAGACCCCACCGTGCTGCACCTGCCGACCAACATGACCGGCGTGGTGGGCCCCAACGGCTGCGGCAAGTCCAACATCATCGACGCCGTGCGCTGGGTGATGGGCGAAAGTTCGGCCAGCCGCCTGCGCGGTGATTCGCTCACCGACGTTATCTTCTCCGGGTCGTCCACCCGCAAGCCGGTGAGCCAGGCGCAGGTGGAACTGCTGTTCGACAATGCCGAAGGCAGCATCGGCGGCGAGTACGCGCGCTACGCCGAGATCTCGGTCAAGCGCACCGTCAGCCGTGACGGCCAGTCCATTTACTACCTCAACGGCGCGCGCTGCCGCCGCCGCGACATCACCGACATGTTCCTGGGCACGGGCTTGGGCGCGCGCAGCTACTCGATCATCGAGCAGGGCATGATCGGCCAGATCATCGAGGCGCGGCCCGAGGACTTGCGGGTTTATCTGGAAGAAGCCGCCGGCATCTCCAAGTACAAGGAGCGCCGCAAGGAAACCGAATCGCGAATCAAGGCTACCCGCGAGAACCTCGACCGCCTCAACGACCTGCGCGAGGAAGTGGACAAGCAGCTCGAGCATCTCAAGCGCCAGGCTCGCGCCGCCGAGCAGTACCAGACCCTGCAGGGCGAGCGTTTGAACAAGGATGCGCAAATCAAGGCGCTGGAGTTCCGCCGTTTCGACGCCGACCTCAAGACCCTGCACGACGCCCTGACCCAGGATGAGATCAAGCTGCAGGCGCTGCTGGCCGACCAGCGCCAGGCCGAAGCGCAGATTGAAGCCTGCCGCAGTCAGCAGGGCGAAGCCAGCGAGCGCCTGGGCAAGGCCCAGGCCGAGGTCTATCGGGTGGGCGGCGAATTGGCCCGCATCGAGCAGCAGATCCAGCACCAGAAAGAGCTGCGCCAGCGGCTGGAAACCGCGCGCAGCGAAGCCGACGCGGCGTTTTCGCAAGTGGGCGAGCACATCAGCGGTGATGAGCGCCAGCTGGCCGAACTGCACAACGCCATCGCCGCCGCCGACCCGCAGCTGCAGGCCCTGCGCAGCGACGACAGCGCCCGCCAGGAGGCCCTGCGGGCCGCGGAAGCGGCGCTGCAGGACTGGCAGCAGCGCTGGGACACCTATGCCAAGGCGCAGGCCGAAGCCGCCCGCTGGGCCGAGGTGGAGCGCACCAAGATTGAATACCTCGAGAAGCAGGCGCTGGACGCCGGCCGTCGGCGCGAGGCGCTGGCGGCCGAACGCGGCGGCTTGGACACCAGCGCCCTGACTGCGGCGTTGGCGCAGATGGTGCTGGACCACGACGGCCAGAAAGCCGGCCTGGACGGCATGGGCAGCCAGCTGGAGCAGCGCAAGGCCACGCTGGGCGCGCTGCAGGAGCAGCAGCGCCAGCAACAGTCCGAGCTGGCGGAAGTTCGCAAGCAGGGACAGGCCGCACGCGGCCGATTGGCGTCGCTTGAAGCCCTGCAGCACGCCGCCTTGGGCCAGGAGAAGAACGTCGCGCTGGATTGGCTCAAGGCGCAGGGTTTGGCCGATGGCGCCCGCCTCGGCGAATCGCTACGGGTGGATGCGGGCTGGGAAACCGCGGTGGAAACCGCACTGGGCAGCCTGCTCGAAGCGGTGACCGTGGACGCGCCGGCCGATTTCCTCGATGCCCTCGCCACGCTGGGTCAAGGCCGCGTGGCCTTGGTGAGCGCCGCAGTGGAGTCACTGGAGGTTCCCGCGGGTTCGCTGGCTGCGAAAGTGCAGGGCCCCACCGCCGTACGCCGCCTGCTGGCCAACCTGCACGCGGTGGAAGACGCGACACAGGCGCGCGCCGTGCGGCTGGCACCGGGCGAAGCCGTGATCACCCGCGGCGGCGAATGGCTGGGCGCCGGCTGGCTGCGCGTGCTGCGCAGCGGCGAGGCGCAGCAGGGTGCACTGGGCCGCGAGCGCGAGATCCAGGCGCTGCGCGCCGAGATAGAAGCGCTGGCCAAGAAAGAGCTGGCCACCAACGACAGCCTGAGCAGCATGCGCGACAAGCTGCTGGAGGCCGAGCAGCATCGCGAGGACGCCCAGCGCACGCTTTACCTCGCGCACCGCAGCGTTTCCGAATTGGCCGGCCAGCTGCAGGGCCAACAAGGTCGGGTGGAATCGGCGCAGACGCGCGTGGCGCGCATTGACGGCGAATTGGGCAGCCTGGGCAGCACGCTTGAGGAATCCCAGACCAACGCCCGCGAAGCGCGCGCCCGCCTGGAGCAGGCCGTAGGCAACATGGGCGACCTGGAAGCCGAGCGCCAGCAGTTGGACGCCCAGCGCCGCAGCTTCAGCGACCAGCGTGATGCCGCCCGCGGCAGCGCCCGCGAGGCGCGCGACGCCGCCCACCAGCTGGCGCTTTCGCTGGAGGCGCAGCGCGCCCGAGTGATCGCCCTCAGCCAGTCGCTGGCGCGCATGGGCAGCCAGAAAGCGCAGCTGGAAGTGCGTCTGAACGAACTTATCGCCCAGCTTTCGGACGGCGACGCCCCGGTGCTGGCCCTGCAGGCCGAACGCCAGGCGGCGCTGGACCAGCGCGTGATCGTGGACAAGGATCTCGCGGCCGCGCGCTCGGCGCTGGACGGCATCGAGGGTGAAATGCGCGGCTACGAGCAAACCCGCCAGCAGCGCGACCAGCAGTCGCTGGCGCAGCGCGAGGCCATCGGCGGCCGGCGCATGGAAGAGCAGGCGCTGAGCCTGCGTGCGGGCCAGCTGTCCGAGGCCATCATCGCGGCCGGCCTGGTGCTGGACGACGTGCTGCAGGCGCTGCCGGAAAAGGCCGACCTGGAAGGCTGGCAAAAGGCGCTGTCGGACATCGACGCCAAGATGCGCCGGCTGGAGCCGGTGAACCTGGCCGCGATCCAGGAGTTCGGCGAGCACAGCGAGCGCAAGACCTACCTCGACGCCCAGAACAACGACCTGACCTCGGCGCTGGACACCCTGGAGGGCGCGATCAAGAAAATCGACCGCGAAACCCGCGGCCGCTTCAAGGAAACCTTCGACCGCGTCAATGCCGGCATCCAGGAACTCTACCCGCGCCTGTTCGGCGGCGGCCATGCCTACCTGGAGCTCACCGGCGAAGACCTGCTCGACACCGGCGTGTCCATCATGGCCCGCCCGCCCGGCAAGCGCGTTTCCAACATCTCGCTGCTTTCGGGCGGCGAGAAGGCGCTGACGGCGGTGGCCCTGGTGTTCGCGATCTTCCGGCTCAACCCGGCGCCGTTCTGCCTGCTCGACGAGGTGGACGCACCGCTGGACGAGGCCAACGTGGGGCGCTTCAGCGCCATGGTGACGGAGATGAGCGAGAAGGTTCAGTTCTTGTTCGTCACCCATAACAAGGCCACGATGGAAGCGGCCCGGCAGCTTTCCGGCGTCACCATGCGCGAGCCCGGCTGCAGCCGGCTGGTGTCGGTGGATCTGGCCGAAGCCAGCCGCCTGGTGGGTGCGGCCTGACCGCGCCGCCGAATTCGGGCATCATTTCGCAGGCGGTCGTTTACATGCGGCCGCGGTCGCCAGACAGGGAGATCGAACATGTTCGAGGGACTTAGCGAAACCGCGCTGCTGCGCATCGCCATTGGTGTCGCCGCCCTGGTCCTGTTTGCGGTCATCGTTTTCAGCAGCCGCAAGAAACCAGAGCAGGGCAAGCGCAATGCCGCCACGCGCGCCGAGCCCGGCGCTGCGGCCAGCGGCCGCCAAGAGCCGACGCTGCGCGAAATTCTGGAGTCCGATGCCGACACCGGCGGCGACGCCGCGGGCATCGACCAGTCCGAGCTGGACACCCTTGAGCAAACCTTGGCCGGTGGCGCCGCGCCCGACCGCCGCCCGTCGGCGCCGCCGCAGGCCGGCGCGCGTCCGGACGAGAGCTTCGACAAAGTGGTCAGCGTGTTCCTGGCCGCGCGCGCCGGCCAGTCCCTGCACGGCCCCGACCTGGTGGTGGCGGCGGAAAAGGCCGGGTTGGTCTACGGCCACATGAATATCTTCCATCGCCTGGTGGACAACCATCCCGAGCAAGGCCCCATCTTCAGCGTGGCCAACCTGGTCAAGCCCGGTTCGTTCGACATGACCCATATCCAAGACCTGCGCACGCCGGGCATCAGCTTCTTCCTGGCCTTGCCCGGCCCGATGTCGGCGCTGGATGCCTGGGACGCGATGCTGCCCACCGCCCAGCGCATGGCCGAACTGCTGGACGGCGTGCTGCTGGACGAGGAGCGCAATGCCCTGGGCCGCCAGCGCATCGCCCACATCCGCGAAGACCTGCGCAACTATGACCGCAAGCAGCAAAAGTGGGACTTGCGCACCACCCGTTGAGAGGCTGGCGATGAGCCCGGCCGCGGCCCGCGCCGCTGAACTGCGGCGCCAGCTGGAGGACGCCAACCACCGCTACCACGTGCTCGACGACCCGGCGATCCCGGACGCCGAGTACGACGCGCTGCTGCGCGAACTGCAGGCCATCGAGACCGCCCATCCGGCGCTGCTCACCGCGGACTCACCCTCGCTGCGGGTTGGCGCCGGCGTGCTGCCGGGCTTTGAACAAGTGCGGCACGAGCAGCCCATGCTGTCGCTCAACAATGCCTTCAGCGAGGCCGACGTTGCCGAGTTCGTACAGCGCATCACCCGGCAGCTGGGCGAAGAGGAGCCGGAGTTCTCGGTGGAACCCAAGCTTGATGGCCTGGCAATCAGCCTGCGCTACGAGGACGGCGCGTTCGTGCGCGGCGCAACGCGCGGCGATGGGGCGACGGGCGAGGATGTCACTGCCAACCTCAGGACGATTCGGGCGATTCCGTTGGCGCTGCGGGTGCCGGGCGTCGGGACTGAAGCCCCTCCCACCGTTCTGGAGGTTCGGGGGGAGGTGTTCATGCCGCGCGCGGGGTTCGAGGCTTACAACGCCCGCATGCGCGCGACTGGCGGCAAGGTGCTGGCCAATCCGCGCAACGGCGCGGCGGGCTCGCTTCGCCAGCTCGATCCCCGGCTTGCGGCCGCCCGGCCGCTGGCGTTTTACGCCTATGGCCTGGGCGTCAGCCAAGGCTGGGTGCCGCCGCCGCGGCATTCCCAGATGCTGCAGGCGCTGCGCGGCTTCGGCTTCCCAGTGTCGCCCGAAGTGGCGGTGGCGCGCGGCACGGCCGGGTTGCTGGACTATTTCGCGGCCATCGGCGCGCGCCGCGATCGCCTGCCGTATGACATTGACGGCGTGGTCTACAAGCTCGACCGGCACGACCAGCAGAACGCGCTGGGATTTGTCTCGCGCGCGCCGCGCTGGGCCATCGCGCACAAGTTCCCGGCGCAGGAGCAGCTGACCACGGTGGACGCGATCGAAATCCAGGTGGGACGCACCGGCGCACTCACGCCGGTGGCGCGGCTGGCCCCGGTGCAGGTGGCCGGCGTCACGGTGACCAACGCCACGCTGCACAACGCCGACCAGATAGCCCGGCTTGACGTGCGGGTGGGCGACACCGTGATCGTGCGCCGCGCCGGCGACGTGATTCCCGAAGTGGTGCGGGTGGTCGAAGACAAACGGCCCACCGACGGCGAGGGCAGGGCGCTGCACGCCCCCTTCGAGTTCCCGAGCGCCTGCCCGGCCTGCGGCTCGCACACCGAAGCCGTGCGCAAGGTGCTTAAGCAAACCAAGGCCGGCGGCATCGAATATGCCGAGGGCGCGGCCATCGTCTGCACCGGCGGCCTGTTCTGCCCGGCGCAGCGCAAGCAGGCGCTGCTGCATTTCGCCTCGCGCCGGGCCATGGATATCGAAGGCCTGGGCGAAAGTTTCATCGAGGCGCTGGTTGATTTCGACTGCGTGCAAACGGTGGCCGATCTGTACCGACTGCAGCTGGAAGATTTCCTGGCGATGAAGCGCCGCGCCGATGAGCGCGATGGCAGCGTTCCAGAGACGGTGAAGGCTGGAAAGATTGCCAGCAAGTGGGCGGAGAACCTGGTGGAGTCCATCCAAGCCAGCCGCCAGACCACGCTGGAGCGCCTGCTGTTCGCGCTGGGCATCCGCGATGTGGGTGAAAGTACCGCGCGCACCCTGGCCCGCTATTTCGGCGCGCTCGAGCCGCTGATGGCGGCCGACGAAGCGAGCTTGGTCGAGATCCCGGACGTGGGCCCGGTGGTGGCCGCGCGCATCGCCGGGTTTTTCTCCGAGCCGCACAACCGCGAGGTGGTGCAGGCCCTGCGCCAGGCCGGCGTGGCATGGCCGGAAGGCCCACCGCAGCGCGCCGCGGAAGGACCGTTGGCCGGCAAGACCGTGGTGATCACCGGCGCGTTGGCGGCCATGGGCCGCGACGAGGCCGGCGATCGCCTGCAGGCCCTGGGCGCCAAGGTGGCAGGCAGCGTTTCCAAGAAGACCAGTTTCCTGGTGGCGGGCGAAGCGGCGGGTTCCAAGCTGGAAAAGGCCACCGAACTGGGCGTGGAGGTTTGGGACGAGGCGCGCCTGCTGGCGTTCCTGAACGAGCACCCGGCGCCCTGAGCGTCGCCGCTGCCCGCGTCCGGCGCGCGGAGTAAAGTACCGCCATGAAGGACTGGAAGCCCACCGCAAACCTCAAGGCAATCCAGCTGCGCGCCGCGCTTTACGCGCTGGTGCGGCGCTATTTCGCCGAGCGCGGCGTGTTGGAAGTCGACACCCCGGTGCTGTCCACGGGCGGCAACACCGACCCCAATATCGAGAGCTTTTCGCTGCGCTTCGACGGCCCGCGCGGGGCCGGTGAGCCCGGCCGCTGGCTGCGCACCTCGCCGGAGTTTCCACTCAAGCGCCTGCTGGCTGCCGGCGTGGGCGATTGCTATGAGCTGGGCCGGGTGTTTCGCAACGGCGAGGCCGGCAAGCGCCACAATCCCGAGTTCACGATGCTGGAATGGTATCGGGTGGGCTGGGACCACCACCGGCTGATGGACGAGACCGCGGAGTTGATCCAGGCCGCGCTGGCGCTGGCTGGTCGCCGTGCATCGGTGCGCGACGTGAGCTTCCGCCAGCTTTACCAGGACCACTTCGGGTTCGATCCGTTCAGCGCCCAGGAAGACGTGCTGCGTGCGCCGCTGTCGGTGTACGGAATCGACCCGCAGGGCCTGAATCGCGACGACTGGCTGGACCTGCTGATGACCCACCTGATCCAGCCCACGCTGGCCAGCAACCGCATCGTGCTGGTGTATGACTACCCGGCCAGCCAGTGCGCGCTGGCCAAGGTGCGCGCCGGCGAGCCACCCGTGGCCGAACGCTTCGAGGCCTTCCTGGGCCCGCTGGAAATCGCCAACGGCTACCACGAGCTCACCGATGCCGCCGAACAGCGCCGCCGCTTCGACGCCGACCTGGCGCGCCGCCGCGAACGCAATGCCGCTGCGCCTCCGGTGGACGAACGCCTGCTCGCCAGCCTGGCCAAACTGCCCGCCTGCGCCGGCGTCGCACTCGGCATCGACCGCCTGCTGATGGCCCTGCTGGCCACCGACAAAATCGCCGACGTCCTGGCCTTCCCCTTCGACCGCGCTTAACCCCCGCAGCAACGGTGTCAGAGTGAGTTATTTCTTGCGCGCCGCCGCCTTGCGCGCGGGCTTGGGCTTGGGCGGGGCCATCACGCTGCTCAGTTGACGCCCGAGCGCGCTGGCCAGCTTCAGCGGTGGCAATGCCAGCGCCAGCGCCTCCGCGCTCCAAGCTTTCAGTGTGGAAGGCGCCAGGTTCAAGGCGCCCGCCAGCGGCGCCGGCAGCCAATCGGCGCCGGCCTTGCGCAGCCGGCACACGCTGTCGGCGTAGCGGCCTGCAGCCCAGGTGGCGGCGACGGCACGCACGGTGGCGGTCACCAGCGGTTCCAGCGGGGTGTAGCGCATCAGCGGCGCGCTCACCACCGCCGGCAGCCAGCCGCGGAGCAGGCTGCGCAGGCCCTCGCGCGTGGCCAAAGGGCTGAGCACGGCTTGGGTCTGCGCCACGGCCAGCACGCCTTCCACTTCCCAGCCGGCGGGCTTGAGCTTGTAGTGCCGATAGATGGTGGCGACCAGCTTGCGCTGGATGTCTTCGGCCGATTCACTGCTGCCGGCGCGGCGCAGGCGCGCGGGCAGGAAGGGTTTTAGCAGCGGCAGCCGGTCCAGGCCAACCTGCAGTGCTGCGCCGGCGCCTGCCTTGACGCAGGCGGCATGCAGCAGGGGTTCGATGCCGGCATCCAGGGCGATGGTTTTGCGCGCGGTGGCGCGGCTTGGGCGTGTGCTCATGGGCGGAGCATAACGCGGCGGCGGGTTGGGTAAACTGGGCGCACCGCATCCGGGGCAGCGCATGGACTTCGACCACTACGACCGTATCCGTCCGATCCGCTGGCAGGGCGACCAGCTGGCCCTGCTGGACCAGCGCAAGCTGCCATTCGTGGCCGAGTACCTCAACTGCCGCGACAGCGACGCCGTTGCCGAAGCCATCCGACTGCTGGTGGTGCGCGGTGCGCCCGCCATCGGCATCGCCGCCGCCTGGGGCGCCGTGCTGGCCGGGCAGCGCATCGTCGCGGTCGATGGCGCGCAGGCACTGGCGCTGCTGGCCCCTGAACTCGACCGCCTGCAGGCCGCGCGCCCGACGGCAGTGAACCTGATGTGGGCGCTCGATCGCCTGCGCCGCACCCTGCGCGCCGCCGGCGCCGACTGGCTGGCCGTACTGGAGCGCGAGGCCAGCGCGATTGAAACCGAGGACCTGGCTGCCAACCGCCACATGGGCGCGCTGGGCGCCGCGCTGATGGCTCCGGGCAGCGGCGTGCTGACCCACTGCAACACCGGCTCGCTGGCCACGGCTGGCTTCGGCACCGCGCTGGGTGTGATCCGCGCTGGCGTGGCCCAGGGCCGCATTGGCCGCGTCTATGCCAGCGAAACCCGCCCCTGGCTGCAGGGTGCGCGGCTCACCGCGTGGGAACTGCTGCAGGACGGCATCCCGGCCACCCTGATCGCCGACGGGGCCGCCGCGCACCTGATGAAGACCGGCGCCGTTCAGTGGCTGGTGGTCGGCGCCGACCGCATCTGCGCCAACGGCGACACCGCCAACAAGATCGGCACCTATTCGCACGCCATCGTCGCGCGCCAGCACGGTGTGAAAGTGATGGTGGTGGCCCCCTCGTCCACGGTGGACATGGCCACGGCGCACGGCGACGACATCCAGATTGAAATGCGCGATTCGGCTGAATTGCTGTCGGTGGCCGGCACCCGCACCGTCGCCGAGGGCGTGGAGGCCTGGAACCCGGTGTTCGACGTAACCCCGGCGGCGCTGATCGATGTCCTCGTCACCGAGAGGGGTGTCGTGCTCCGGCCCGATGCGGTGGCGATGCGCGCTGTTTTCGCCCAGGCGCCGCCGCTTTGAACCCGCGCATCGCGGTGGTGATTCCCTGCTACAACGAGGCCCTGACCATCGCCCAAGTGGTGGCGGACTTCCGCGCCGCCTTGCCCGAAGCAAGCATCCACGTCTACGACAACAATTCCAGCGATGGCACCGTGGGCATCGCCTTGGCCGCCGGCGCGCAGGTGCGGCACGTTGGCCAGCAGGGCAAGGCACAGGTGGTCCGTAGGCTGTTTGCCGACGTGGAGGCCGACGTGTACCTGATGGCCGATGGCGATGGTGCCCACCACGCCGCCAGCGCGCCGCGGCTGGTGAAGCAGGTGCTCGAGCATGGTGCAGACATGGTGGTGGCGGTGCGGACGCACGCCGGCGAGGCGCTGAACCGGCCCTCGCACGCCTTCGGGAACCGGCTCCTTTCGGGCTTTCTGTCATGGCTGTTCGGGCGTCCTTGCCGGGACATCCTGAGTGGCTATCGGGCGCTGTCCAGGCGCTGCGTCAAGTCCTTCCCGGTGCTCTCCACGGGCTTTGGCATTGAAGCCGAACTCACCGTGCATGCGCTGGAGTTGGCGATGCCCATCGTGGAGCTGGAGGCGCCTTGCCGCGAGCGCCCGGCTGGCTCGCACAGCAAGCTCCACACCTGGCGCGACGGCTTCAAGGTGCTTGGCACCATCAGCCGTCTGTTCGTAGCGGAGCGGCCGCTGGTGTTCTACGGGGCCGCATGCCTGCTGCTCGCGCTGGCGTCGGTGGGGCTGTCCGCACCGCTGCTGTCCACCTACCTCGAAACCGGCCTGGTCCCGCGCTTCCCTACCGCCATCCTGTCCACTGGCCTCGCCGTACTGTCGGCGCTTTCGCTCACCGCAGGGCTGATGCTGGACACCGTCACCCGCGGCCGCCGCGAGCAGAAAATGCTTGCCTACTTGGCCATCCCCGGGCCCTGATCCGATGTGCCGCCGGCTGGCGCTGCGAAACCGGGACGAAGTGGCGTTTTTAAAGCAGTTTCCCGACCCCTTTGCGCAGGGTTTTCGGGGGCCGTAAACGGGGCTTTTGACGCGCTGCCGTGGTATCCTTTCCGGCTTGTGGATCGCCCTGGAATTCCCAGCGGCGAGGCAACCCAAATCGGGCCGCGGGCAGGGCCGGAAAAACAGGAAAAACGGACAGCGCATGGCAGATCTCGCTAAGGAAATCATCCCGGTCAACCTCGAAGACGAGATGCGCAAGAGTTACCTCGCTTACGCCATGAGCGTGATCGTCGGCCGCGCCCTCCCGGATGTCCGCGACGGCCTCAAGCCCGTGCACCGCCGCGTCCTGTTCGCCATGAACGAGCTGGGAGCCCACAGCAACAAGCCTTATTTCAAATCGGCGCGAATCGTCGGCGACGTCATCGGCAAGTTCCACCCCCACGGCGACCAGTCGGTGTACGACACCCTGGTGCGCATGGCGCAGCCGTTCTCGCTGCGCTACCTGCTGGTGGACGGCCAGGGCAACTTCGGCTCGGTGGACGGCGACTCCGCCGCCGCCATGCGCTACACCGAGGCGCGCATGTCGCGCCTGGCGCACGAGCTCATGGCCGACATCGACAAGGACACCGTCGATTTCCAGCCCAACTACGACGAGAAAGAGCAGGAGCCGATGGTGCTGCCGTCGCGCTTTCCCAACCTGCTGGTCAATGGCTCGGCCGGCATCGCCGTGGGCATGGCCACCAACATCCCGCCGCACAACCTGGGCGAAGTGATCGACGCCACGATTGCCCTCATCAACGACCCCACGGCCACCGTGGGTGATTTGATGCAGTACGTGCCGGGCCCGGATTTCCCCACCGCCGGCATCATCAACGGCGCCGCCGGCATCCACGCCGCCTACCACACCGGCCGCGGCCGCCTGCGCGTGCGCGCTAAGGCCAATGTCGAAGTCAACGAGGACACCGGCCGCGAGGCCATCATCGTCACCGAGCTGCCCTACCAGGTGAACAAGGCCCGGCTGATCGAGAAGATCGCCGAACTGGTGAAGGAAAAGAAGATCGAGGGCATCAGCGAGCTGCGCGATGAGTCCGACAAGGACGGCATGCGCATCTACATCGAGGTGAAGCGCGCCGACTCGGCCGAGGTGCTGCTCAACAACCTCTACCTGCAGACGCAGATGGAGTCGG
>JANORD010000151.1:0-13575 GCA_031415095.1 Lysobacteraceae bacterium
ACGTTGTCGGCGATCACCGCCGGGTTGCGCGGGTCATCCTCGGGGATGCCGGCTTCTACCTTGCCCACCAGGTCGGCGCCCACGTCGGCACCCTTTGTGAAGATGCCGCCGCCCAAACGCGCAAAAATCGAGATCAGCGAACTGCCGAAGGCCAGGCCGATCATCGGCTGCAGCGCGGCATTCACCGCTTCTGCGGTTTGCGCACCCGAGCCACCAATCACGTACCAGAAGTAGCCGGCAACACCCAGCAGGCCCAGCCCCACCACCAGCATGCCGGTGATCGCGCCGCCCTTGAAGCTGACGTTGAGCGCCGAGTTCAGGCTCACCGTGGCCGCCTGGGCGGTACGCACGTTGGCCCGCACGGAGACAAACATGCCGATGAAGCCCGCCAGACCCGACAGGAAGGCGCCGATGGCGAAGCCAATCGCGGTGGGCCAGCCCAGCGCCGGCACGAAGCCGATGACCAGGAACAGCACGACGCCGACGATGGCGATGGTGCGGTACTGGCGCCGCAGGTAGGCGCCCGCGCCCTCCTGGATGGCGGCGGCGATGCCCTGCATTTTTTCGTTGCCGGCCGGCTGGCCGACGATCCACTTGGCAACGACGACGCCATAAAGAATGGCGATGGCCGCACAGGCCAACGCGAGATGTAAACCGTATTGCTCAAACATGTAAACCCTCCCCAGAGTTCGAAAAGACCATAAATCGAGGCGGCGAAAGGGCCGCTACGCCGGAGTATGGCAAAGGGGGGAGGGTGGGCGCCAGAAGTCCAGCCCCGGCGCCCGAAGCGGGCTCAGCCGTTCCAGGCGGGCAATTTGCGCGCAATGGCGACGTTTTTGAGCCGCACATACTTCGGCAGCCCATTGCTGCCAAACGGCGGCGGCGACTCCCCGCGGATCAGCGGCTCCAGATAAGTACGGCAGGCGGCCGTGATGCCATAGCCAGACCGGTCGATGTAGCCCTTGGGCATCACCTTTTCGCGGTTGGCGATCTCGCTCAGCGCCGCCGGCGCGATCTTCCAGCGGTAGGGCTTGGACGAGGTGCGAACGATCACCGGCATCACGCCATTGAGGCCCTTGAGCGCGTAGCCCACCGCGGCCTTGCCCACGGCCTGGGCCTGGGCCAGGTCGGTGGCCGAGGCCAAATGACGAGCCGAGCGCTGCAGGTAGTCGGGCACGGTCCAGTGCACCTTCAAGCCCAGCTTGTCCTTCACGGTGGCGGCCAGCAGCGGGCCCACGCCACCGAGCTGCGAGTGGCCGAAAGCATCGGTGCCACCGCCAGCGTCAGCCACGAAGCGGCCGTCGGGGTGGCGCACGCCCTCGGACACCACCACCACGCACCAGCCCACGCGCTTCACGGTGTCCTGCACGCGGGCCAGGAACTTGGCCTCGTCGTAGGCCACTTCGGGGAACAGAATCACTTGCGGCGCCTGATCACGATCGCTGCCGGCCAGGCCCGCAGCGGCGGCCAGCCAGCCGGCGTGTCGGCCCATGACTTCGTAGACGAAGACCTTGGTGGAGGTGTCGGCCATGGCCGATACATCCAGCGCCGCCTCGGCCACCGACACCGCGGTGTACTTGGCGGCCGAGCCGAAGCCGGGGCAGCAGTCCGTGCCGACCAAGTCGTTGTCCACGGTCTTGGGCACGCCGATGCAGGTCAGCGGGTAGCCCGTGGCCTCGGCCATGCGCGAAAGCTTGAGCGCGGTGTCGGCCGAATCATTGCCGCCGTTGTAGAGGAACCAGCGCACATCGTGGGCGTCGAAGACATCGAGCAGGCGCTGGTAGCGGTCGCGGTCGAGTTCCAGCGACTTGAGCTTGAAGCGGCAGGAGCCGAAAGCGCCGCCGGGGGTGTGGGCCAGGGCGCGCAGGTCGGCCAGTGACTCCTTGGAGGTGTCCACCAGGTCCTCGCGCAGGGCGCCGAGGATGCCATTTCGGGCGGCCAGCACCTTCACCTTGCGGTCCCGGGCGGCCAGCAGCACGGCGCTGGCGGTGGCGTTGATGACGGCGGTGACACCGCCGGACTGCGCGTAGAGGAGCGTTCCTTTGCCCATAAATACCTGCCTTTAATTGACTTGGACCGGCCCGGCCAGTAGCGTTTCAGTATCCGCACGGCCAGTCGACGGCCCCACTATAGCCAAACGGGGTGAAGACGGTGCCGTGCGTCCTTGTTTATAGGGGTTCTTGAACCAATGCGATTGGTATTACTCGGCGCGCCCGGATCGGGCAAGGGCACCCAGGCCGCGCGCCTGCGCGAGCACCTGCAGGTGCCGCATATTTCCACCGGCGACCTACTGCGTGCCGCCGTCAAGGCCGGGACCGAACTGGGCCGGCAGGCTAAAACAGTGATGGAGTCAGGCGGCCTGGTGTCGGACGACATCGTGCTGGGCATGCTGGAAGAGCGCCTGACCGCCGGCGATACCGGCAACGGCTTTGTGCTCGATGGCTATCCGCGCAACCTGGCCCAGGCCAATGCCTTGGACGCACTGCTGGGCCGCCTCGGCCAGCCGGTGGACCTGGCCGTACAGCTGGACGTGGACACCGAACTGCTGATCCAGCGCCTGGCGGGCCGCGCCCAGTCCGAAGCCCGCGTCGATGACAGCCCGGAGGCCGTGCGCCACCGGCAGAAGGTCTACAGCGACGCCACCGCACCGGTAGTGGACTTCTACCGCAACTCCGGCCGCCTGGCCCACGTGGATGGCGTGGGCGGCATGGACGCGGTGTTTGATCGCATCATTGCCAAGCTGGCCCCCACGCCCGACATCGGCTGAGGTCGTCCGCGTGGTCGCGCTGGTGCGTCAACTGCTCGAAGTCTGCCTGCTGCGGCGCGGCCCGCAGGACCTGCCGCATTGGCCCGCTGCCGTCGTGGCGCTGGTGGTGGCCCTGCTGGCGGTTCAACTTGCGTTCGCCAGCCATCAGGGGCTGCCCGCGGAGGCCCTGTCGGCGCGCGTGCTGGTTACCCTGATCACTCTGCTGGGCGTCACCGGCGCGCTGTTGGCCTGGCGCAAGCTGGAAAATCGCGGCACCCAGACGCTGCTGGCGCTGGCGGGCACCGGGCTTATCTTTACGCTGGCGATGATGCCGATGGCGCTGGCGCTGCAGCCGCACCTCGGTGACAAGGAGCCGCCGCCGCAGGTGATGGTCTACGCCTTGGCCGCGCTGGCGCTGTTCGTATGGAAGCTGCGGGTAGAAGCCGCCATCTGGCGCCAGTCCCTGGATATCGCCATCTTGCCGGCCTATGCGCTCACCTTGAGCCTGGTGCTGGCCGAAGCGGTGCTGCTGTTCGTATTTTCGCCGGCGCCAATTCCCGCCGCGCCCTGATGCTGAGACCCTGCGCCCCATGAAACTGCACATCCTTGGCATTTGCGGCACCTTCATGGGCGGCGTTGCGGCGTTGGCCCGCGAGTTGGGCCACGCGGTGGACGGTTCGGACCAGAATGTCTATCCGCCCATGTCCACCCAGCTTGAACAGTTGGGCATCACGCTGAGCGCGGGCTATGCCGCCGCGAACATCGCCGCCGATACCGACGTGGTGGTCGTTGGCAACGCGCTGTCGCGCGGCAATCCGGCGGTGGAGCACGTGCTCGACGCCGGCCTGCGCTACACCTCGGGCGCGCAGTGGCTGAGCGAGCACGTACTGCCCGGCCGGGAAACCCTGGCCGTCGCCGGCACCCACGGCAAGACCACGACCACCTCCATCCTAGCCTACCTGCTGGAAGCCGCGGGCCGCGAGCCGGGTTTCCTGGTGGGGGGCGTGCCGGAAAACTTCGGCGTCTCGGCGCGGCTGGGCCGCGGCCGCGAGTTCGTGGTGGAGGCCGACGAGTACGACACGGCGTTCTTCGACAAGCGCAGCAAGTTCGTGCACTACCGTCCCACCGTGGCCATCCTCAACAACCTCGAGTTCGACCACGCGGATATTTTCCCCGACCTGGCCGCCATCGAGCGCCAGTTCCATCACCTTGTGCGCATCGTGCCGGGCCGTGGCCGCCTGATCGTCAATGGCGAAGACGCCGCGCTGGCGCGCGTGCTCGCCATGGGCTGCTGGACGCCGGTGGAGCGCTTCGGGATCGAGGGCGATTTCGACTGGACTGCGCGGCTGCTGCACGACGATGGCTCGCAGTTCGAAGTGCGCCATCGCGGCGCGCTGGTGGGCGCCGTGCGTTGGCCGATGGTGGGCCGGCACAACGTGATGAACGGGCTGGCCGCGCTGGCGGCCGCGCAGGCGGTGGGCGTGGACCTGGCGCAGGTGATTCCGGCGCTGGCGGAATTCATCAGCGTCAAGCGGCGTCTGGAGCGCTTGGGCAGCGCGCGTGGCGTCACCGTATACGACGATTTCGCCCACCATCCCACCGCCATCCGCACGACTCTGGAAGGCCTGCGGGCGCGGGTGGGTGCGGCGCGCATCCTGGTGGCGATGGAGCCGCGCAGCAATTCGATGCGCTTGGGCGCACACGCCGATGACATCGCGCCCTCGCTGCAGCAGGCCGATGCGGTGGTGTTCCTGCATCGGCCGGAACTGGCCTGGGATGCGGGCAAGGTGGTGGGCGCGCTGCGCGGCCAAGGCGCCACCGCCGCGGACGTGGACGGCCTGATCGCGGCGCTGTCGGCGCAGGCGCGCGATGGCGACCACGTGGTGTTCATGTCCAACGGCGGTTTTGAAGGCGCACCCCGCCGATTCCTGGCGCAGCTGGGCAGCTAGGCTGGATGGAAACGTCGGAGCTGCCGCTGTTTCCGCTTTCCAGCGTGCTGTTTCCTGGCGGAACGCTGGGCCTGAGGCTGTTCGAGCCGCGCTACCTGGACTTGATCAAGCGCTGTGGCCGCAGTGGCGAGGGCTTTGGCATTTGCCTGATCCTGGACGGGCGCGAAGCCGGCACGCCGGCAATACCGGCAGCGCTGGGCACCGAGGCCGCCATCGTCGATTTCGCCATGACCGATGACGGCCTTCTGGGCATCACCGTGGAAGGCCGCCGGCGTTTCCACGTGGAGCGCACGCGCGTGCGCTCCGATGGCCTGATCCTGGCCGACGTGAGCTGGCTCCCGGCACCCGAGCCGCAGCCGCTGCGCGACGAGCATGCCCTGCTGTCCATCCTGTTGGCCCGGATCATGGACAAGGCCGGCATCGAGCACGGTGGCGCCGGCAAGGGCGACTTGGCGGACGCCGCCTACGTGGGCTGGCGGCTGGCCGAATGGCTGCCGCTGTCGGGCGAAGATCGGCAGTGGCTGCTGCAGGAAAACGACCCGCACCGGCGATTGGATCAACTGGTGCAGCGCCTGCCGGACTTTCAGCCCGAGTAGCGCGTCACGGCACCGCAGGCGCGCGCAGGCGCAGCACGCGCTGGTCGTCATCGCCGCGCGGCGATACGGCCGCCTCCAGCCCGCTGGCGTCGTCACGCAGGCCCGCGAGCAGGGCGTCCTCGCCCGGCTGCGCCTGCCAAAAGCTGACGAAATCCAGGCGTTGGGTGAACTGCAGTTCGTGCACCGTACCTATCCACAGCGGCTCGCCCGCAGGCTTCAGCTGCAGGGGCGTGGCCCACAGGCGCAGCACGCGCATGCGTTCTGGCGTCGGGCCGCGGCGCACCATCACCAGTGCCTCGGCGCGGCCTTGGTGCATCGCCGGCAGGATTGGCAGCGCCTGGGGCGTGATGTTCTTGTCCAGCGTCTGCAGCAGGCCGGTCCAGCCGCCGGTCTGGTAGTTCTCCCAGCCCGACAGCAGCAGTCGCGCGCGCAGCGCGTCCAGCGGGCCGGCCAGCTGCACGTTCAGCGGCCAGGCGTCGCGGCCATTGAGTTCGTTGCGATGTGCCGGCAGGCCCTGCTGCCATTCGCTGCGCCACCAGGTGTCGGCCGCCAGCGGCGTGTACATCATCGGGGGATCGAACCGCGCCAGCAGGCCGTCGACGCTGCGGCTGCCGTGCCACGCCGCCATACCCAGGATGCACGCGAAGAACAGCGCGGCCGTAGGCCGCACCCAGAACGAGCGCACCACGCGGCGGCGGTAGGCGATGCCCAGCGCCGCGATCCACAGCAGCCCCAGCAGGGTGCCGGCCAACACGTCGCTGAGCCAATGCGCGCCCAGGTACAGGCGCGCGAAGCCCAGCAGCCCCACCACCAGCGCGCCCACCACGTAAGGCCAGGCGCGCCGCCGGCCCGGCAGTTCGCGGGCAATGAGCACCGCAAAAAAACCGTAGACCACCGTTGCCATGGTCACCGTGGCCGAGGGAAAACTGAAGCCCGCTACCGCGGTCGCCGCCGGCGGCTTGGGCATGTCCAGCAGGTAGCCGAGCATCCAGGTGAGCACCAGTCCGAACGCCGGTGCCGCCAGCCAGTGCCACGCCGCAATGTGCCGCCGCCGCCACAGCAGCCACGCGAACACCACCAGCACCGCGGGCGTGAGCACCACCGCATCGCCCAGCGTCGCGAGGAAGGCCATCGCGGTGTCCGCCAAAGGGTTACGCAGGCCGAACATTGCCTGGTGCACCGCCAAGTCCAGCTGCGACGGCGCGCTGCCACCGCCCACGGAAATCAGGATGGTGAAGAACCCCCAGCCTGCGGCCAGCAGCACGACGCCCAGCAGCAGCAGCGAGGCGGATTCAGGCCGGTTGGGGTCGATCAGGGCTTCGGAATACTTGCCCAGCACCGGATGCCGGTGCGACCAAGCCAGCGCTCGTTCGATCATGTCGTTGGTGTGGGCACCGAGCCAGCGCCAGAGGTAGAACACGCCGGCCCAGATCAGCGCCACCAGCAGCAGCACCACGCCCAGCACCAGGGACAGCGGGCCGGCCACCGCCGTCACCAGCTCCAACGACGTTCCGAAGACCCAGCCCGGCGCCAGGAACGTCGCCGACCACAGCGTGGCCGCCAGCGCACTGGCCGGCACGTACTGGCGCAGCGGCATCTTCAGCATGCCGGCAATGGCGGGCACGAACGGCCGGATCGCGCCCACGTAGCGCGCCATCACCAGGCTCTTCATGCCGTGCTTGCGGAACGCCACTTCGCCGCGACCCAGCCACTGCGGGTGCTTGTAGAAGGGCCAGCGCTGCCGCAGCTGTGGACCGTAGCGGTGGCCCACCCAGAAACTGATGCCGTCGCCGAAGAAGGCGCCCAAGGTGGCGCACGCCAGCGCATACGTGCCGTCCACGTAGCCCAGGCCCACCATCGTGCCCACCGCGAACAGCAGCGGCACCGCCGGGATGGCCACGCCCAGGATCACCAGCGCATCGCCAAACGCAATGAGGAAGATCACCGCGCCCGCCGCCAGCGGGTTCAGGCTTATCCAGGCGACGAGGCTGTCGAGGCGGGCGGAATCCATGGCCCGGATTATAGGCTCGCCATCACGCGCGCCGGTTTACACTTCAGGCATTCGTTTGGGAGCCATCCATGTCCGATCTGCGCGGCAAGACCCTCTTCATCACCGGTGCCTCACGCGGCATCGGCCTGGCCATCGCCCTGCGCGCGGCCCGCGACGGCGCCAACGTGGCTATCGCCGCCAAATCGAACGTACCCAACCCCAAGCTGCCGGGCACCATCCACACCGCGGCCGCCGAGGTGGACGCTGCCGGCGGCCACGGCCTGGCCCTGCAGTGCGACATCCGCGAGGAAGACCAGGTGCAAGCCGCCGTCGCCGCCACCGTCGCGCGTTTCGGCGGCATCGACATCCTGGTGAACAACGCCAGCGCCATCTGGCTCAAGGGTGCGCTGGAAACCCCGATGAAGCGCTTCGACCTGATGCAGCAGGTGAACAGCCGCGGCAGTTTCCTGTGCGCCCAGGTCTGCCTGCCGCATCTGCTCAAGGCCGCCAACCCGCACATCCTCACCCTGGCGCCGCCGATCACGCTGGACCCGAGTTGGTGGGGGCGGCATACCGGCTACACGCTGGCCAAGATGGGCATGAGCTTCGTAACGCTGGGCTTGGCGGCGGAGTTCGGCCCGCAGGGCGTGGCGGTGAATGCGCTCTGGCCGCGCACGGTGATTGCCACGGACGCATTGAAAATGATCCCGGGCGTGCCATTGGGTGGCTGCCGCACGCCGGAAATCCTGGCCGATGCGGCCTACGCGATGCTGACTACGCCGGCGCGCGAAATGACCGGCCAGTTCATCGTGGATGAAACCCTGCTGCGCGAGCGCGGCGTCGTCGACTTCAGTCGTTACGCGGTGGATCCGTCGCAGCCGCTGCTGCCCGACTTCTTCCTGGATGATCCGGAACTGGGGCGCTCGCCGTGAGCCTGCGCTATCTCCACGCGATGGTGCGCGTCCGCGACCTTGACGCCTCGGTGGCGTTCTTCCGGGATGCCTTGGGCCTGCTGGAAACCCGCCGCCGGGACTATCCGCAGGGCCGGTTCACCCTGGTCTACCTGGCTGCCCCGGCCAACCCTGAGTCCGAGATCGAGTTGACCTTCAACTACGACGACGAGGACTACGGCACGGCGCGCAACTTCGGCCACCTGGCCTTCGAGGTGGACGACATCTACGCCGCGTGTGCGCGCCTGCAGGCGCACGGCGTGGTGGTGCAGCGGCCGCCGCGCGATGGCCGCATGGCTTTCGTTCGCTCGCCGGATCTCATCTCGATTGAACTGCTGCAAAAGGGCGCGGCGCTGGCGCCGGCCGAGCCCTGGCTTTCGATGCCCAACGTGGGTGTTTGGTAGCGCCTAGGCCTGGTCCAGGGCTTGGGCGAAATCCGCCAGCAAATCATCCGCGTGCTCCAACCCCACCGAGACCCGCAGCAGATTTTGCGGGCTGTGCGGGGTGGCGCCTTCCACCGACGCGCGATGCTCCACCAGCGTTTCCGGGCCGCCCAGCGAGGTGGCATTGATGACCAGCTGCAGCGCGCCAGCAACGCGCAGCGCCGCCTCGCGCCCGCCTTTGAGCCGGAAGCTGAGCATGGCGCCGAAATCGCTCATCTGCCGGGCGGCAATGGCGTGGCCCGGGTGGCTGGCCAGGCCGGGGTAGTGCACCACCTCCACCGCCGGATGCGCAGCGATGGCTTCGGCCAGCGCGCGCGCATTCCGGCAGTGCCACGCCATCCGTGCCGGCAGCGACCGGCAGCCGCGCAGGATCAGCCAAGCGCTGAACGGCGCCAGGATGCCGCCGGTAACGTGGCGCCGATGCGCGGTGCGCGCGTGTAGTTCATCAGTTCGTGCAAACACCAGCGCGCCGCCCATCACGTCGCTGTGGCCGCCGAAATACTTGGTGGTGGAGTGCATCACCACGTCCGCGCCCAAGGCCAGGGGACGCTGCAGGATGGGCGTGGCAAAGGTGTTGTCGCAGGCAAGCTGGGCGCCGTGGCCATGCGCCAACTGCGCCAGTGCCGCCAGGTCCGCCACCTGCAGCTGCGGGTTGGAGGGAGTTTCGGCCCAGATCATGCGGGTTTCCGGGCGCAGCGCGGCGCGCACGGCCGCCAAATCGCCCATGTCCACCGCACTGGCCTGCAGGCCGCGCTCGGGCAGGAACTCCTCGGCCAAAATGCGCAGGCCGGTGTAGCAATCGCGCGGGTAAATGACGTGCGAGCCCGCGGGCAGCGATTCAAGCACCGCGCTCATGGCCGCCATGCCCGAGCCGAACGCCAGCGCGGCGGCGCCGCCTTCCAGCGCAGCCAGCGCCGTTTCCAGCCGGGCCTGGGTCGGATTGTCTTCGCGCTGGTATTCGAAGCCCGCGACGCGTTCGCCGGCCGCGCCGTGCTGGAACGTGGTGGCCATGTGGATGGGCGGCGTGACGGCGCCCGTCTCGCGGTCGGGCTCGCCGCCCGCGTGCACGGCCAGGGTTTCAATGCGGGTCATCGGAGGGCCTCACGAAAGGCCGCGCGGGCGGCCTCGAAAGTGTGCGCGAACTCGGCTTCGCCGTGGGCCGCCGACAGGAAGCCGGCTTCGAACGCCGACGGCGCGAAGTAAACGCCGCGCTTGAGCATGCCGTGGAAAAAGCGCTTGAACGCCTCGGCGTCGCTGGCCATCGCGTCTTCGAAGGTTTCCACCTTGCGGTCGCTGAAGTACAGGCCAAACATGCCGCAGGTGCGGGTGGTGGTGACGGCGATGCCGGCGTCGCGCGCGGCCGCTTCCAGGCCATCGCACAGCACGTGGGTGTTGGCTTCGAGCCGTTCGTGGAAGCCGGGCGCCTGAATCAACTCCAGCGTGGCCAGACCGGCAGCCATGGCCACCGGATTGCCGCTCAACGTGCCCGCCTGGTAGATCGGTCCGCTGGGCGCGATCTGCCGCATCAGGTCGGCGCGGCCGCCATAGGCGCCCACCGGCATGCCGCCGCCGATGATCTTGCCGAAGGTGCTCAGGTCGGGCGTGACGCCGTAACGCGCCTGTGCGCCGCCGAGCGCGACGCGGAAGCCGGTCATCACTTCGTCGAAGATCAGGATGGCGCCGTGTTTCGTGCACAGGTCGCGCAAGTGCTGCAGGTAGCCGTCGCGCGGCAGGATGCAGTTGGCGTTGCCGACGATGGGCTCGACGATGACGCCGGCGATGTCGCCGCCCACTTCGTCGAAGAGCTTGGTCGCGGCTTCGAAATCGTTGTAGGGCAGGGTGAGCGTGAGGTCGGCCAGTGCTTTGGGCACGCCGGGCGAGTTCGGCAGGCCGAAGGTGAGCGCGCCCGAGCCCGCCTTCACCAGGAAGCTGTCGCCGTGGCCGTGATAGCAGCCTTCGAACTTGACGATGCGCGTGCGGCCGGTGGCGCCGCGCGCCAGCCGGATGGCCGACAGCGTGGCTTCGGTGCCCGAGTTCACCATGCGCATCATCTGCATGGACGGCACCAGGCGCCGCACGGTTTCGGCCATGGTCACTTCCAGCGCGTTGGGCACGCCGAAGCTCAGGCCATCGCGCATCGTTCGCGCCACGGCTTCCAGCACCTTGGGCTGCGCATGGCCGGCGATCATCGGCCCCCAGCTGCCGATGTAGTCCACGTAGCGGTTGCCGTCCACGTCGATCAGGTAGGCGCCCTCGGCGCGCTGGGCGAAGAACGGTTCACCGCCCACCGATTGGAAGGCGCGCACCGGCGAGTTGACGCCGCCCGGCATCAGCGCCAGGGCGCGGGTGAACAGATCGTGGCTGGTGGCGGTGTGCATGCGTGGCGCTACTCGTGGGAAAGGGGCGAAAAAAGGCCGTTGAAGGCGCGCACCGCGGCGGCCGGGTCGGGCGCGTCGAACACGCTGCCCACGGCGGCCAGCAGGTCGGCGCCGGCGGCGATCAGCGGTGCCGCATTGTCCGGCGTGATGCCGCCAATGGCTACCCGCGGCAGACCAAGAATGGCGCTGGCATGCAGCAATGCCACGTCGGCGCGCCGCGCTGTGGGCTTGGTGGCCGACGGGAAAAATCCCCCGAAGGCCAGATAGCTGGCGCCGGCCGCGGCGGCGCGTTCGGCGCGCTCCATCTGGTCGTAGCAAGACGCGCCCAGGATGGCTTCGGGGCCGAGCGCTTCGCGCGCTGGCGCCAGTTCGCCGTCGTTTTCGCCCAGGTGAGCACCCGCGGCGCCGAGTTTGGCGGCCAAGCGCCAGTCGTCGTTGATGATCAGGGGCACGCCGAAGTGCCGGCAAAGCGGCATGAGTTCGCGCGCCTGTTCACGGCGCAGCGATGCGCCGGCCGGCTTGTTGCGGTACTGCAGCAGCGCCGGACCGGCCGCCAGTGCCGCATGCACCCGCGCCAGCAGGCGCCGGGTGTCGTGCTCATCGGGAGTGATCAGGTACAGGCCGCGGCGCGGCCAGGCGGGAAGGGGCTTCATTTCACGGTGACCTGCAAGGTGCGAGAATAATAACTTGCCCCGACACCGCGAGACCGAAATGAGCACGAACACCGCCTATCGCACCTGGATGTGCGTCGTCTGTGGCTTCCTCTACAGCGAGGCAGACGGCCTGCCGGACGAGGGCCTCGCGCCGGGTACACGCTGGGAAGACATCCCGGACAGCTGGGTTTGCCCGGATTGCGGCGTCACCAAGGATGATTTCGAGCTGGTGCCGGGCTAAGGCCGGTCAGTTCGTGCGGCTTGCGGCGGTGCCCAGGTCGATCAGGGTGGAACGTACCGCTTCGAGGTCATCGGCCTCCGGCAGCAGCTGCAGGTAGCGGGCGAGGTCTTCACGCGCGCCCTTGGCATAGCCCAGCTCGCGATAGGCCAAGCCGCGGTCGCGTAGCGCTTCGGCGGTGTCGGGCGAGAGCTTGAGCAGGCGGTCCGCGGTGCGCGCCACGCGCTCCCAGTCCCCTTTCTCCAGGTACAGGCCCTTCAGGTTGCGCAGCATGCGCATCAGGATCATGCGGTGGGTGGCGGGAGCCAGGATCTGCAGCAGCTGCTGGTCGTCCGGGGTTTGGCCACCCAAGTGCGGGGAGGCGCGCTCGCGCAGCTCTTCGGCGCTGACCGGCCGGCCCTTGTTGTAGGGATCAAGCACCAGGATGCCGTCATCCACCGGGAGGCGCACCAAAAAGTGCCCCGGGAACGAGATGCCGTCCAGCGGCAAGCCCAGGCGCCGTGTCACTTCTATCTGTATCACCGCCAATGAAATCGGGATGCCCAATTTCCGGTCCACCACCTGGTTGAGGTAGCTGTTGCGCGGATCGTCGTACTGGACGTTGTTGCCGGCAAATCCCACTTCGTCGAACAGGTAGCGGTTGATCGCGGTGAGCCGCGCCGGAAGATCGATGTCGCTCTCCAGCTGCGGCCGCAGCGCCTCGGCGTAGGTCTCCACCTGCGCGTGATAACCGGCGGGGTCCAGGTCGGGGTACTCGTCGCGGGCGATGAGCAGGGCGGTGCCCAGCAGCGGCAGCTCGTCGTCGCCCAGCGCGGCGAGGGTGTTCCAGTCGGGCAAGGCGGCATGGTTGGTCATGTCAGCTATGTGGTTCCCGTTAGCGGTTGGATCAAGGTGCCCCGCGTGCCGCGATGCCGGGGCCGAATACCAGCTCGTCGCCTTTTTCCACGCCAAGCTTGGCGGCTTGGCCAGAGTTCAACTCCAGCACGTAGAGCGCGGGGCCGCTGCTGGGATAGGGCGGGCAGCGGTCGCCGAGCGAGCAGGGCGGTACGCCCTGGCTGGCCGAAACCAGCCGGCGCTCGCTGTCGAAATACAGGATATCCAGCGGGATCTTGGTGTTCTTCATCCAGTAGCCCAGCGGCTGCTGCTCGTCATGCAGGAACAGCATGCCGGTGCCTTCGGGCAGGGCGTCGCGGAACATCAGGCCGCGTTGGCGCTCCGCGTGGTCGTCGGCGATCTCGACGCTGAAGCGCTGGCCGCGCAGCTCTACCCACGGCTGGCCCCCGCCCGAGGCGCAGCCCAGCAGCGGCAGCAGCATCGCAATCGTGGCCACGGGGAGGAAGCTGCGGCGCATGGGCGTCTCCAGTGGCGTTGGATGGACGTTCGGCGATGCCTGCCTTGGCTGTCAAGCGAACCCAGGGCTTCCTATTCGATTCCGGGGCCGCTATTCTTGTCGGCCACCCACCGTCCGGACCCGTCCGGAGGGTGGCGGAGAAGAAAAACCCGCTTCCGGGGTGTTGACGTCCTTGGAAAGCGCTGTATGATGTGCGGCTCGGTTGGGCGAAACGCCCACTGGTTCGGTCCCTTCGGGGGCATGGACAAGCAGCGATCTTTGACAGTGTGCGCAGGAAATTT
>JANORD010000152.1:0-1790 GCA_031415095.1 Lysobacteraceae bacterium
GCGTTGAAATCGCCGAGCAGCACGATGCGCTCGGCCGGATCAGCCACCTGGCGGGCATGTACCAGATTGGCCAGGAACAGCGACTGCGCGGCGCGCTTGGCGCGGATGCGGGCGCCGTCCGTGGACCAGCCGTTGGAGCCCGGCGCCGTGGAGTTCACGCCGCTGAGCGAACGCAGGTGGTTGCCGACCACCGTCACCGGGAAGCTGCCGCCGTCGGCCTGGTTGACCACGGCGCGCAGCACCAGCGGCGGGCGGTCATTGAGGATGCTGGTGGTGCCATTGGGGTTGGTGTCGGTCTCCGTCTTGCCAAACTGGGTCACGTCAACGATCTGCACGCGCGGCACGCCGGGACGCACTTCAACCGTGCGCACCAGGAAGCCGATGTTGATGTTGCCCGGATCGTTGCCGGATTCGAGGCGGGCAACGTAGTTGGTGTCGCGTGAGCAGCCGCTGGTGGCGCGGTCGTTGATGGCGGCGGCCAGGCGCGTCAGCGCGTTGAGGTTCTCCACTTCCACCACGCCCAGGATGTCGGGCGCGCGCACGTACTGGCAGATGGCCTTGGCGGTCTTGGCCAGCCGGCGTTCGAACGCCAGCGTGGTGAGCACCACGTCGCCGCCGGCGTCGTTGACGTCGTCGTAGAAGCGCAGCAGGTTGAAGCCGGCGATGGTGACTTCGTTGGCGCGGGCATCGACCACCGCGCGCGGCACGGCGCCGCCGGTGACAGTGACGGCCGCATCCGGGTCGGGCAGCAGGATATAGGCGCCGAAGCCGTAGTCGAGCACGCCGCGCAGGCCGGCCACGTAGGCGGAAGCATCCACGGCGATGATTGGCGCTCCCACCTGGCCTGTGCTCTGCACGCGGATGCGTTCGGGGTTGGTGTCGAAGCGCGGCGGGTTCACGCCGACCGGGATGGGCGTCACGTCCAGCGCACCAATGCCGGTTTCACGGAAAGGACGGCAAGCGTTCTCAAGCACGCCCCAGAAGTTGCCGTTGGCGGTCGATGTCGCATTGGCCTCGTTGATGCTGCCCTCATCCGGCCCGGTGGTGAGCAGGTTGCCGAAAGCCACGCGCATGCCCTCGAAGCGCTCGAGGTTGTCCACGAGGACAGGGTCGGCGTCGAGGTAGCTGAGCACCACGGGTGCGGGCAGCGCATTGCCGCCGGACACCAGGGCCACCGTCGGCGAAGTGATCTCTGTCAGCGAGAGCTGGTTGGGGTTGCTGCTTGAAGTGAACTCGGTGATGCGGCCGGCGACGGTGACGCGGTTGCCCACGGCAGCGGCGGCTGGAGGCGCGGCGCCCGTGAACACCAGGATGCCCTGAGAGGTAGCCGGATTGGCGTCGGTGTCGGCCGGGGCGGACTGCAGGAAAAATGCGTTGGTCTTGACGGCGGTGACGATGCCCTCGGTGACCACGTCGGCCCCGACCAGCGGCGACTGCCGGCCGCTGCCCTGGATGTCGTGGATGCCCACGCGGGCCACCACCGAAAGACCGATGCTGGCGCTGCCGCTGCGTGACTGCGCATCCGCGATGCTGACCGCGAGCAGCTTGGCGCCCGGCGTAGTGGCCAAGGCCACCGTGGCCGCGTAGCTGTAGGTGCCATCCACCGCGGTCAGGTCGCCGCCGGTGCCGGCGTCGTTAAATGCCTGGGTGGCGCTGCCGCCGATCGTGGTCAAGTCGGCCTGCACCACGATCGCGCTGCTGGCCGGGTTGGTGCCCGGGACCACGACGACGGTGAGCAGCGTGGTTTCACCCGCGCTGAGCAGGGCCGGGCTGGCGGCGCCGGTGCCGGT
>JANORD010000153.1:0-5512 GCA_031415095.1 Lysobacteraceae bacterium
GAACGGCGTGCTGATCTCCAACGGCACCGGCCCGTCGCCGGCCTACGCGCAGATCGCCATGCAGGAGCGCGGCCGCCTGCTGGTCGAGCCGGGCGAGGAAATCTACGAAGGCCAGATCGTTGGCATCCACGCCAAGGACAACGACCTCACGGTGAACGCCCTGCGCGGCAAGCAGCTCACCAACTTCCGCGCCTCGGGCACCGACAAGGACGAGGGCCTGATCCCGGCCATCAAGATGTCGCTGGAGCAGGCGCTGGAGTTCATTGACGACGACGAACTGGTGGAAGTGACGCCGGTGGCGATCCGCCTGCGCAAGAAAGAGCGCACCGAGAACGACCGCAAGAAAGCCAACCGCGGCTAACACTGGCGCCGCCCGGCCATGACCGCTGAGCTGTGGTTGCTCACCGGGCTGGCCGGATTTGCCGCCGGCCTGCTCGACAGCATCGTCGGCGGCGGCGGCCTGATCCTGACGCCGGCGATGCTTAACCTGCACCCGGGCCTGAACATCCTGCAGACCATCGCCACCCAGCGCACCAGTTCGCTGCTGGGCACCAGCGTGGCCGCCTGGAACTACTTCCGGCACGTGGTGGTGGAGCGGCGCATCGTGCTGCCCGCGCTGTTCTCCGCCCTCGCCTTCTCCGCCATCGGCGTGCAGTTTGCCAAGCGCATCGACCCCGACCAGCTGAAGGGGGTGGTGCTGGTGGTGTGTGTGCTGCTGGCCGTCTACACGGTGCTGCGCAAGGACCTAGGCACGCGCGAGCAGCGCCGCTACCCGCCGCGCGCTGAGGCTTGGGCGGCAGCGGCGGTCGGCGGTGCCTGCGGGTTCTACAACGGGCTCATCGGGCCTGGCACCGGAACCTTGCTGGTGTTCGCCTTCGTCAGCGTCATCGGACTGGATTTCCTGAAATCCTCCGCCGTGTCCAAATCCACCAACGTCGCCGCCGACCTCAGCTCATGGACGGTGCTGGCACTGGGAGGCTTCGTGCAGTGGACGCTGGCCGTACCGCTGATCATCGGCAACATGCTGGGCAGCTACGTGGGAAGCCGCCTCGCCATCCGCCAGGGCGACCGATTCATCCGCGTGATCTTCCTGGCGGTGGTGGTCGCGCTGGTGGCGCGCATAGGCTGGAGCCTGCTGCAGTAGCTAGATTGCGACCTCACGGGGCAAGCGCAATACTCGTTCCGCTGGCCCAGCACTCCCAAGGAAAATCCATGCGCCCTCTTCCCCTCCTGGCCTGCGCCCTGCTGCTGGCCGCCTGCGCGCGCGAGCCCGCGCCCGACACCATCGCGGCAGCGCCAGCCGAGGACCGCGCCGTGGGGCCACTGGTGGCCGAAATGACCTTGGCGGACGCAAGCGCACAGCTGGCCGCAGGCACGCTCAGCTCCGAAGCCCTTACCCAGGCCTACCTCGCGCGCATCGAGCAGATTGACCGCGGCGGTCCAGCGCTGGCCTCGGTGATCGAGCTCAATCCCGATGCCCTGGCCGACGCCCGCGCGCTGGACGCCGAGCGCCTGGCCGGCAAGGTGCGCGGATCGCTGCACGGCATCCCGGTGCTGCTCAAGGACAACATCGACGCGGTCGGCATGGCCAATTCGGCCGGCTCACTGGCGCTGGCCGGCAATCGCCCCACGCGGGACGCCTTCATTGTCGCGCGCCTGCGCGCCTCCGGCGCCGTGATCCTGGGCAAGACCAACCTGAGCGAATGGGCCAACTTCCGCTCAACGCGCTCAAGCTCGGGCTGGAGTTCGCGCGGCGGCCAGACCCGCAATGCCTACGTGCTCGACCGCAATCCCTGTGGCTCCAGCGCAGGCACCGGCACCGCCATCGCCGCCAGCCTGGCGATGGTGGGCGTGGGCACCGAAACCGACGGCAGCATCATCTGTCCGGCGGCGGTGAACGGGCTGGTGGGCCTCAAGCCCACCGTCGGCCTGGTCAGCCGCAGCGGCATCATCCCGATTTCGATTTCCCAGGACACGGCGGGCCCGATGGGCCGCAACGTGGCGGACGTCGCGGCGCTGTTGAACGTGCTGGCCGCGGTGGACTCCGCCGATTCGGCGGCGGCCGCTGCGCAAGGCAAGCTCGCCGCCGATTACACCGCCGGACTCAACGCCGACGCGATCCGCGGCAAGCGGTTCGGGGTGCTGCGCCAGGCGATGGGATTCAACCCCGACGTGGACGCGGCACTTGAGCGTGCAATCACCCGCCTGCGCGCCGGCGGCGCCGAGGTCATGGACGTCGAGATCCCGACGTGGCAGCAGTGGGGCGACGACGAATTCAACCTTTTGCTTTTCGAATTCAAGGACGGCTTGAACACCTATCTCGCCGCTGCGGGTGGCGAGCACGCCTCACTCGAGTCCCTGATTGCCTGGAACACCGCCCACGCCGCCGAGGCCATGCCGCACTTCGGCCAGGAAATCTTCCTGCAGGCGCAGGCCAAGGGCCCGCTCACCGACCCGGCGTACCTGGAGGCGCGCGATCGCGCGCGGCGCTTGGCCGGCGAACAGGGCCTGCTGGCCACGAAGGACAAGCACCGGCTCGACGCCGTGATCGCGCCCAGCACGTCGCCGGCGTGGCCCACCGACCACGTCAATGGCGATCACTTCTCCGGCGCCGGCTACGGCATCGCCGCAGTTGCAGGTACGCCGAGCATCACCGTGCCCTCGGGCGAGGTGCGCGGGCTGCCGATAGGCGTCGTGTTCATGGGCCGTGCGTACAGCGAGGCGGAGCTGATCGGCTACGCCTACGCCTATGAACAGGCGACCAAGGCGCGCAAGCCGCCGATGTTCATCCCGACCCTGCCTTACTGAGGCTTGGCTGGGCGCGCAGAAGCCGCCCAGCCGCTTCTTGCCGCGGGCTCAGGCCTGCGCAGGCCGGGCGATCTGGCCCTGCTTGCGCACGATCAACATGGCGATCTCCAGCGACTGCTCGTAGTTGAGGCGCGGGTCCACCGTGGAGCGGTAAGCGCGCTCGAGATCAATGTCGGTGAGATCGCGCGCGCCGCCCGTGCACTCGGTGACGTTCTCGCCAGTGAGCTCCAGGTGCACGCCGCCCAGGCGGGTGCCCGCCGCGGCGTGCAGTTCAAAGCTCGACTCCACTTCGCTGCGGATGTTGACGAAGCGCCGGGTCTTGAAGCCGTTGCTGGTGCTCTCGGTATTGCCGTGCATCGGGTCGCATATCCACAGCACCCGGCGGCCATCGCGGCGAATGGCGTCGAGCAGCGGCGGCAGCTTCTCAGCCACCTTGCCGGCGCCCATGCGATGGATGTAGCTCAGGCGGCCCGGCTCGTTCTCCGGGTTCAGGGCGTCGGTAAGGCGCAGCAGCTGATCAGGCGTTACCGAGGGGCCGATCTTCACGGCCACCGGATTGCGCAAGCCTCGGAAGTATTCAACATGGGCGCCGTCCAGCGCCGCCGTGCGCATGCCGATCCAGGGGAAGTGCGTGGCCAGGTTGAACCAGCCCCACTGGCGCGGCACCTGGCGCGTCAGCGCTTCCTCGTAGGGAAGCAGAAGCGCCTCATGCGACGTGTAGAAATCAGTGCGGTTGAGGTTGTGCAGCGATTCGCCGGCAATGGTTTCCATGAAGCGCACCGCGTCGGCCACCGCGGCCACCATCCGCTGGTATTCCTCGGACAGCGGCGAATGCGTGACCCAGCCCAGGTCCCAATACTCCGGGTGGTGCAGGTCGGCAAAACCGCCGTCAACCAGCGCGCGCACGAAATTCATGGTCATCGCCGAGCGCGCGTGGCCTTTCACCATGCGCCGCGGATCGGGGATCCGGGCTTCCGGCGTGAACTCGGGCTGGTTGATGAAGTCCCCGCGATAGCTGGGCAGCGAGACGCCATCGCGTTCTTCCATGTCGGTAGAGCGGGGCTTGGCGTACTGGCCGGCGAAGCGACCCACGCGCACCACCGGCAGGCGCAGGCCGTGTACCAGCACCAGGCTCATCTGCAGCAGCACCTTGAGCCGGTTTGAAATCAGCCCCGACTCGCAGTCGGCAAAACTCTCGGCGCAGTCGCCACCCTGCAGCAGGAAGCGCTTGCCTTCCTGCGCCTCGGCCAGCTGCTTCTTAAGCGCCAGGACTTCCCAGGAGGTCACCAGCGGCGGAAGCCGCCCCAGCTCATCCTGCACTTGGGCCAGGGCAGCGGCGTCGGGATAGATGGGCTGCTGGGTGGCGGCGCGGCTGCGCCAGCCGGCCGGCGTCCAATCACCGGGAACGGATACGGGCTGCAAGCTGCGGTCGGTGGCGCTCATCGTGATTCCAGACGCGTAGGGGGTGTGGTGAAATCATGCCACAGCGCTCGCGCCCTGTCGGTGATTGCGTTCAAGCCGGCCAACGGCTCACGCACGCTTGCGGATGGCGGCCCACGCAGCGCCCAAGCCGAGCAGCACGAAGCACACCAGCGTCCACGCCGGCATCGAGTAGCCCAGGAACGTCCAGTCCACCTTGGCGCATTCGCCCGAACCCGCCAGCACTTTTGCCAGCGCCGCGCCGGGACCCATCACTTCCACCATGTAGTCCAGGCCCATGGAGGTGCATAGCGGGACGTCGCCAGGGGGTAGCGACTGCAGCCAAACGTGGCGGCCCGCGATGGCCGCGCCCACGCCTGCGGCGCCCAGGGCCAGCACGCCGTAGGCGGCGCGCCCCAGCCGTCCGCGCGGCGAATGCAGCCCGCCGGCGAGGAAGACCAACCCCAGCGCCGCGAACGCCAAGCGCTGCAGGATGCACAGCGGGCAAGGCAGCATGAGCATGCCCAGCTGCACGTAGAGCGCGTAGCCGATAAGCGCAGCGCAAACGACGAAGCCGCAGAGATATTGGCCGCGAAATGACCAACGCAAGGGATTAATGGACATACGGGGGGCCCGGGTTGTGTGCTGCCAAGATTACACAGACCGCATCAGCGGGCGAAGGTTCCGCGCCGGAAAACAAAACCCCGGCCGGGGCCGGGGTTTGGTCTTGAGTGCCGCTGAGCCGCCGGATTACTCGGCGGCTTCAGCCACGTCACGCGGGCGATCCACCAGCTCGACATAGGCCATCGGGGCGTTGTCGCCCGGACGGAAGCCGCACTTGAGGATGCGCAGGTAGCCGCCGGGACGGGCCTGGTAACGCGGGCCCAGCTCGACGAACAGCTTGCCGACCGCTTCCTTGTCCCGCAGGCGGGACATGGCCAGGCGACGATTCGCAACGCCATCGATCTTGCTGATGGTGATCAGCGGTTCGGCGACGCGGCGCAGTTCCTTGGCCTTGGGCAGGGTGGTACGGATCAGTTCGTGCTTGATCAGGGACGCCGCCATGTTGCTGAACATCGCATCGCGATGGGCACTGTTACGGCTGAGTTGGCGTCCAGAATTCCGATGGCGCATGGTCGTGGTTCCTTAGTGAATTACCGGGCTCAGCCCAGCATGCCCTGCTGCAGGCCGGCCGGCGGCCAGTTCTCCAGCTTCATGCCGAGGGAAAGGCCGCGCTGTGCCAGCACTTCCTTGATCTCGGTGAGCGACTTCTTGCCCAGGTTCG
>JANORD010000154.1:0-14922 GCA_031415095.1 Lysobacteraceae bacterium
GGCCGGCGCCAGGGCAGGGGCCGCGGCGGCGCGCGCGACGGCGGGCGCCGCTGCCATCAGTATCGGAACCAGCGGCGTCGCCGCGGCTGGCACCAGCACCGCCACCAGCGCTGCGGGCACCACGCCCCAGGCGGCGTAAGCGGCACCTGCACCGAAAGCGGCGCGCAGCGGCCTGCGCAGCGCCAGTACCAATGCGACGGCGGCGGTGCCGGCCAAGCTCGCCTCCCACAGCAGCCACGCCAACTCAGCCTTCATCGTCCAGCTCCCGGACCAACTTCTTGAGTTCGGCGATGTCCTTGCGGCTCAGGCGCCGGCCCTGGGTGAAGTGCGCCACCATCGGCGCCACGCGGCCACCGAACAGGCGCTCGAGCAGGCCTTCGCTTTCCCCCTTGAGCCACTGGGCGTGGGTCAGCACCGGCGCGTAGCGGTAGCGGCGGCCGTCGCGTTCGGCGCGGATGGCCCCCTTGTTGAGCAGGCGGTTGAGCAGCGTCTTCACCGTTGCCTCCTGCCACGCCTGCTGGCCGGCGAGGGCGGCATGCACCTCGTCAGCCGCCAGCGGGCTGCGCTTCCAGAGTTCCTGCATCACGACCGATTCGGCTTCGCTGATCTGCATTTGATTACGCCTGTAATTTTATTAGAATTTACACCTGTAATCGCGGATGTCAAGCCCTACCGTCGCCGGTGCGATACTCATAGGGTCTTCCTGCCCCGGCCCGCCATGTCCCCGCCCACCGCGCTCGACACCCTTGAACACGCCGTGGACCTGCTGCTGGCCCGCAGCGGCCCGGAACTGGTGCTGGCCGCGCCGCTGGGCTTGGGCAAGCCGCATCGGCTGCTCAACGCCATCACCCGGCGGGTAGCTGCCGACCCGGCCTTGTCGCTGACCCTGCTCACAGCGCTTTCGCTCACCCCGCCGGTGGCCGGCAAGGGCCTGCAGGGGCGCTTCCTGGCGCCGTTCCTGGATCGCCAGTTCGGCGCGGATTTCCCGCGGCTGGACTACGCCGATGCCCGCCTTCGCGATGTGCTCCCGGGCAACATCAGCGTGGAAGAGTTCTACATGCAGTCCGGCGCCCTGCTGGGCTCGCGCCAGGCGCAGTGCAACTACGTGAGCCTCAACTACACCCACGTGGCGCGCGCCGTGGCCGCGCGCGGCGTCAACGCGCTGGTGCAGAAAGTGGCGCGCGAGCCCGGCGGCACGCGCCTGAGCCTGAGCTGCAACCCCGACCTCACTTTCGACATGCTCGATGAGGTGGCACGCCTGGGGCAGCCACGCCCTTACCTCTTGGCCGAAGTGGACCCGCACCTGCCCTGGCTCGACGGCCCGTGCGCGGTCGCCGCGGATTTCTTCGACGCGGTGCTGGATATCCCGGGCCCCGCGCCGCAGCTGTTCGCGCTGGTGCGCGAACCGGTGAGCGACGCCGACTACGCCATCGGCCTGTACGCCAGCACCCTGGTGCGCGACGGCGGCACGCTGCAGATCGGCATCGGCTCGCTGTCGGATGCGCTATGCCACGCGCTGGTGCTGCGGCATACGCGCAACCCCGTCTACCGCGCGGCGCTGGAAGCGCTGTCGCCGGGCCTGGCCGATTCACCGCTGGTCCAATCCGCCGGCGGCGTCGAGCCGTTCCGGCTCGGCCTCTACGGCGCCAGTGAAATGGTGAACGACGGTTTCCGCTGCCTGGCGCAGGCCGGCATCCTGTCGCGCCGCGTGCTCGACGACGCCGAGGCGATGGCGCGCCTGAACCGCGACGCCAGCACCCCCGAGGACGACGCCCGGCTGGCGTTCGAAGGCCGCTACCTCGACGGCGCCTTCTACCTGGGATCGAAAGACCTTTACGCCTGGCTGCGCGGGCTGGACGCCGAGCAGGCGCGCGGCATCGGCATGACGCGGGTTTCGCACATCAACGAGCTTTACGGCAACAACCAAGCCTTGGAGCAGGAGCAGCGACGCGATGCCCGCTTCTTCAACACCTGCATGATGATGACGGCGCTGGGCGCGGCGGTGTCCGACGCCTTGGACGATGGCCGGGTGGTCTCCGGCGTAGGCGGCCAGTACAACTTCGTGGCGATGGCGCACGCGCTGAAAGATGCCCGCTCGATGCTGATGCTGCGGGCGGTGCGCGGCAGCGGCGGCAGCGCGTCGTCGAACATCCTTTGGAACTACGGTCACACCACCATCCCGCGCCACCTGCGCGACATCGCCATCACCGAGTACGGCATTGCCGACCTGCGCGGCCGCAGCGACCAGGACTGCACAATGGCGATGCTGCAGCTCACGGACGCGCGCTTCCAAGCCTCGCTGCTCGCACAGGCGCGCGCCGCCGGCAAGCTTGGCAGCGACGCGGCGCTGCCCTCCGGCAGCGCAGATAGTCGCCCCGAACGGCTGGCCGCACGGCTGGGGCCGTTCCGCCGGGACGGCTCGCTGCCCGACTTCCCCATGGGCAGTGACTTCACCCCGGTGGAGCAGCGGCTGGTGCCTGCGCTGGCTTGGCTCAAGCGCCAGAGCGCGCTTCCGGCAGGCAAGGCCCGGCTGATAATTCGCGCGCTGTTCGGCCCCAACGCCACCGACGGCGAGGCGCTGCAGCGGATGGGACTGTCCAAACCGGCGGGCCTGGGCGAACGCGTCGAAGCCCGCATCCTGGCGCTGGCGCTGGCGGCAACCGCGCCGCGCGCACGCTGATCACGTGCCGCGGGCGGGCGTAAACTCAACCCAAGCCTCCGCCGGAACAATCGCCATGTCCGCGCCCGACGTCCTGCCCTTCTTCCACGCCGACAGCAACACCTGGACCTACCTGGTCAGCGACCCGGCCTCTCGCGAGGCCGCGATCATCGACCCAGTGCTGGACTTCGACCCGAAGTCCGGCCGCACTTCGACCACCTCGGCGCAGTTGGTGCTTTCGGCGGTGCGCGAGCGCGGCCTGCACGTGCGCTGGATCATCGAAACCCACGCGCATGCCGACCACTTCAGCGCCGGCCATTGGCTCACGCCGCAGTTGCCAGCCGCCGTGCTGGCCATTGGCGAAGGCATACGGAAAGTGCAGAAGACCTTCCGGCCGATCTTCAACCTTGGCGATCACTTCCCGGTGGACGGCTCGCAGTTCGACCACCTGTTCACTGACGGCGAACGCTTCACCTTGGGCGCGATCGAATGCTGCGTCATCCCGGTTCCTGGCCACACCAACGACAGCGTGGCCTACCTGGTGGGCAATGCGCTGTTCACCGGCGACTCGCTGTTCATGCCCGACGGCGGCACCGCGCGCTGCGATTTCCCGGGAGGCGATGCGGCCACGCTTTATCAGTCCATCCAGCGCCTGTACACGCTGCCTGACGACACCCGCGTCTTCGTCTGCCACGACTACGGCCCCGGCGGCCGCGCGTTGCAATGCGAAACCACCATCGGCGAGCAGAAGCGCAGCAATATCCATGTGCGGCAGAGCGTGGACGAGGCCAGCTACGTGGCCATGCGCAGCGCCCGCGATGCCACCCTGGCCATGCCCGCACTGATCCTGCCGGCCGTGCAGGTGAATATCCGCGCCGGCGCACTGCCCGAGCCGGAAGCCAACGGGATCCGCTACCTGAAGCTGCCAATCAACACGTTTTGAGTCAGAGTGCCGCGTGCAGAGCGGCGCAGTCAGGCGTCAAAAAAATCAGCGCAGCGCCTTCGCCGCCGCCACCACCGCTTCCACCGTAATCCCGAAGTGGTGGTAGAGCTGGTCGGCCGGAGCCGAAGCGCCAAACGTGTCGATGCCGATCACCGCGCCATCCAGACCCACGTACTTGCGCCAGAAACCGGTGACGCCGGCTTCCACCGCCACGCGCTTGCGGCACCACGACGGCAGCACGGCTTCACGCCACTCCAGCGGCTGGCGGTCGAACACGTTGGTGCTGGGCAGGGATACCACGCGCGCCTTGATGCCCTCGCCAGCCAGCTGGCGCATGGCCTCCATGGCCAGCTCCACTTCCGAGCCGGTGGCCATCAGGATCAGGTCGAAGCGGGCTTCGCCCGGATCGCTGAGCACGTAGCCGCCGCGGGCGATGTCGCCCAGCTGCGGCGTGGTGCGGTGCTGGTGGGCCAGGGTCTGGCGGCTGAAGATGAGGCAGCTAGGGCCGTCGGTGCGCTCGATCGCGGCCTGCCAGCACACCGCCGATTCCACCGCGTCGCAGGGCCGCCACACGTCGTTGTTGGGGATCAGGCGCAGCGAGGCCAAGTGCTCCACCGGCTGGTGGGTCGGGCCGTCTTCGCCCAGGCCAATGGAGTCGTGCGTGAACACGTGGATGGCGCGCGTGGGGATCAGTGCCGACATGCGCAGCGCGTTGCGCGAGTAGTCCGAGAACACCAGGAACGTGGCGTCGTAGGAAATGAAGCCCCCGTGCAGCGCAAGGCCATTGCTGATGGCGCTCATGCCGAACTCGCGCACGCCGTAGTGGATGTAGTTGGCGCTGGCGTCGCCGGTGGTGACCGACTTGCTGCCCTTCCACAGCGTGAGGTTGGAATGCGCCAGGTCAGCGGAGCCGCCGATCAGTTCCGGCAACAGCGGACCGAACGCATCCAGCGCCATCTGCGACGCCTTGCGCGACGCGACGGCCGGGCCTTCGAGCTGCAGCTTGGCCGCGTAAGCCGCCGCGGCTTCGGAAAAACCCTCCGGAAGCTCGCCATGCGAGCGCCGCACCAACTCTGCGGCCAAGGCCGGATGCGAGCGCGCATAGCTGTCGAACAGCCGATTCCACTGCTCCTCGCGCACCAGGCCGGCATTGCCGGCGCGCCAGCCGTCGGCGATGGCCGGCGGGATTTCGAACGGCGCATGCGGCCAGCCCAGGGCGGCGCGGGTGGCGGCGATCTCGTCCTTGCCCAGCGGGGCACCATGGCTCGATTCCTTGCCTGCCTTGGCGGGCGAACCGAAACCAATCGTGGTGCGGCAGCAGATCAGCGTGGGCCGCTCGGTTTCGGCCTGCGCGGTGCGGATGGCCTGGCCGATCTCGACCGGATCATGGCCGTCCACGCTCCGGATCACCTGCCAGCCATAGGCCTCGAAGCGGGCGGCAGTATCGTCGGTGAACCAGCCCGCGGTGTCGCCGTCGATGGAAATCCGGTTGTCGTCCCAGAACGCCACCAGCTTGCCCAGTCCCCACGTACCGGCCAGCGAGGCCGCCTCGTGTGAGATGCCTTCCATCAGGCAGCCGTCGCCCATGAAGACCCAGGTACGGTGGTCCACCACCTCGAACTCGGGGCGATTGAAGCGCTGCGCCAGCACTTTCTCGGCCAGCGCCATGCCCACCGCGTTCGCCAGGCCCTGGCCCAGCGGGCCGGTGGTGGTTTCCACGCCCGGCGTGTGGCCGTACTCGGGATGGCCGGCGGTCTTGCTGTGCAGTTGGCGAAACTGCTTGAGCTGCGCCAGCGGCAGGTCGTAGCCCGACAGGTGCAGCAGCGCGTAAACCAGCATCGAGCCGTGGCCGTTGGACAGCACGAAGCGGTCGCGGTTGAACCACTTGGGGTTGTTCGGGCTGTGCTGCAGGAAATCGTTCCAGAGCACTTCAGCGATATCGGCCATGCCCATGGGCATGCCCGGATGCCCGGACTTGGCGGCCTCCACGGCGTCCATGGCCAGGAATCGGATGGCGTTGGCAAGTTCGCGGCGCGTCGGGGTCGTCATGGGAGTCGAGGGCAGGCTCCCGCCGGTTGCGGGCGGGCCATTGTCCCATCCCGCCGGGATGCTGTCGCGGTTGCGGCCCGGGCGGGGCGCTGCTAGGCCTGCGGCAGGCTCACAGGTCGGGTGCCACGCCAGCCAGTGGCGCGGCGGCGGGCCGGTGGCTCTCGCCCTGCGACACCAGCGTGGCGATCGCCAGGTCGCCGGTCACGTTCACCGTGGTCCGGCACATGTCCAGGAAGTGGTTCACGCCCAACACCAGGCCGATGCCCTCGGCGGGCACGCCCACCATCACGCAGATCAGGGCCACCACCGGCAGCGAGCCCGAGGGTACGCCGGCGGTGCCGATGCCGCCCAGGATGCAGACCAGCATCACCGTGAACTGCTGCAGCAGCGACAGTTCGATCCCGAAGAACTGCGCCAGGAAGAGGACCGTGACGCCTTCGAACAGCGCGGTGCCGTTTTGGTTGGCAGTGGCGCCAATGGTGAGCACGAAGCGCGAGACATGGCGCGGCAGGCCCAGCTTTTCATCGGCGACGCGCAGCGCCGTGGGCAAGGTGGCATTGCTGGACGCGGTGCTGAAGGCCATCAGCATGGCCTCCTGCACGGCGCGAAAAAACCGCAGCGGGGAGTAGCCGCCCAGGAACTTGAGCACCGCTGGATAGACCAGGAAAAGATGCACCGCCAGTGCGCCCACGACCACCAGCACATAGGCACCCAGCCGCACCAGCAGCTCCCAGCCGAACAGCACCGCCAGGTTGAACATGAAGCAGAAGACCGCATACGGCGCCAGCCGGATGATGAGTCCAATCAAGGTCATCGACACTTCGAAGAGCCCCTCGATGCCGCGCTTGAGCGTGGCCAAGGCCGGCGAAGGCGGGCTGAGCACGATGCCCACGCCAAACATCAGCGAGAAGAACATCAGTGCCAGGATGGTGCCGTTGTCAGAGGCGGCGTTAATGGCGTTTTGCGGCACGATCGAAAGCAGCATCGCCATGCCAGTGGGCTGCACCTGGCTGTCGCGGACGATGGCCTGCGCGCGCTCGGCGCCTTCGCTGAGCAGCTGCTGGGCGAGCGCCGGGTCCACGCCCGCGCCCGGCTTGAATACGCCCACCATCACCAGGCCCAGCAGCACCGCGATGGCCGACAGCAGCACCGTGTAGCCCAGCGTGCGCCAGCCAATGCGGCCCAGCGACGCCACGTCTCCCATCTCGGAAACGCCCACCACCAGCGCCGAGAACAGCAGCGGCACGATCATCATGAAAATCAAACTCAGGAACAGCGTCGAGAACGGCTGCGTCACGTAAGCCGTCAGCGCGGTAACCCAAGTGGCGTCGCTACCTGAGGAATAGTGAACCGCCAGCCCGGCGGTGAGGCCGGCGGCAAAACCAATCGCGATCTTCCAGTGCAGCGGCATGCCGGCTTGGGTGCTCATCGCGCGATCTCCTTGGCAACATGGGGCCGAATTTCGCCCGACTTCAGCCGGGCCAGGTAACTGTCCAGCTCACGGCGCACCACCGGCAGCAGCAAATACACGCCGATCAGGTTGGGAATGGACATCAGCAGCAGCATCGCATCGGCGATACCAATGATGCTGCCCAGCTGCATCGAGCAGCCCACCGCCGTCATCAGCAGGAAGATGGCCTTGAACAGGTTCATGGCGAGCTTGGACTCACCGGTGAGGAAACCCACGGCCTTGGTGCCGTAGTAGCCCCAGGTGATCATGGTGGAATACGCGAACAGGAACACCGCCACCGTCAACACGTACGGGAACCAGCTGAACACCGAGGCAAAGGCGCCTGAGGTCAACGCCACTCCGTCCAGCCCCTGCTGCAGGTATTGGCCCGACACGATGATGATCAGCGCGGTGACGGTGCAGATCACCACCGTGTCGATGAACGGCTCCCACAGCGCCACGAAGCCCTCGGTGAGCGGCTCGCGAGTGCGCACCGCCGAGTGGGCGATGGCCGCCGAGCCCAGCCCCGCTTCGTTTGAAAACGCCGCGCGGCGGAAGCCGACGATCAGTGCGCCCAGCACGCCACCATAGGCGGCATCACCGCTGAACGCGCCGTGCGCGATGGCGGCGAACGCATCGGGCAGGCGCTCGATGTTCACCAACAGTACCGCCGCGCCGCCCAGCAGGTAGAGGGCGGCCATGGCCGGGACCAGGCGCGCGGTCACCTGGCCGATGCGGGTTATGCCGCCAACCACGACGATGCCGGTCAATGCGGCCAGGCCGATTCCAAACAGCCAGCCGCGCCCGGCCAGTGGTCCCTCGGCGCCGCCGGTGACGTTGAGCACCTGGGCATAGGTCTGGTTGGCCTGGAACAGCGCACCCGAGCCCACCGCACCGCCGACGATGCAGGCGGCATAGAACACCGCCAGGAAGCGGCCCAGCCCCGCCAGGCGCGGATGGTTCACCGCGATGCCCTGGCGCAGGTAGTACATCGGCCCGCCGGAAAAGCTGCCATCGGCGTTGTGCTGCCGATACATCACGCCCAGCGTGCATTCCACGAACTTCGAGGACATACCCAGCAGGCCGGCCACGATCATCCAGAACGTGGCGCCCGGCCCGCCCACCGTGATGGCCACCGCCACGCCGGCGATGTTGCCCAGGCCCACCGTGCCCGACAGCGCCGACGTCAGCGCCTGAAAATGGCTCACTTCACCGGGGCCATCCGGGTCGGCATAGTCGCCGCGTATAACCCGGAAGCCATGGACGAAGCCGCGCAGGTTCACGAAGCGGAAGTACACCGTGAAAATGACCGAGGCAACGGCGAGCCAGATCACGATGGCCGACGCGCGCAGGCCGCCAGGCAGGGGCATCTCGGCGAAAACCACCGCGGCAAGCCAGTCGGCCACCGGCCCGAGTGCGGATTGGATGCGGTCGTCGAGACTGGAAGTGGCGGCAGCGGCCATCAGGGTATGGGTGGGGAGCACGCGGGAAGCCTGTATTTGTTAGCGCAGGAAGCTTACACCAGCGGCACAGGCCCGCTTCAGCAGTCCTGCAGGAGCTGCTGCAGCGTACGGGGATGGCCAATCAGGTAACCCTGCGCATAGCGGCAGCCCAGGCACCGGAGGGCGGCCAACTGCTCGGGGGTTTCTATCCCTTCCACCACGATTTCCGCCGACAGCGAGCGGCCCAGCTGCACGATGGCCTCGACGATCGCCATCGCCCTCGGCTCGCAGACCATGTTGCGAGAGAACGACTGGTCAATTTTGATGGTGTCGAAGGCAAGCCTGTGTAGATGGCTCAGATGCGAGTAGCCAGTGCCGAAGTCGTCCAACGCGACGTGGATGCCGTGGGCATGGCACACCGCAATCACGTCTTCCACCAGCGCGTAATCAAGGATCTGGCTTTCGGTGATCTCGATTTTCAGGCTGCCGCGCGGCAGCTTGGCGGCACCAACACGCGCGACGATTCGCTCGATCAGGCCTGGATGCGCCAGCTGTCGGGACGACACATTCACCGCGATGAAGGGCGACGGCTCGGCGCCGGCGGCAATCAGGCTGGCGATGGCCTCGCAGGCGGTGTCGATGACGTACTCGCCCACCGGCACGATCAGCGAGGTTTCCTCGGCCAGCGCAACGAATTCAGCCGGTGAGATGGCCCCGCGCTCCGGATGGTTCCAGCGCACCAGCGCTTCGTAGCCGGCGATGTGGCCCGCCGGTACGTCCAACAGCGGCTGGAAGCTAACCTGGAGCAGCCGGCTAGCCAGCGCCTCGCGCAGCTGCGATTCCAAGCGGATCTTGCTGATGCCCAAAAGCTCCGAAGGTGAGGCGATATCGGGCGCGGCCGCCTTGCCCTGCAGGGCCGCCAGCGCACCGCGGTAGCGCTTTAACTGCCCCTCCAGCAGCGACCGGATGATGGGATCGGTGCCGGCCAGGCGTTCGGTGATTTGCTGGCGGTCGATCGGGAACAGGACGCAGTCACTGATGGCGGTTGCCGTGGCCGTCCGCAGCGAATCGTCAATCACGGCCATTTCGCCCACCAAGTCGCCTTGGCCGAGCAGGCTCAGCACCACGTCGCGGCCGCGTTGTCGGGTGCGTACTTCGATCTCGCCCGACTCGATCAGAAAGGCCGTGCCGGGGTCATCCCCTTCGCGGAACAACGTTGCCCCGGCCGGCAGCTGGATGCGCAGCGGATTCATGCGCTGCGTCGGCTTGCGGCGGGCCCACAACGACACAGGGCCGCTTGCGCGGCCCTGTGCGAAACGGCGACTGGCATGTTCAGTTCCGGCGCGCCACCTGGAGGATGCGCGGCGTCACGAAGATCAGCAGCTCGGCCTTTTCGGACGTGCGGCTGCTGTTCTTGAACAGATTGCCCAACAGTGGCAGGTCGCCGAGATACGGCACCTTGCGCAGGTCTTCCCGGGTCTTGAACTCGTACACGCCGCCGACCACCACCGTCTGGCCATTGTCGATCAGCACGGCCGTGCTGACTTCGCGACGGGCGATCTGTGGCACGAAACCACCGGCCGGGTTAGCAATCAACTCGTTCACCTCGTCTTTCTTCACCATCAGGTTGAGATAGACGCGGTTGTCCTGCGTGATGGTCGGGGTGACCTTGAGCTCGAGCAGTACTTCCTTGAACTCGACGGTGGCCTGCGCCACGCCGCCCGGGGTCGTAGCCGGCTGGATGGTCAGGTACCCCACTTCATCACCCTGGCGGATGATGGCTTCGCGCTGGTTGGCTGTGATTACGCGCGGGTTGGAGACCACTTCGCCGCGGCCTTCTTCTTCAAGGGCGGAGAGTTCCAGGTCAAGCTGGATGTCCGGGCGCAGGATGCTGAGGTTCAGCAGTCCAGCGGGGGTGGCCAGCGGCAAGCCAACAAGGAAGCCGGAATCGCTGGTCGTCTCGCCCGCTTCGGCGGCGTCTTCGAGGGTGCCAACGCGGTCCTGGACACCGAACAGCACGCCCAACTCGCGGGCGAACTTCTCGGCCGCCACCACGATGCGCGCCTCGATGAGCACTTGATCCACCGGGCGATCCAAGGTTGCCAGCAGTTGGCGGATCTCCACGATCTTGGCCGGCACGTCGATCAGCAGCAGCGTGTTGGTGCGGTTGTCGAAACTGACGCTGCCGCGCGGGGACAAGAAGCCCTTGTTCTGCACGGTGCCACCGGCGCCACCGGCACTGCTGCTCTTGCTCTGGTCCGTCAGCAGGCTGGCGATCTCTTGGGCGTTGCCGTAGTTGATCGGGATGTACTCGGTGACCAGCGCCTCGCGATCCTCCAGGGCAATACGGGCATCAGCCCGAGCCTTCTCGAAATCAGCAATTTCACGCTGCGGCGCAACCCAGATCACGTTGCCATCGCGGCGCTTGTCGAGCGACTTGGCGCGCAGCACGATCTCCATGGCCTGGTCCCAAGGCACGTTGATCAGGCGCAGCGTGACGTTGCCCTGCACGGTATCGGAAGCCACGATGTTGAGGTTGGATTCCTCGGCAATCAGCTGCAGCACGGTGCGCACCGGCACGTCCTGGAAGTTGAACGTCACTGCCTTGCCGCTGTAGCTCTGCGCCGCGGCCTCGCCACTCACGGCACCGGCCGCGCGGGCCGTTCCGGTGGAAGCAATCACCGCCGCACGCTTGGGCGCGATCTCGATGACGTATTCGTTGCCGGTCTGGTAGGCCATGGACTCGTAGCCACCGGTGGTATTGATCACCAGGCGGGTGCTGCCCGCATTGTTGCCCGGCTCCAGCGACAGCACCGGCGTTGCGAAGTCCGTCACGTCCAGGCTGCGGCGCAGGTTCTCCGGAATACTGGCATTGGCGACATCCACCACCACTTTGGAGCCTTCGTTGCGCAGGTCGGCGGTGGCGCCATCCCCGTCGAAACGCAGGATGATCCGGCCCGAGCCATTCTCGCCGCGCCGGAAATCGATGTTCTCAACCGCGACGCCGGAGGCGGCCCGCTTGGTCGGATCCGAGCCGCTGGCCATGGTGTTGGCCGAATTGCTCTGCACTGCGCCGGCATCCACCGTGAGCACGAGGAGGTTGCCTTCGCTGCGCGTGGTGTAACCGGCGGGGCGGAACAGGTCCACCACCACCCGGGTCCGGCCACCGGCCTCGACCGCGGAAACCGCCGAGGTCGCGCCGCTGCCAATCACCAGCCGACGCTGGGTCAGGCCGTTGGTGGTGTCGGGGATATCCACCGCGATACGCGGCGGTGCATCGGTGGTGAAGGCCTGGACATCCCCCACTGGCTCGGCAAACTCCAGGGTGATGTCGACCTTGCCCCCGGCGGCAGCGGCGTAGCGCACGTCCTGAAGGACGTTCGCAGCCATTGCCGACAGCGACGCCGTCAGTCCGACGGTGAGCGCTCCCAAGGCAAGCAACCAATGACGCTTGGTGCCCTTCGTCTGGCCGATCGTGTTATTCGCGGTCATCGTGCATTCCCCCAATCAATTGTCGTCAAGGGCGATTTTGGCTTGACGCTCAAGCCAACCGCCGGCCCCATCAGGTACGAGTTCGACCATTTCAATCCGGTCATCAGCGACCGCGGTAACGCGACCGTCGCTGAGCCCCATGTAGTTACCTGCACGCACCCGGTAGGTGACCTTGTCAGGCCCCATCACCAGGGCAATGACCCCGTCGCCGGAACCGATGGTGCCCACCATGTCCAAGCTGTCGAGCGGGAACGCCTCGAGGATTTCCTTGCGGCGGTTCGGATCTGGCCGCAGCCCGTTGTTGCCTTCGCGGTCAACGTCCGGCTTGCTGAACGGATCACGCAGGTTCTGCGCGGCATATTCGAACGTCTCGAACTGCCTCATCACCGGCAGTGGCTCCAACGGCGGCGCCGGACGGGCCCTGACCTCGGCAACCCAGGCCTCGAGGTCGCGACTGCCGCGCGTGCAGGATGTGAGCGAAGCAGCCATTGCGAGCAAGAGAGCCGCACCGAGCGCTTTCCGCGCGAGCTGGGCGGCCATCACTGGACACCTCCGGCAGTGGCTGCGGGCGCCGCGGCAGCGGGATCAGTCGCCGCGGACTCTTCTTCGTCCAGATACCGGTAGGTCTTTACCGTGCCTTCCAGAACCAGGGTGCTGTCGTCCGGACCGCGCGGCTTCAGCGAGATGTCGTGCATGGTCATGATGACCACGCGCGGAAGCGATGCGACGCCGCTGACGAAGGCGCCAAACTGGTGATAGTCACCCGCCATCCGCAGTGCGATCGGCTTTTCGGCATAGAACTCAAGCGCCGTCTCGCCGCCAGGCTGGAACAGTTCGTTGTTGATGCCGCTCGCCAGTGCGGTCTGCGAGACATCGACGATGAGGTCGGGCATTTCATTCTTGCTGGGCAGCTGGCGCAGCATCTGCTGCAGCATCACTTCCATCTGCGCGAGCTGCTGCTTGAGCGGCTCGAGGTTGGCCGCACGGCCCTGCTTGCCCTGGAACTCGGTGCGAAGGGTTTGCTCGGTGGCCTCCTCGGCCGCCAGCGTCAGGCGCTGGTCGCTCACGAACAGGTACCAGACCAAGCCTACGATTATCAAAGCTATCAGCAGGCAGAAAACCAGCTTGATCTGCAGCGGCCAAGCACCGGAGTTGTTGAAATCCAGGTTGCGCAGGTCGATCTTCTTGCTGCTCACGGCGCACCTCCGGCAACGGCTGCCGCCGGAGCGGGAGCCGCTTCCACCGGCACCCCCGCTTCCTCGGCTTCGGGACTATTGGGGCTCTTCAGGGTGACCTTGAGGGTGAACATGTTCGGCAACCCTTTGTCATCACCCTTGGTCTCGATGACGGTCAAGTCGGGATTGGTCATCCAGCCAGACTCTTCGAGATTGCGCATGTAGGAGCTGACCCGCGCGTTGGACTGCGCCAGACCTTCGAAGGTGAGGACGTTGCCAGTCTGCTTGATCGACGTCAGGCGGACGCCCTCGGGAATGGTACGCACGAGTTCGTCGAACAGGTGCACCATCTGGGAACGACTGGCCTGCAGCTGCTCGATCACCTGCTTGCGAGCCAGCAGGTTCGCCTTCTTCTTGTCGAGCTCTTCGATCTGCTTGATCTGCTCGTCAACGATCACGATTTGCTCGCGCAGGTAGGCGTTCCGGTTCTGCTGCCCCTCCACCTGCCCGCTGTAGTACATGACGATGAGGAAGCTCACCAGCAGGGCTGCGCCCGCCGCGAGTCCCAGCATGCTGATGAATTCCTTCTGGCGCAGCTTGCGCCGTTCGGCGCGCCAGGGAAGTAGGTTGATTCTGGCCATTAGTCGAAGCTCCTCAGGGCCAGGCCGCAGGCAATCATCAGTGCCGGCGCATCCTGCGCCAGGGCATGCGCCTGGACGCGCGGGCCCAAGGCCATGTTGGCCAAGGGGTTGGCGATGACGGTCGGGACGCCCAGCTGTTCTTCCACGAGGTTACCGATGCCTGCGATGGACGCACAGCCACCGGCCAGGACCACCTGGTCCACCCGGTTGAAGTCGCTGCCGGCGTAGAAGAACTGGAGCAGGCGGCTGACCTGCTGCACCAGCGCCTCCTTGAACGGCTCGAGCACCTCGACTTCGTAGCTTTCCGGCAGGCCGCCCTGGCGCTTGGCCAAGCCGGCTTCGTCGTAGCTCAGGCCGTAGCGACGCATCACTTCGTCGGTGAGCTGCTTGCCGCCGAACACCTGCTCGCGGGTGTAGATGCTGCGCTGGCCGCGAAGCACGTTCAGCGTGGTCATGGTGGCGCCGATGTCCACCAGCGCCACGATCGCGTCCTTGGGCACCGACAGCTGGTCCGCGACCAGCTTGAAGGCGTTTTCCATGGCGAACGCTTCCACGTCGATGACCTTGGCGATCAGGTTGCCCAGCTCGAGTGCCGATTGCCGAAGCTCGACGTTCTCGGTGCGCGAGGCCGCCAGCATCACCTGAATCATCTCCGGATTGCCGGGGGCCGGCCCCAGCACCTCGAAGTCAATGCTGACCTCGTCGATGGGGTAGGGAATGTAGTTGGAGGCCTCCAGTTGGACCTGGTCCTCCAGCGAGTCCTCGTCCAGGTCGCCCTGGATGGGGATGATCTTGGTGATCACCGAGGAGCCTGACACCGCCGCCGCCGCATGGCGGGCCTTGGTGCCCGAACGGGCCACCGCCCGCTTGATGGCCTCCCCGACCGCCTCGACCTCGACGATGTTCTTCTCGACCACGGCATTGGGGGGCAGGGGCTCCACCGCGTAGTGCTCCACGCGATAGCGCCCACCGGACTCGGTGAGCTGCAGAAGCTTGACGGCCGTTGAACTGATGTCCAGGCCGACGAGCGGTGTCTTGGTATTTCCGAAAAGACCCACGGTTTATCCCCTT
>JANORD010000155.1:0-5120 GCA_031415095.1 Lysobacteraceae bacterium
CTGCTGTTCACCAATGCCGGCATGGTGCAGTTCAAGGATGTCTTCCTGGGCGCCGAGAAGCGCAGCTACGTGCGCGCCGCCAGCTCCCAGCGCTGCGTGCGCGCCGGCGGCAAGCACAACGACCTGGACCAGGTGGGCTACACCGCCCGTCACCACACGTTTTTCGAAATGCTGGGCAATTTCAGCTTCGGCGACTATTTCAAGCGTGACGCCATCGCCTATGCCTGGGAGCTGCTGACCGAAGTCTGGGGCCTGCCCAAGGATCGCCTGCTGGTCACCATCTACCACACCGATGACGAAGCCTTCGACCTCTGGAACAAGCAGATGGGGCTGCCTGCCGAGCGCATCATCCGCATCGGCGACAACAAGGGCGCGCCGTATGCGTCCGACAACTTCTGGCAGATGGCGGATACCGGCCCCTGCGGCCCGTGCACCGAGATTTTCTACGATCACGGCGACCACATCGCTGGCGGCCCTCCGGGCAGCCCCGACGAGGACGGCGACCGCTACATCGAGATATGGAACAACGTGTTCATGCAGTACGACCGCCAGCCCGACGGCACGCTGGTGCCGCTGCCGGCGCCGTGCGTGGACACCGGCATGGGCCTGGAGCGCATTGCCGCCGTGCTGCAGCACGTGCACAGCAACTACGAGATCGACCTGTTCCAGCACCTGATCAAGGCCGCCGCCGCGCTCACCAACAAGTCCGGCGAGCTCGAGCATAAATCCCTGCGCGTCATCGCCGACCACATCCGCGCCTGCAGTTTCCTCATCGTGGACGGCGTGCTGCCGTCCAATGAAGGCCGCGGCTACGTGCTGCGCCGGATCATCCGTCGCGCCATCCGCCATTTCTGGAAGCTGGACGGTCTCAGCGCCGACGGCCAGTTCTGGCGCATGGTGCAGCCGCTGGTGGACGTGATGGGCGAGGCCTATCCCGAGCTCGTTGCCAGGCGCGCGCTGGTGGAACAGGCGCTCAAGGGCGAGGAGGCTGCGTTTGGCCAAACCCTGGACGCCGGCATGGCCCGGTTGCAGGACTACCTGCAGGCCTCGGGCAACCGTATCCGCGGTGACCAACTGTTCCAGCTGCACGACACTTACGGCTGCCCGCCCGACCTGATTGCCGACCTGCTGCGCGAGAACGCCGAAAAAGGCTGGGCGCTTGCGGAGGGCGCCTTGGACGAGTACGACGGATTGATGGACCAGCAGCGCGAGCGCGCCCGCGCCGCCAGCAAGTTCGCCGGTAGCGCCGGGCTTCCGGCCGACCTGATTGCCACGCTGCGCCCCACCGAGTTTGCCGGCTATGAAGCGCTGGAAGCGGACGGCTGCCGCGTGTTGGCGCTGGTGCGCGACGGCAAGCCGGTGCCGGCCATCGCTGCAGGCGACCAGGCCATCGTGGTGCTGGACCGCAGCCCCTTTTATGCCGAATCCGGCGGCCAGGTGGGCGACACCGGCCTGCTGCTGGATCCGCGCGGTGATCGCTTCGATGTTCGCGATACGGTGAAAGTGTCGGGCGCGTTCCACGGCCACCTGGGGCATTTGTCCAGTGGCCAACTGGCGGTGGGCGACCTGGTTTCGGCCCGCGTGGACGGCGCCCGGCGCCAGGCCGTGGTGCTCAACCATTCCGCCACCCACCTGCTGCACGCCGCACTGCGCGAGGTGTTGGGTGATCACGTCAGCCAGAAGGGCTCGCTGGTGGCGCCGGATCGGCTGCGCTTCGATTTCTCGCATTTCCAGGCCATTGCCGCCGCCGACCTGGCGCGCATCGAGGCGCTGGTGAACGCCCAGATCCGCGGCAATGCCGAAGCCGAAGTGCATCACATGGGCATGCAGGAGGCGCTGGATTTTGGCGCTATGGCGCTGTTCGGCGAAAAGTATGGCGAGCATGTGCGGGTGCTGCGCATGGGCGGGTTTTCCACCGAGCTGTGCGGCGGCACCCACGTCCACCACACCGGCGATATCGGCGTGTTCAAGATTGTCAGCGAAGGCGGCGTGGCCGCGGGCGTGCGCCGGATCGAGGCGGTGACAGGGGAGGGCGCGCTGGCTTATTTCGCGCAGGAAGAGCGACGGCTGGACGAAGCCGCGCAGCTGCTGGGAAGCAGCGCCGGCGACGTGGTGGAAAAGCTGCGCCAGTTGCTGGAGCGCCAGCGCAAGCTCGAGCGCGAGTTGGAGTCTTTCAAGGCCAAGGCCGCCGCTGGTGCCACCGCCGACCTGGCCGCTTCGGCGCCCGAGATTGCCGGAGTGAAAGTGGTGGCTGCACGCATCGAGGGCCTGGATGCGAAGTCGCTGCGTGATGCGGTGGACCAGCTCAAGGCGCGCTTGGGCGACGCCGTGATCGTGCTTGCCTCGGCCGAGGCGGGCAAAGCCTCCCTGGTGGCCGGCGTGCAGGGCTCGGCGCTGGGCAAGGTAAAGGCGGGCGAACTGCTGGCCCACGTGGCGGCCCAGATCGGCGGCAAGGCCGGCGGCCGGCCGGACATGGCCCAGGGCGGCGGCGCGGATGGCCCGGCCCTGGTGGCTGCGTTGGCGGCGGTTCCGGCTTGGGTAGCGCAACGACTGGCCTGATAGGCAGCGGGGCGCTTGATTGCGCCCCGGACAGGCGCGCACTACCATCGGGACAGGCCGCTATCGTGCGGCAGGGGAACCGCGGAAGGCCGCCAGGCCGCGCGGGCCGGTGCAAGGATGTATCCGGAGGGCAGGCGATGCTGATTCTGACGCGAAGGGTGGGAGAGACCCTGATGATTGGCGACTCGGTCACGGTTACCGTGCTGGGCGTCAAGGGCAACCAGGTGCGCATTGGCATCACGGCGCCCAAGGACGTGGCGGTGCATCGCGAGGAAATCTTCCAGCGCATCCAAAAAGATGACGCAGCGCCTGAAGGCGCACAAACTGCGGGTTTACCCAAGGCCGACTGAAAGGCTATCCTATGCGGCCGGTTTGGCCTGATTGGCTGCGTCGGAACCAGTTACGGAGTGATGCCCGAGTGGCCGAAGGGGCTCCCCTGCTAAGGGAGTATTGGGTCAAAAGCCTGATCGAGGGTTCGAATCCCTCTCACTCCGCCAGGTTGAAATCGCCGCCTTTTGGCGGCGTTTTTTTGCAAGTGGGGCAGGACGGCGGCAGCGCCAATCTGCGGATTCATCAGCCGATGCGCGCACAGGCATTGACCTGTCCGCCACTGTCCCCCATAATTTCGCCGCTGCGCGCCCGTAGCTCAGCTGGATAGAGCACCAGGCTACGAACTTGGTGGTCGGGAGTTCGAATCTCTCCGGGCGCGCCATTATTTGCAAACAGGGTGCTTCGGCACCCTTTTTGTTCAGCGGCACCCGCCCGATGGCTTCGGCACACCGGTGGGGTCCGCGCTACAGTTGAGAGGTAACGGCGCGCCGGTCGGGCTCCGTGCGGCACCCCGGGGTATAGCTCAGCCTGGTAGAGCGCCAGCTTTGGGAGCTGGAAGTCGTGGGTTCGAATCCCCCTGCCCCGACCAGCCGGCCCCAGGACGGCAAACAATTCCACCGCGCATGGATGCGGACGGGCACGGCCGGTATCATCCCGGCAGGCGCCCGTAGCTCAACTGGATAGAGCACCGGCCTTCTAAGCCGGCGGTTGCAGGTTCGATTCCTGCCGGGCGCGCCAGGCAAGCCGCGCCAAGGCAGGGAAAAGTTCTGAAATGGTGGATGTAGCTCAGTTGGTTAGAGCATCGGATTGTGATTCCGAGGGTCGCGGGTTCAAATCCCGTCTTCCACCCCAGTTCCAGGATGCGGCATAATGTCGCGTCGTAGCCGCTTCGGCGGGAAGATAACGGGCCGTTAGCTCAGTTGGTAGAGCAGTTGACTCTTAATCAATAGGTCGAAGGTTCGAATCCTTCACGGCCCACCAATCTTCCCGATTGAATCGTCACCGCGCGACGTTGCGAAAGTGGCGGAATTGGTAGACGCGCTGGATTTAGGTTCCAGTGGGGCAACCCGTGAGAGTTCGATTCTCTCCTTTCGCACCATCCGGCAACGGAGTCGCGGGGATGAGCCGAAGCTCCGCGGGTTTTTTCATTTTCGCGCCATACAAATGGCGCGGTCGCAGGAGTCAACATGCAAGTTTCAGTTGAGAACACCGCCAACCTCGAACGCCGTCTCACCGTCAGCCTGCCGGCCGAACGCCTTGATGGCGTCGTCGGCACCCGCCTGCGCGAGATCGGACGCACCGCCAGCATCAAGGGCTTCCGCCGCGGCAAGGTGCCTGCCAAGGTCATCGAGCAGCGCTTCGGCCCCCAGGTGCGCAACGAAGCCTACGGCGACCTGATTCGCGAGAGCTTCGGCGAGGCCGTCCGCCAGCAGAACCTGCTGATTGCCGGCAGCCCTGAAATCAAGCCGGAAACGGCGGGCGAGGGCGAAATCCGCTTCACCGCCACGTTCGAGGTCGTGCCCGATTTCGGCACCATCGACCCCGCCCAGCTCAAGATCGTGCGTGCGGTCGCCGCCATTGACGACGCGGACATCGATGGCATGATCGAAACCCTGCGCCAGCAGCGCCGGGGTTGGGACGAAGTGGAGCGCGGCGCCGAGCCCGGCGACCTGGTGACATTGGAAACCCACGCCACCACCGCCAGCGGCCGCTTCCCGGCCGAGGGCAGCGACCGCGGCGCCACGGTGCTCGGTTCTGACGTGATGTTCGCCGAGCTCGAATCGCAGCTTGCCGGCATGAAGGCCGGGGACCAGCGCGAGGTGGACGTCAACTTCCCCGCCGACTGGCGCGTGGCTGAATTGGCCGGCCAAGCGGCCAAGGTGACGCTGGCGGTGACCAAGATCTCCGCGCAGCGCTTGCCCGATGTCGACGATGCCTTCGTGAAGAGTTTCGGCATCAAGAGCGGCAAGCTCGACCAGTTCCGCCAGGAAGTGCGCGCCAACCTGGAGCGCGAGCTCAAGGGCAACCTGATGCAGCGCCTTCGGGCCGAAGTGGCCGAGAAGCTGGTGGCCGCCCACGCCGCGGTTGAACTGCCCCCGCGCCTGATCGAGGCCGAGGCCCGCCAGATGGCGGCCAACGCCGAGCAGCAGGCCCGGCAGCAGGGCCAGGCCAACGCCAAGTTCGCGCCCGAGCCGTTCATGGCCGCCGCCCGCAACCGCGCCGCCGCCGGC
>JANORD010000156.1:0-3362 GCA_031415095.1 Lysobacteraceae bacterium
GCAGCGAAGCGCCCGCCGGTTCGGTGGCGATGATCTTCGTCTCCGGGCGCGCCACCTTCAGCACTTCGCCGACACCAGTCAGGGTGCCGCCGGTGCCCCAGCCGGTAACGAAGAAGTCCAGCCGCTTGCCGGCGAAATCGCGCAGGATTTCCGGGCCGGTGGTGCTGCGGTGGTAGGCCGGGTTGGCGGGGTTTTCGAACTGCTGGGCAAGGAACCAGCCGTGCTTTGCCGCCAGCTCTGCCGCGCGCCGCACCATGCCGGTGGCGCGTTCGGCGGCCGGGGTCAGGATCACCTTGGCGCCGTAGGCCCGCATCAGCTTGCGGCGTTCGATGGAAAACGTTTCAGTCATCACCGCCACGAACGGATAGCCGCGCGCCGCGCACACCATTGCCAGCGCGATGCCGGTGTTGCCCGAGGTGGCCTCCACCACGGTCTGGCCCGGCTTCAGCACGCCGCGCTGCTCGGCGTCCAGGATGATGGCCAGCGCCAAGCGGTCCTTCACCGAACCGCCGGGGTTGAACGATTCAACCTTCACGTAAAGCGTGACGTGCGCCGGCGCGATGCGGTGCAGTTTCACCACCGGCGTGCCGCCTATCGTGTCGAGGATGCTGTCAAAAACCGCCATTGAAATCTCCGAAATACAGGGGCAATAAAAACAGGGGTCAGAGTGCTATTTCCAACGAGGCAGTCAGTGCGCTGGCGACACCGACGCCGGAAATAGCACTCTGACCCCTGTTTTTATCGCGCAGGGGCGGGGCGCCGAACCAGTGCAGGGTGTGGGCGAGGGCGGCGACTTCGCCCAGGATGAGCAGGGCAGGCGACACGACGGCGTGCTGTGCGGCCAGTTCGGGCAGCTGCGCCAGCGTGCCGGCCACCACGCGCTGCTCTGGTCGCGAGCCGTTCTCCACCAGCGCGAAGGGCGTGTCGCCGCGGCGGCCGTGGGCTAGCAGGCGCTGGCGCAGCGCGTCCAGCCCGGCCACGCCCATGTACACGGCGAGCGTTTGTTTTTCCTGCGCCAGTGCGCGCCAGTCCAGGGTGTCCAGCGAGTCCTTGCAGTGGGCGGTGACAAAGCGCACCGACTGCGCGTGGTCGCGATGAGTCAGCGGCACGCCGGCATACGCCGCGCAAGCCAGCGCGGCGGTGACGCCCGGCACCACTTCGAAGGCGATGCCGTGGGCCTTGAGGAATTCCAGCTCTTCGCCGCCGCGCCCGAACACGAACGGGTCGCCGCCCTTGAGCCGCACCACCCGGCGGCCGGCGCGCGCGTGCTCAAGCATCAAGGCGTGGATGCCGTCCTGGCTGACGTGGTGGTTTGCTGCCTGCTTGCCCACTTCAATGAACTCGGCGTCGCGGCGTGCGAGCGCCAGCACGCCTGCGCCCACCAGCCGGTCGTGCAGGATCACGTCGGCCTGGTTGAGCAGGCGCAGTGCGCGCAGCGTGAGCAATCCGGGATCGCCGGGGCCGGCGCCCACCAGCGCCACCGAGCCGGTGTCGCGCGAAGGCGGCACCTCGCCCAAGGCGGCCTCGAACGCCGCCAGCGCGCCGGCGCGGTCGCCGGCACGGAAGCGTTTGGCCACCGGCCCGGCCAGCAGTGCTTCGAAAAAGCGCCGGCGCTCGCCCAACCGCGGGTGCCGCACGCGGATGCGGCGGCGCTCGGCCAACAGCAGTGCGGCGAGTTCGCCCAGGGATTCGTCCAGCTCAGCTTCAAGTTTTTCGCGCAGATGCCGCGCCAGCATGGGCGCGCCGCCACCGCTGGAAATGGCGATCTGCAGCGGCCCGCGTTCGATCCGCGCCGGCGACTGGTAGCTCGACAGCGCCAGGTCGTCCACCACGTTGGCCCAGATGTGCCGGGCCTCGGCTTCGGTGGCCACCGCACGGTTCACTGCCTCGTCGTCGGTGGCCGCCACGACCAGCCAGGCGCCGTCGAGCCAGTCGGGCTGGAACGTACCAGGCAAATGTTCGATACGGCCTTGCGCCAGCAGCTCCGCCAGTGAAGGCTCGAGCCACGGCGCACCCACCACCACCCGCGCCCCCGCCGCCAGCAGCGGCTCGAGCTTGCGCCGCGCCACCGCGCCACCGCCCACCAGCAGCACGCGGCGCCCGCGCAGGTCGGCGAACAGGGGGAACAGCGGGAGCGGGGGAGTGTTCATGCCAGTGACCCTAGGCCCGGGCGCGCGCCGGCGGAAATGACCAGCCGCCCCCTGCATATGCCATCCGGTTATTTGAGGCGTATGGACGCCACCGGGCCGCCGGGTTACGGTCACTGAACGTTTTGGGCGCCGCGCGCCTCCCGGACACCATGACCCTCACCCAGCTGCGCTATCTGGTCGCCATCGCCGACTCGGGCCTGAACATCACCCTGGCCGCCGAGCGCGTGCACGCGACCCAGCCCGGCCTGTCCAAGCAGCTCAAGCAGCTCGAGGACGAGTTGGGCTTCCTCTTGTTCCAGCGCAAAGGCCGCAGCCTGGAAGCCATCACCCCGGCCGGCAAGGACGTGCTGGCGCACGCGCGGCGCATGCTGGCCGAAGCCGGCAACATCCGCGCCTACGCCGCCAACGAGCGCGGTGAGACCCAGGGCCGCCTCACACTGGTCACCACCCACACCCAGGCCCGCTTCGTGCTGCCGCCGGCCATCGCCGGCCTGGCCCGGAAGTTCCCCGACGTCAGCATCCACCTGCAGCCTGCTTCCGAAGGCGAAGTGCTGGCCCAGCTCGCGGGCGGCCTGGCGGATTTCGCCGTGGTGAGCACGGCGGGCGAAATCCCCACCGGCGGCCTCGCCGTTCCCCTCTATCGCTGGCGCCGCGTGGTGCTGGTGCGCGCCGAACACGCCCTGGCCGCGCTGGGCCGCGCGCCCACGCTGGCCGAACTCGCGCCGCTGCCGCTGGTGAGCTACGAGTCCACCAACAAGCCCGAGTCCTCCCTGCGCCGCGCCTTCGCCGCCGCTGGCCTGGAGCCCCAAGTGGCCATGACCGCCCGCGACGCCGACCTGGTGAAAACCTACGTCCGCGCCGGCCTGGGCGTGGGCGTGCTGGCCGAAATGGCGGTGAGTGCGCGCGAAGACGGCGACCTGCGCGCGCTGCCTGCCCCCGCCGCCATCCCCGAATGCACCAGCTGGGCCGTTCTGCCGCGTGAGCGCGTGCTGCGCGACTATTCGCTGGAGCTGCTGCTGGCGCTGGCGCCACAGCTCGACCGCAGCGATCTGAAGCGCGCCGTGGCCGTGCACGATTCGCCGGTGTGGCCGCATCCGCCGACATGGGAGGAGCTGAGCCAGGCCATCACCAACTGACCCACTGTCCTCACCCCTCTGCCCTCACCCTGTAGGAGGGACTTCAGTCCCGATGCTTTCCTGAGAGGAGCATCGG
>JANORD010000157.1:0-4659 GCA_031415095.1 Lysobacteraceae bacterium
CTGGACCAGGCGCGCGAAAAGGCCGCGGGCGGCAACGCCATCGGCACCCCCGGCCGCGGCATCGGCCCGGCTTACGACGACCAAGTGGCACGCCGCGGTATCCGCGGAGCCGACCTGCAGTACCCCGAGGCGCTGGCGGAAAAGCTGCGCGAAGTGCTCGACTACCACAACTTCGTGCTCACCCAGTACCTGAAGGTGGACGCGGTGGATTTCCAGAAGACGCTGGACGAGGCGCTGGAGTTCGGCAGCTACGTCAAGCCGATGGTCAGCGACGTGTCCGGCATCCTCCATGACCTGCGCAAGCAGGGGAAGCGCGTGATGTTCGAGGGCGCGCAGGGCTCGCTGCTCGACATCGACCACGGCACTTATCCCTACGTCACCTCGTCCAACACCACGGTGGGCGGCGCGCTCGCCGGCACCGGCGTGGGCGCGGACGCCATTGACTACGTGCTGGGAATTGCCAAGGCCTACGCCACCCGCGTCGGCGGCGGCCCGTTCCCCACCGAGTTGAAAGACGCCACCGGCGAACTGATCCGCCAAAAGGGCGCCGAGTTCGGCGCGACCACCGGCCGGCCGCGCCGCTGCGGCTGGATCGACATCGTCGCGCTCAAGCGCGCGGTCGCCATCAACGGCATCTCGGGCCTGTGCATCACGAAGCTCGACATCCTGGACGGCATGCCCAGCCTGAAGATGTGCATCGCGTATGAGTATCGCGGCAAGCGCACCGAGTACGCGCCGCTGGACGCTGCTGGCTGGGATGAATGCGAGCCGGTGTACCTGGAGTTCCCCGGCTGGAACGAGAACACCGCCGGCATCACCGAGTGGGAAAAGCTGCCGCCTGCCGCCCGCGCCTATCTGCGTGCGCTGGAAGAACTGGTGGGCTGCCCGCTGGCCATCGTGTCCACCGGCCCGGGCCGCGAGGCCACCATGGTGCTCAAGGATCCGTTCGCCTGAGCCGCTGCGCCGGCGTGCCGCCGGCGACTACGTCCTGGTTCAATCCTGCGCGTAGCCCAGGCGGGCTGCGTGCGCGTCCAGTGTGGCGGCAAAGGGCTGCAGCGCTTCGCGATAGCGGCTGCGACGCGCCGAGGCGCGGCGGCCGGTAGGCGCCGCGGACCGTGCGGTTGCCGGCAGGTCGCTGATGGCCTCCAGCAGCAGGGGCGACCACTCCAGGTCCAGCGCCGCACAGACGGCGCGGAGCGCCGCTTCCGGCGCTGCTTCCACGTCTTCGTGGCGCACCACCGTCACCGGCAGCTGCAGGCGCGGCTGCTGCAGGTGCCACAGGCCGATCACTTCGTCGTAAAGCCGCACGGCGCCCTCCAGCGTGTGCAGGTTCAGGCGCAGCGCCGGCTCGCCCTGCGGCTGCATGAAGTTGGCCAGCGTTACTTCCGCGGGATGGCGCGCGGCGAACAGCAGGCGCGCCTTCGGGAACAAGGCCTGCACCAGGCCCACGTGCAGGGTTCGCAGGGGTGCCGCGTCCAGCACGGGCAGCCCGGGCTTGGCCCCGCTGCGGGTCAACGCCAGGCGGTACATCCGCCGCAGCGCCATGCGGTCGCTGCGGTCCAGCCGCGCGATGGCGCCCGGATAGCCGCCGGGAAGTTCCTGCAAGGTTGCGACCAAAGGTTCCAGCGTTGGGCGTGCCGACAGCCACGACAGGCCCGGATGCGCCGCCATCACCTGCTCGAAGCGCGCGTGGGTGGACCTTGGAAAGCCGGCGAGGAAGCAAAGGTCGGCGCCGGTGTCGCCATCGCCGTCATCCACGCCGTCCATGCCGGGCGCGCCGTCGTTGAGCCAGCCGCGCACGACGTCGGTAGCCCGATAAAGCGCGGTGGCATCGGCGCCACGCAGCTGCAGTGCGTGGCTGGCCAGGTCGTTGGCTAGTCGGAACGCGGCGTAGGCTTGGTCGCTGCGCGCGTTGCGGTCCAGCACGCGGCCCAGTTCCTGGAAGTAGCGCTGGCGGATCCGCGCGGACAGTGGCGCCGGGTCGATGCGTCGCAGCCGCGCTTCGGCGCCCAGGCTGTTGCCCTGGCGGCGCTCCAGTTTGGCCATTTCCACCGCCAGCAGCGCGTGCTCGGGCGCCACCCGCAGGCCCGACTGCAGCGCGCTGTTGGCTTTTTCAATGTCGCCAGCGGCTTCGTGCAGGCAGGCCAGCTCAGCCCAGGCTTCCGGATCCTCGGGGCGCAGCGTCAGCGCGCGCTGCAGCGAGGCCAAGGCCAGCGCGGTGTCGCCCTGTTCGCCGTGCAGCACGCCCAGGTAGAAGTGCGCCCACTGGTTGTCGGGCGCTGCCGCCAGCGCCTGCTCGAAGCGCTGGCGCGCCTTGGCGGTCTGGCCCAGCTGCTGCAGGCACAGGCCCGCGTTCACTATCGCCTCGCTGTCGTCGCGATTGCTGGCCAATAGGGCGTCGAAGCAGGCCAGCGCCGGTTCGGGCTGGTCCATCATGTAGCGGGTGATGCCCAGGTTCAGGCGCGCCGAGCGATAGCCGGGGGAAATAGCCAGCGCCTGCTCCAGCGCTTCGCAGGTGCGCTCGAACTGCCGGCTGGCACGCAGCGAATGTGCCAGGTTGTGCCAGGCCTCGGGATAGCGCGGGTCGGCGTGTACGGCACGTTCGAATTCGGCCTGGCCACCGGCCACGTCGCCCAGGTTATGCAGTGCGCGGCCCAGGTGGTTGTGCGCCGGCGCATGCGCGGGCGCCAGCGCCAGCGCGGCGCGGCAGACCTCCGCCGCGCCGGCGAAATCGCCGGCGAGGTGTTTCTCCACGGCCGCGGCCACCCGTGAGCGCGGGTCGTCTGTGCTGCGGGGCGCCAGCTTCAGCAGCGCCAAGGCTTCGGGATTGCGGCGTTCGCCGACCAGCTGTTCGCGGGCGCGCTCGTTGCACAGCGGGTCGGCGGCGAACTCGCGCAGGATGGCCAGTGCGGCCTCGGCGTCGCCGCTGCGCAGACGCAGCCAGCCCAGGTGCCAAGCGGCCATCGGGTCGGCGTCGGTTCTGGCCAGGTGCAGCAGCAGGGTGTCGGCTTCGTCGGGCTTGCCCTGCGCGGCCAGCGCAAGCGCATGGTCAATGCGGTGTGGGTCGGAAGGCATCCGGTGTCCGTCTGTTCGCGAAGCCGCCATTGTAGGCCGCCGCTAAAACAGTGTCAGAGTGAGTTCCTAAAACTCACTCTGACACCGTTCCAAAGAAAAAGGCCCGCCGGAGCGGGCCTTTACTTGATTGGTGCCCAGGAGAGGACTCGAACCTCCACGGTTTTACCCGCTAGTACCTGAAACTAGTGCGTCTACCAATTCCGCCACCTGGGCAGGTGCTTCCGGCGCAAGCGTCAGGAAGCCGCATAAGTTAATGGCGGCTGGCCGAATTGTCAATTGTCGGGGTCGCTGACGGGGGCCAAAAGCGCCTACGGGTGTACCATGGCGGACATGACACAACCCCCGAAGAAGCGCGGCACCGGCGGCAAACTGCCGCCGTGGATGCCAGAAAGCGCACGTAGCGCCAGCCCGGCCAAGCCGGCTGGAACCCCAGGCAAGTCCAAGGCGGGCCCCAAGCCAGCCAGCAAGGGCCCCAAGTCCGGAAAACCGGGCAAATCACCGTTTTCTGGCGGCCCGGCTGCGGCCCGCAGCGGCAAGCCGCCGCGCGGCCCGCGCCCGCCCGGCGCCGGCACCCACGGCCGGCCGGACCCGCACGCCGGCCGCGAGGCCGAAAAGTACGACCAGCCCATCACCAGCCGCGAATCCATCCTCGAATTCCTTAGCGACAGCGACGGCCCGCTGAGCGCGGAAGAGATCGCCCGCTCTCTCAAGCTCACCGCCCCCGACCGCTTCGAAGCGCTGACGCGCCGGCTGTCGGCGATGCTGCGCGACGGCCAGCTGCTGATGAACCGCCGCGGCGGCTACGCAGCCGCCAAGAAGCTCGACCTGATCGCCGGCACCGTCATCGCCAACCCCGACGGCTTCGGCTTCCTGAAGGCCGAGGACGGCGGCGAAGACCTGTTCCTGCCGCCGGGCGAAATGCGCAAGGCCCTGCACGGCGACCGCGTGCTGGCCAGCGTCACCAACGTGGACCGCCGCGGCCGCCGCGAAGGCGCCATCGTGGAAGTGCTCGAGCACCGCCTCACGCGCCTCACCGGCCGCTACTCCGAGCGTTCGCGCATCGGCATGGTGGTGCCGGACGATCGCCGCGTGCTCACCGAAGTGCTGATCCCGCCCGAAGACCGCAACGAGGCCCGCGAAGGCCAGCTGGTGGTGGTGGAAGTGACCGCGCCGCCGGAGAAGGGCCGCCCGCCCATCGGCCGCATCCTGCTGGTGCTGGGCGACAAGCTCACGCCCTCGCTGGTGGTGGAAGCCGCCATCCACGGCCACGACTTGCCGCATATCTTCCCGCGCGAAGCATTGGCCGAAGCCGCGCTGGTGCCGGTGGACGTGCCCGAGGCCGACACCCGCGACCGCGTGGACCTGCGCAAGCTGCCGCTGGTCACCATCGACGGCGAGGACGCCAAGGACTTCGACGACGCCGTGTGGTGCGAACCCAACGCCGCCGGCTTCAAGCTCATCGTCGCCATCGCCGACGTCTCGCACTACGTGCATCCGGGCACCGCCCTGGACGACGAGGCCATCAAGCGCGCCACCTCGGTGTACTTCCCGGGCTTCGTGGTGCCGATGCTGCCCGAGACCCTG
>JANORD010000158.1:0-6966 GCA_031415095.1 Lysobacteraceae bacterium
CGGTATTGACGCGGCGAAATCCACAGGCAGCACAATCAGGCGTCTGAAGGCGGCCCGTCAGAGCCGCCTTCAGGTTTTGCGTCAATACTCGGTGAACATCGTCTGGATTGTTGCAGGATCGCTGGTCCTGGTCAGCGCCAGCATCAACAGAACCCGCGATTTGGCCGGATTCAACTCACCCGAGGCGACGAACCCCAGCGCGTCATCATCGACCTCGTTGTTGCGGTAGACGATGCCTGACGGCAGCCGTGTGCTGCGCACCACGACGATCCCCGCCTCGGCTGCCGCAGTCAGCGCGTCCAGAGCCGGGGTGGTCATGTTGCCGTCGCCAACGCCCGCAATCACCAGACCCTTTGCCCCCAGCTTGATTGCCGCATCAATCAGGTCGGCGTTCATTCCGGCATGGCCATAGATCACATCGACACGCGGCAGGTCGGTCAGACCGTCGATGCTGAACTCGCTGGTCATGCCCTGCTTGCGCTCGGGCATCGCGAACCAGGTGATCGCCCCGGTGTTGGTCAGTCCCGCCGGACCGCGATTGCCGCTTTGGAAGGTCTGCACATCGGTTGTGTTCAGCTTCGAGACGTTGCGCGCATAGTGGATCTGGTCGTTCAGCACGACCAGCACGCCGCGCCCGACCGCCCCGGGGTTGATCGCCGCCGACACCCCGTTGAAGAGGTTGCTTGGCCCGTCTGCGCTGATCGCCGTTGCCGGCCGCATCGAACCTACCATGATGATCGGCTTGGTGGTCTTGGTCACGAGGGACAGGAAATAGCTGGTTTCCTCCATCGTGTCGGTGCCATGCGTGATCAGCACGGCATCGGTGTCAGGAGAGGCTACCACCCCGGCCAGTCGGCGGGCAAGGGTCAGCCAGACCTCGTTGTTCATGTCCTGGCTGCCGATGTTCACCACCTGCTCGCCGGTGATCACCGCCATCTTGTCCAGGTTGGGCACCGCCGATATCAGGTCCTGGATATCGAACGAACCGGACTTGTAACCGTAGCCGCCCTCGGGCGCCTGGGCACCGGCGATGGTGCCGCCGGTGGCCAGCACGGTCACCCGGGTGCTGCCCTGTTCGTCCTGCGCGATGGCCAGGCCGCAGGCCAGCCACGCGGACGCAGCAACCGCGAGCATCAACTTCTTCATGACGTCTTCTCCAAGGGGCGGGGCGAGTGCGGATTATTTGGCCTGGCTGGCCTTGAACGCGGCCACGTAGCCTGCGGCCACCACGCGGATGGCGCGGCCAATGTCGTCGTAGACGTGGTCGGACAGGTTGGCGAACGACACCCGCACCGACCAGGCCGGGGCATCGAAGCCGCTGCCGTTGAGCAGCACGATGCCGTGGTCTTCGGCCAGCTTGAACACCGGGTCCAGCGGGTGCACGTTCTTCTTCACCCACTCCACCACTTCGTCGCCCACGTACTTGCGCAGCCAGAACTCAAAGTCGATGAGGCCGTAGTAATAGTCGAAGTGCGCGTCCTTCTCCACTTCGATACCCAGGCCTTCCAGCGTGGCCTCCACTCGCTTCTTGACGATGCCGATGCAGCCGCGCTGGTACTCCTTGTGCACGTCCATCAGCTCGCTGAGCGAGAACAGCATCATCATCACCTGCTGCGGCAGCGACAGCCCGGCGGTGTGGTTCAGCGCCACGTCGCGGCTGTCGGCCACGATCCGATCAATAAAGGAAATCTTGCGCGGGGTCAGGCTGAGGGCGCCGTAGCGCTTGTCGATGGCCTGCAGCGTCGGCTCGGGCAGCGCGGCGATGAGCTTGTCGAACACGTTGTCTTCGTGCACCGCGATGGTGCCCAGGCGCCAGCCGGTGCAGCCGAAGTACTTGCTGTAGGAGTACACGCCGATGGTGTTGTGCGGGAACGCGCCCAGCAGGCCGCGGAAGCCCGGCACGAAGGTGCCGTAGACGTCGTCGGTGAGCAGGATCAGGTCCGGGCGCTTCTCCAATATCTGGCCGATCTTGGCGATCACCGCGTCCGACAGCGCGATGGCGCTGGGGTTGCCCGGGTTCACCACGAAGAAGGCCTTGATCTTGGGATCCAGCAGCTTGTCGAGTTCGGCGTCGCTGAACTGGAAGCCGTTCTCCTGGGTGGCGCGGACGTCGACGATGTTGAGCCCGTAGTCCTCCAGGTGCGGCATTTCCAGGTAGGGGGTGAAGATGGGCACGCCCAGCGCGATGGTGTCGCCGGGGTTGAGCAGGCGGTTGGACTTCATCGACTTGAAGATGTAGCACATCGCCGCCGTGCCGCCCTCCACCGCATAAATCTTGAAGGTGCCGTCGGGCTTGGGGCTGCCGCACATCGCCCACTGCAGGTATTCGCGCACCACTTGCTCGTTGTGCACCAGCATGCGGTCGGGCACCGGGTAGTTGTCGCCGATGATCGCGTCCACCAGTTCATGCACGAACTTGTCGGCCTCGAAGCCGAAATGATCCACCGTCCAGGGAATCATCGCCGCCAGGAACGAAGCCCCCGGCAGCGCCGCATTGGCCGCCAGCCAAGTCTGCGCGCGCGCCGCGATGCCGGGCGCCTTGGCCATGCCGCCGATGCCGGGCGGCAGGTCGAGCACCCGCTTGCTTTCGGTGAGCGCGAAGTGGCCAAAGGTGAAGAAGGCCTCGCGCGGCGTGGTGGCAATCCAGTTCGGGTTGCCGCGACCGGCATTGATGTAGGTCAACGCGGACGTGGAGGACGTCTTCAGCGCCGCCTTGGCAAGGAAATCCTTGATCTCGAAGGGGCTCAGGGCCTCGTATTGCTGCAGCGTCCGCACGTCCATGGGGGGTCCTTGATTGAGGTGGTGGAAATTCCGGAGCAAGCGTTACTTGAAAGTGTGTGGTTGCGCACGCCGCGTTGGGCGCGCAGTGCTCAAGTGGCGTTCATCAGCAGCACGATCACCATGCCGAAGATGGTGAGCACCATCTGGCCGATCGCGTAGGGCATGCCGTAGCCCAGCGCCGGCACCTTGCTGCGGGCTTTCTCCTGGATCATGCCCAGCGCAGCGGTGGTGGTACGCACGCCGGCGCAGACGCCAAACAGGATGGCCGGGTGGAACTTGAACACGTGGTGGCCCAGCAGCACCGCGGCGATCATTGGCAGGCTGGTGGCGACCGCGCCCCACAGGAACAGGCTGATGCCCACCTGCTGCAGGCCGGCGACGAAGCCGGGCGCGGCATTGATGCCCACCACGGCGATGAAGACGTTCAAGCCCAAGGTGTTGAGCAGCCACAGCGACGGGCCCGGGATGCTGCCGAAGGTGGGATGCACGGCGCGGAAATAGCCCAGCAGCAGGCCGGCCAGCAGCGCGCCGCCGGAGGTGGACAGGCCGATCGGGATGCCGCCGATGTTGACGCTGAGCGCGCCCACCAGGCCACCGACGACGATGCCGGCCGCGACTACCTTCAGGTCGGTGGCCTCGGCGGGGCGGTCGGCGTGGCCCACGGCCTTCACCATCGCGTCCACGTGGGCCCGGCTGCCCTGCACGGTGAGCACGTCGCCGCGCTGCAGCTCGGTGCCCGGCAGCACCGGGATTTCCACCAGGTTGCGCATGATCTTGCGCAGGTAGATGCCGCGGGTGATCGGCTCGTCGGCGAGCTCGCGCAGGGTGCGGCCAGCGTGCGCCTTGCTGCGCACGAACACGTCCACTTGCTCGACGGCGATATCCAGCAGGCCACGGTCCTCGACTTCAGGGACCACGGATTCCACTTTTTCCACCAGGATCGGCCGCGGGCCGGAAATGGCCACCACGTCGCCGGCCTGCAGCACGGTGCTGGGCACGGCTTCGATCACGGTGTCGCCGCGGCGCACGCGCTCGATGAAGATGCGCAGGCCCGGGAACAATTCACTCACCGGGCGGCCGGTGAGCTCACCGGCGCTGATGCGATAGGCGCGCACGTCCACGTCGCGATAGGCCGAGAACACGCCGGCGTCGCGGCCGCTGATGCCGCCGAGCTCCGCTTCGTAGTCAGCGCAGGCCTTGGCCAGGTCCACGCCGATCATCTTGGGGCCCAGCTGCGCCAGGATGATGGCCGAGCCGATGGTGCCGAAGATGTAGGTGACCGCGTAGGCGATGGGAATGGCGTCGGCGTAGGCCCGGGCCTGGTCGGCCGAGAGCCCGAGGCGGGTGATCTGGTCGGTGGCCACGCCGATGGCGGCCGAGGTGGTCTGCGAGCCGGCGTAGAAACCGGCCGCATAACCCATGTCCAGCCCGGCCAGCTTGGCGCAGACGAACGGCACCACCAGGCACAGCACCAGCACCACCAGCGAGAACGCCACCTGCTTCAGCCCGTCCTTGCCCAAGCCGGCGAAGAACTGCGGACCCACGCCGTAGCCCACGGCAAACAGGAACAGCATGAAGAAGGTGGATTTGATCGGTCCGGGGATTTCGATGCCGAGCTGGCCGATCAGCACCGCCGCCAGCAGGGTGGCGGTGACGTTGCCCAGGTTGAAGCCGCCGATCTTCTTGGGGCCGATCCAAAATCCCACGGCCAGCGCGACGAAGATCGCGAGCTCGGGGTAGTGCCGCAGGGTCGCCACGAGCCAATCGATCATTTTTCGCTTCCCCCGAGAAAACCGAGCGATGTTCTCACGCGGTTTTTACAATTCCCCGGGCGATTTACCCGTCGGGCAAGCTAGCCCGTCGCCAGCAATTGCGTCAAGGTTTGCGAACGACATGTTCGATTTGCAAAAACGGCGTGAAATTTTCAGCCTCCGGGCGGCCGCTGCCCTCAGGTCTTGATGCGGCAGGTGTTGATGCCCACCAGCGAATACAGCCCGCAGGTGCCCACCAGGCCGGTGAGCAGCGGGATGACGCCCAGGTAGGCCAGGACCGGGCCGTCAAAGGCCGCGGCCCAGGCGATCAGGCCTCCGCCCAGGGCGATGCGCAGGATGCGGTCGATGCTGCCAACGTTGGTCTTCATGCGGTGTCTCCTCCATGGTGAAACCTGAGCCTACGCCGTGCCGGGCAGTCCGGCACGACTTGGATCAAAACAGCCGCGCGACTCAGGGCTTGTCCGCGCCGCCGTGCTCCTGGAACCAGCGCTGCACCTGGGTGTACCAGAACAGCGAATTCTGCGGCTTCAGCACCCAGTGGTTCTCGTCCGGGAAGTACACGAAGCGCGTGGGCACGCCCTTCACCAGCAGGGTCTGGTAGAGCTCCAGGCCGTGGTTCACCGGCACGCGCTGGTCGCGCTGTCCGTGGATCACCAGGGTGGGCGTCTTGAAGTTGCCGGCGGCCAGATGCGGGCTGTTGCGATCGACCACTTCACGGTTGCCCTCTTCCCAGAAGCCGCCGAAACGCGGCACGGTGGCGGCGAAATCGGCCGCGTACTGGGTGTAGAGGTTGTAGACCTTGGCGTGCGCCACCAGCGCCTTGAACGGATGCTCGCGGCCCAGGATCACCGACGTTAGGTAGCCACCGTAGCTGCCGCCGCCGGCCACCATGCGCTCGGGGTCTATCCAGGGCTGGGCCTTGAACCACTCGGCGGCCTTGATCACGTCCTGGTAGGGCTTTTCCGCCCATTCGGGATTGATGGAGTCCGAGAACGCCTCGCCAAAGCCCGAGCTGCCGTGGAAGTTCGGCCACGCGCTCACGTAGCCCCAGCTGCCGAATACCTGGGCGTTCCAGCGAAACGCCATGCCGTCGGTGGTGGCGTTGTGCGGGCCGCCGTGGATGATCATGAAGAAGGGGTACTTCTTCGATTTGTCGAAGCCCGGCGGGTAGTTCACCCACATCTGGATGTCGGCGCCGTTGGCACCTTGGTAGGTCACCGATTCGTAGGTGCCGAAGTCGGTGCCGGCCAGCAGCTCATCGTTGAGCGTGGAGAGCTTGCGCGCCTGTCCGCTGCGCGGATTCACGGCCACCAGCGTGGGCGGTTCGATGAAGCTCTGGCGCAGCGCCACCAGTCCCTCGGGCCCAGCCTGCAGCCCGTTGAAGGAACCGGCGCCGGTGATGGCGCGCGCTTTTCCGCTGAGCGGCAGTTCGTAGGCGCGCACGGTGCCGGCGTCGTCAATGGCGCCGTAAATGGTGCGGCTGTCGCGCGACCATATCAGGCCCGCAGCGCTGCGGTTCCAGGCGGCATGCAGCTCGCGGGTGGCGCCGCCGCGAGCGTGAACCATCAAGCGCGCCTTCGCGTCATAGAAGCCCGGCACACGCTGCTGCACGAAGGCCAGGTGCTTGCCGTTGGGGCTGTAGAGCGGGCTGCCGTCGCTGCCGGGGTTGGTGGCGGTGAGGTTGCGCGGCGCGCCGCCGGCCAAGGCCAGCGTGAACACATCGGCATTCGTGACGTTGATGGCGGGATCCGAGTCGGCCGTGATCGCCAGCTCGCGGCCATCGGGCGAGACATCGAAGGTGCCGTCATACGTCTGCGAGAAACGCGGCAGCTGCAGGCCGCGGCCCAGCGACAGCGGCGTCACCGCGCCGGTGGCCACGTCCACCGCGAACACGTGGCCCTCGCGGTCGTCCAGGAAGGCGTCCCACACGGTCACCGGGCCACCGTCCCACACCTGCGCTTTCATCTTCGAATCGGTGCGCTCCTTCAGGCGCGCGGCCTGCTGGTCCAAGGGCAGGTCGGCCCACACGCGCGACGCAAACACCATGCGGCGGCCGTCGGCGAACCAGCGCGGAGAGGAAACACCCGTTGCGAAGGTGGTGAGGCGGCGGGCTTCACCGCCGGCCAAGGGCATGAGGTAAATCTGCGGCGCAGTGTCGCCGTCGCGCTGGGCGATGAAGGCGAGCGTGCTGCCGTCCGGACTGAAACGCGGCGCGCTTTCATCGGCCGGATGGCTGGTGAGCGCGCGCTGGCTGCGGCCATCGGCACTCCACAACCACAGGTCGGCGCTGCCCTTGTTCTCGGCCATGTCGGCGCGCGAGACCGGCGCGACGATGCTGCGGCCATCGGGAGAAAGTTCAGGATTGCCGATGCGCAGCAGCTGCCAGCTGCGTTCGGCGGTGAAGGGCTGCTTG
>JANORD010000159.1:0-13025 GCA_031415095.1 Lysobacteraceae bacterium
GCTGGCCGTGGCGTTCGCGCTCGGCGGCTGCGCCTCGGCGCGGCCCCGCGCCGACGACGCCGGCATCAACGCCCTGCTTGCCGCTCGCGGCGGGCCCGAGCTGGACTGGTCGGCAGTCGCGCAGCCCGACTCCGAACGCCAGGCCGTGGAGCAGTGGCTGTCCGAACCGATGACCGCCGACAGCGCCGTGCGCGTGGCCATGCTGCGCAGCCCGCGTCTTCAGCAGGAATACGCGCGGCTGGGACTGGCGCGCGCCGAAGTGCTCGAGGCGGTGGAGGTGGCCAACCCCACGCTGTCGCTTTCGCGGCAGTCGCTGGACCCGGGCGACGGCAACGACCAGCTGGTGGGCATCACGCTGCCGCTGGCTGATCTGCTGGTGCTGCCCGCGCGCCGTCGCCTGGCGGCGGCGGAGTTCGACCGCGCCACGCTGGAAATCGCCGGCGCGGTGCTGGGCGTGGCGGCGGACGTGGAAGCCGCCTGGTTCCGCTACGTGGGCGCCCAACAGGTGGCCGACCTGCGCGCCGCGGTGGCCGAAGGCGGCGAGGCTTCGGCGGAACTGGCGCAGCGTTTTTACGACGCCGGCAACATCAGCGAGCTGCAGCTCAAGCAGGAGCAGGCGGCGTCCAGCGAAGCGCGCATCGCCGCCGGGCGCGCGCGCGCCGAGGCCAGCCGCGCGCGACTGACGCTCAACACCCTGGTGGGCCTGAGTGGCGACGAGGCCGATTGGGCCACCAGTGATCGCCTGCCGCTGCCGGTGATGAAGGAAGACGACCCCGCGCAACTGGCCGAACTGGCGAGCAGCAGCAGCCTGGAGCTGATGGCCGCGCGCCAGCAGTCCCTGATCCTGGCCGACGCCCTCGGCATCACGCGGCGGCTGCGCTGGCTGGGCGGCAGCGAGATTGGCTACGAGCGCGAGAACACCGCCGAAGGCAGCCGCCTGCGCGGCCCCACGCTGGACCTGGAGCTGCCAATCTTCAACCAGGGGCAGGCGAAGGTCGCCCGGGCGGAGGCGCTGTGGGCGGAAGCGCGCGCGCGCGTCGCGATCGCAGAACTGGGCGTGGATGGCGCCATTCGCCTGGGTGCGCAAGAGGTGCGCGAGTTGGCCAAGGTGGTCGCCATCCACCGCGAGCTGCTGATCCCGCAGCGCGAGAAAGTGGTGGAGCGCAGCCAGCAGGAGCAGAACTTCATGCTCATTGGCGTGTTCGAGCTGATCCAGGCCAAGGTGCAGGAATACGACGCCTACCAGGGCTACCTGGAGGCCGTGCGCGACTATTGGCTGGCCCGGGTGGAGCTGATGCGCGCCGTGGGCCAGCGCCTGCCCAGCGACCGCCAGGCGCAGGCCCGCACCCCCAATGTCGAAGACATCCTGGGCAATCCGTCCGACGCGGCGATGCCGGCGATGGACCACAGCGGGCACCACATGCCCGCGGCGCCGGCGCCCGTGGATCATTCCCGGCACGCCCCGCCCGCCGACGAACCCGACGAGAAAGACGATGCCCCGGAAGAAGACCACAGCACACACGGAGAGACGCCATGAAGATCACGCGACGCAACATGCTGCTGGGCGCCGGCGCCGGCCTGGTGACGACGGCCGCCGCGGCCGCCGCGCGTGCGCAAAGCCATGAAGGCCACGACATGAGCCAGACGCCCGAACCCGCCGCGCCGGCCGAGGCGCCGCCGGTGTCGCGGCCGCGCGCTGGCAGGGTGCGCACGCTCAACGGCTGGACCCTGCCGCACCGCATGAACAACGGCGTGAAGGAATTCCACCTGGTCGCCGAGGAGTTCGAACACGAGTTCGCGCCGGGATCCAAGGCGCTGTGCTGGGGCTACAACGGCTCTACGCCTGGTCCCACCATCGAGGCGGTGGAGGGCGACCGGGTGCGCATATACGTCACCAACCTGCTGCGCGAGCACACCACCGTGCACTGGCACGGCCTGCTGCTGCCCAGCGGGATGGACGGCGTGGGCGGGCTCAACCAACCGCAGATCGGCCCGGGCGAGACGTTCGTTTACGAGTTCACCCTGCGCCAGCACGGCAGCCACATGTACCACCCGCATGCCGATGAGATGGTGCAGATGGCGCAGGGCATGATGGGACTCTTCATCATCCATCCCAAAGGCGGCGAGGCTGTTGCGATCGACCGCGACTACGCCTTCATCCTGCACAACTTCGCCCTGCACCCGGGCACGCGCCGCCCGGACCCGGCGGTGATGCAGGACTTCGACCTGTGGACGTTCAACTCCAAGGTCTTCCCGGCCATCGAGACGATCGTTGCGCGCACCGGCGAGCGCGTGCGCATCCGCGTGGGCAACCTGAGCATGTGGCACCATCCCATCCACCTGCATGGCGTGCAGTTCCACGTCACCGGCGGCGACGGCGGGCGCTGGCCGCGCGCGCTGTGGCGTACCGAAGTCACCGAGATCGTCGGCGTGGGCCAGATGCGCGACATCGAGTTCACCGCCGTGGCGGGCGACTGGGCCTTCCACTGCCACATGTCCCACCACACGATGGGCCCGATGGGTCACGACGTGCCCAACACCCTGGGCGTGGACCAGCGCGGCGTCGAAGCCAAGATCCGCAAGATGCTGCCGGGCTACATGGCGATGGGCGAGGGCGGCATGGCCGAGCACCAGGACCACACCGACAGCGGCCACATGCCCGGTCCCCCCAACACGCTGGCGATGATGACCGGCAAGGGGCCGTTCGGAAACATCGAGATGGGCGGCATGTTCACGGTGGTGAAAGTGCGCGACGACCTCGCCGCCGGCGACTATTCGGACCCGGGCTGGTACCGGAACCCTGCCGGCACGGTGGCCAGGCGCGTCAGCACCGATCCGATGTTTGGCAAGCCAGCGCGCCGCATGCGCTGAGTCGCGCCCGGCGGTTTTCATGAACGCAAGGCAAGCAGGGAACTGGCGAATCAGTCGCCAGGGAGACAAGCGCTTGACGCCCTGCGGCGTCACGGCGCAAACACTGTAGCCACCTGAAAACGCGGCGAGTTCTGCCGGGTCAGCCCCTCTCCCGTCAGGACCCATGGCCATGAATTCCCCAACCGCAGAAAAAGCGCACGATTGCTGCGCCGCCAAGGCGCCGGTCAACGAAGCCGTCGCCGCACCCTCGGGCACGCGCTACACCTGTCCCATGCATCCGGAAATCATCCGGGACGGTCCGGGCGCCTGCCCCAAGTGCGGGATGGCGCTGGAGCCGATGCTGCCCTCGCTGGACGAAGAGGAGAACCCGGAGCTGCGGGACTTCTCCCGGCGTTTCTGGGGCACGCTGCCGCTGACTGTGATCGTGTTTGCGCTGGCCATGCTGGGGCATCGCTGGCCGGCGCTGTCCGCCGAGACCCGCACCTGGCTGGAGTTCGCACTGTCGGCACCGGTGGTGCTTTGGGCGGGCTGGCCGTTCTTCGTGCGGGGCCTGCAGTCCCTGCGAACCGGCCACCTCAACATGTGGACCTTGATTGCCACGGGCGTGGGGGCGGCCTTTGGCTACAGCGTGGCCGCCACCTTGGCTCCCGGCTGGTTCCCGGCGGCGTTCCAGGAGCATGGCCGCGTTGGCGTCTATTTCGAGGCCGCTGCGGTCATCGTTTCGCTCACGCTGATGGGGCAACTGCTGGAGCTCAAGGCGCGCTCGCAGACCTCGGCGGCCATCAAGGCGCTGCTTGCGCTGGCGCCCAAGACCGCGCGGCGCATCAACGCCGACGGCAGCGAGGAAGACATCCCGCTCACCCACATCCATGTGGGCGACCGGCTGCGCGTGCGTCCGGGCGAAACCGTACCCACCGAGGGCGTGGTGCGGGAAGGCCGCACCAGCATCGACGAGTCCATGCTCACCGGCGAAGCCATGCCGGTGGGCAAGGGCGTGGGCGATCGGGTCATCGGCGCCACGCTCAATGCGTCGGGCAGCCTGGTGATGGAGGCCGACAAAGTGGGCGCCGAAACCACCTTGAGCCAGATCGTGCAGCTGGTGGCCAATGCCCAGCGCTCGCGGGCGCCCATGCAGCGCATGGCCGACGTGGTGTCGTTCTGGTTCGTGCTGGTGGTGCTGGCGATCGCGCTGCTCACGCTGCTGGCCTGGGGCCTGTTCGGGCCCGAGCCTTCCTGGGTTTACGGCGTACTCAATGCCGTGGCCGTGCTGATCATCGCCTGCCCCTGCGCCCTGGGCCTGGCGACGCCCATGTCCATCATGGTGGCCACGGGCCGTGCGGCAACGTTTGGCGTGCTGTTTCGCGACGCCGAGGCCATCGAGACCCTGCGAAAGATCGACACCCTGATCGTGGACAAGACCGGCACGCTCACCGCCGGCAAGCCCGCCTTCAGGGAAGTCGTGGCGATGCCCGGTTTCACCAACGACGACGTGCTTCGCCTCGCCGCCAGCCTGGACCAGGGCAGCGAGCATCCTTTGGCGCACGCCATCGTTGCGCAAGCCAGGTCGCAGGGATTGCCGCTGGCGTCGGCGCAGGAGTTCGAGTCAGCCAGCGGCATTGGCGTACGTGGCCGGGTGGATGGCCACGTGCTGGCCTTGGGCAACGGCGCGCTGATGCAGGAAAGCGCAGTGGACACGGCCGCCGCATCCGAGCCGGCGCAGCGGCTGCGCGGCGAAGGCGCCAGCGTCATGTTCCTGGCCGTCGACGGCAAGCTTGCCGGATTGATTGCGGTGGCGGACCCCATCAAGGACACCTCGGCCGAAGCCCTGGCGGGCCTGAGGGCCGCCGGCCTGCGGCTGATCATGGCCACGGGTGACGGTGAGAGCACGGCGCAGGCGGTCGCGAAAACCCTCGGTATCGAAGAGGTCCACGGCGAAGTGCGTCCGAAGGACAAGGCCGATCTGGTGATGCGCCTGAAGTCGGAAGGGCGTCGCGTGGCGATGGCCGGTGACGGCATCAACGACGCGCCGGCGCTGGCTTTGGCCGACGTGGGCATCGCGATGGGAACCGGAACCGACGTGGCCATGTCCAGCGCGCAGGTGACGCTGGTGAAGGGAGACCTGCGCGGCATCCTGCGCGCCCGGCAGGTTTCCGAGGCCACGGTGTCCAACATGAAGCAGAACCTGGGCTTCGCGTTCCTCTACAACGCGCTCGGCGTGCCGATCGCGGCCGGCGTTCTGTATCCGGCCTTCGGCCTGCTGCTCAGCCCGATGGTTGCGGCCTTGGCCATGAGCCTGTCGTCGGTGTCGGTGGTTGCCAATGCGCTGAGGCTGCGCCACATCAAGCTTGACGCCTAGGGCGCCGGCGCCCAGAACGCCATCTCGCCATACTCCCAGCGCCACGGCGCGCCGGTGTCGCCCAGGATGAACTGCACCAGCGCCGGGAAGGCCGGCTCGCTGCGCACGTCGTTCGAGAGGATCACCACGCAGCGCTGGCCGCGCTCCAGGCACACCAAGGTATTGGCGGTGGAGTCGTTGTGGCCGCCCTTCATGAAGCCCGGGCCTTGTGGGCCGTCGAACACGATTACGCCCAGGCCGGCGGCCAGGTCGGCGCGGCGTTGCGCGGCCGGCAGCTCGGGCTGCAGCGAGGGGAACTGGCTGGCGGTGGTGATGGCCAACTGCGGCGCCACCAGCGCGGCGCGCGAGGCTTTCGACAGCCCCTCGCCGCGCACATAGCCCGCGGTGAACGCGGCGATGTCGGCGATGGTGGTGTCCATCGAGCCGGCGGCGCGCACGGTGCTGCGCTCGTCGTGCGGCTCCACGGTTCCGTCGATGCGCCAGCCGTCGGCCAGGTTGGCGGCGTAGGCCGGGCGCCAGATCAGGCTGGTGTCGGGCATGCCGAAGTAAGCGAACACGCGTTCATCCATCAGCTCGCCCACGTCCAGGCCCAGGCCGCGTTCAATCACGAACTGCAGCAGGATGATGCCGTCGCCCGAGTACGCATAGCGCGCGCCCGGATCGAAATGGAACTTGAGCTTGCCGTCGGGCTCTAGGAAAGAAAAATTGGCGAAACCCGCGCTGTGCGTCAGCAGGATGCGCGCGGTGAGCTGGCGCCAGCGCGCGTCGGCGGCCAGGTCGGCCCAGGGCGCGTACTTGTCCTCGTTGGCGTACTCCGGCAGCGGGCGGTCCAGGTACTCGCCAATCGGCCGGTCCAGGTCCAGCTTGCCTTCGTCCACCAGCTGCATCACCAGATGCGCGAATGCGGCCTTGGTGAGCGACGCGCCGTACATGATGGTGTCGGTCTGCAGCGGCTGCCCGGCGGCGTTGCGGTGGCCGAAGCTGCGCACCATCTGCACTTGGCCGCCGTCGATCACGGCAATCGCCAGACCTCGCGATTCGGTGGCCGCCATCGCTGCCAACACCTGCGCGTTGATTTGCTCGGCCGAGGGTAGCGGCCTCGCCACGGCCGGCAGCGCCGACACGGCGACCAGCAGGGTGAACGCTAACGCGCGTGCGTTCATTCGCCGCCGTCGGCGCCCGCAGCGTCGCTATCAAAACCAGGCTCAGCGTCGTCGTCGCTTTCGCTGTGCACCGTGGTCACCGGCCCCACGGCGGGCATGCGCTTGTGCTTGGGCAGGGGCAGCTTGGCTACTTCATCGCCGGCCGCGAGCACCAGCTCGCTGCGGCGGTCTTCAGGAATCTCCTGCCAGTGGCAGGCCAGGATGGCGCCTTCCAGCGCGTAGAGCAGGTTGAGGCTGGGCTTGAAGCCCGCACGCTTCACCCGCACGAAGGCGGCCAGCGAGCCCACCGCTTCCAGGTCTTCCTGGCTGCGGATGCCGGTCTGGCGCAGCCACGCGGCGGATTTGGGGCCAATGTTCCTGAGTTTGGTGCCGGTGCTCATTCCCACTCCCTGGCCTGGCTTGATGCCGGCGTCAACGTATCAAGAAATGCTTGCGCCAGCGCCTCGAGGCCACGCTGGTCGTCAGCGTCGAAGCGATCGAGCTGCGGGCTGTCCAGGTCGAAGACGCCCACCAGCTGTTCGCCGCGATACAGCGGCACCACCAGCTCCGAGCGCGAGGCCGAATCGCAGGGGATATGTCCGGGGAACGCATCTACGTCGGCCACCCGCTGGGTTTGCCGGGTGGCGGCGGCGGTGCCGCAGACGCCGCGGCCCAGGGCGATGCGCACGCAGGCCGGGTGCCCTTGGAACGGGCCCACCACCAGCTCGGTGCCGTCGAAGAAATAGAAGCCCACCCAGTTCAACGCCGGCAGCGCATGGAACACCAGCGCCGACAGGTTGGCGGCGTTGGCGATGCGGTCGGTCTCGCCGTGCATCAGCCCGCGTGCCTGCTCCAGCAGCTGCGCGTATTGCTCGGGTTTGCTGCCATCCAGGGTGCTGCCTGTGAACATCGCGTCACGCTCCTTGTTCAAGCAAAAGTGTAGCAGCCGGCGGCGTGGGCTCCTGATAAAGTCCCGCCATGACCCTGCCAGTGAACCACGCCCTCGGGCCCGACGGTTTCCGCGACCGCGGCGCCCAGTCCACCCGGCTCGAGGCCTTCGTGGATGCGGCATTCGCCTTCACGCTCACCTTGGTGGTGATTGCCGGCAACGACATTCCGAAATCGGTGGACGCGCTGGTGCTGGCCATGAAGGCGGTGCCGGCCTACGCCGCCAGCTTCCTGCTGATCATGCGGTTCTGGTTCGCGCACACCGACTGGAGCCGGCGCTACGGACTGGACGACAGCACCAGCCGCCGGCTCAGCGTGCTGCTGGTGTTCCTGGTGCTGATCTTCGTCTACCCCATGCGCATGGTGTTCTCCAGCCTGTTCAGCGCCCTCACGGCGGACTTCCTGCCGACCTCCTTCAGCATCGACAGCTATTACGACGTGTCGGCGATGTTCATTATGTTCGCCGTGGCCTTTGGCGTGATGGGGCTGGTGATGGTGGCGCTGTATGCCCACGCGTGGCGCCTCCGCGACGCATTGGCGCTGAGCCTGGCCGAACGCGCCACCACCCGCTACGAGCTGATGAACTGGGCGGCGGTGCCCGTGGTCGCCGGCGTGTCGCTGCTGCTGGCGCTGCTGATCCCGCCGCGCGCGGAATCCGGCGCGTGGCTGGGGCTCCCGGGTTTCGTGTTTTTCCTGCTCAACGTCGCGCCGCCGGTGCTGCGCCGGGTGGCCGAGCGCTGGCGCCTGCGCGAGGCCGCGCGGCTGTCTGCCGCCGCATGAGCGTCTACATCACCGGCACCGACACCGGCGTGGGCAAGACCGCCGCCAGCGCCGCCCTGCTGCACGCGCTGCGCCGCGACGGCCGCAGCGCGGTGGGCATGAAGCCGGTGGCCAGCGGCTGCGAGGCCACGCCGCAGGGCTGGCGCAATGCCGATGCCTTGGCCCTGCAGGCGGCCAGCTTGCCGACGCCGCCCTACGCGCAGTTGAATCCCTACGCCTTGCCCGAGCCCACCGCGCCGCAGCTGGCCGCGCGAGCCGCGGGCACGACGGTGGAACTGGCGCCGCTGCTGGCGGCCTTTCGGGAACTCCAGAAGCTCTCCCCGCGCGTGGTGGTGGAAGGCGTGGGCGGCTGGCTGGCGCCGTTGGCCGACGATCTGGAGCAGGCCGAGCTGGTGCGCGCGTTGGATCTGCCCGTGGTGCTGGTGGTGGGCCTGAAACTGGGCTGCCTGAGTCACGCCCGGCTCAGCGCCCGCGCCATCGCCGCCGATGGCTGCCGCTTGGTCGGCTGGATTGGCAGCGATATCGAACCGGGACCGCTGCTGTCCGCCGACTACTTCGCCTTGGTGGCCCAGGCCCTGCCGGTGCCCTGCCTGGGTCGGCTGCCGCACCTGCCGGGGGCGCCCGCGCAGGCCCTGTCCGCGCATCTGGCCAGTGACTGGGGGCTGACGGGACTTTCGGCCTAGTGTCATCTCGGCGGGCCAAGCTATACTGATCAGTATAGTAATTGGCCGGCGCTTCTGGCCCGGCCGCCTAAAACCGATCGAGGCCCCCCATGCGCCCTGTCCTGCCGCTGGCAATGTTGTCCCTGCTGCTCTCCGCCTGCTCGGGCGACAACCCCGCGGAGGCCGGCGGCCCCCCGGGCGGCGCGCCGCCGCCGATGGCGGTGGAAACCATCACCGTGCAACTCGAGCCCCTGCAGCAGGGCCTGTCCACCGTGGGCACCCTGCGCGCCGACGAGTCGGTGGTGATGCGCCCGGAAATAAACGGCCGCCTGGTGCAGATCCATTTCGAGGAAGGACAGCGCGTGCAGCGAGGCGACCCGCTGTTCACGCTGGATGCGGCCGTGGCGCGAGCGGCGATGAGCGAGGCCGAGGCCAACGTGGCCAGCGCCCAGCGCGTGAATGAGCGCGCCAGCGACCTCGGGGCCAAGCAGCTGCTGTCGCAGTCCGAGCAGGACGCGGCCCTGGTGGCCCTGAGCATTAGCAAGGCGCGCCTGGCGTCGGCCCGCGCGCAGCTGGACAAGACCGTGCTGGTGGCGCCGTTCGGCGGCGTCATCGGCCTGCGCGAAGTGAGCGTGGGTGAAGTGGTGAGCCCGGGCCAGGCGCTGGTGAACCTGGTGCGCCTGGATCCGATGGAGGTGGATTTCAGCCTGCCCGAGAACGAGCTCTCGCAGGTGTCGGTCGGCCAGCCGGTCACCGTGGTGGTGGACGCGTTGGACGGCCTGACGGTGAAGGGTGAAGTCAGCGCCATCGAGCCGGTGATTGATATCAACACCCGCAGCGCCAAAGTGCGCGCCAGCGTCGCCAACCCCGACTACACGCTGCGTCCGGGCCTGTTCGCGCGGGTCACGCTGGGCGTGGGCGACGCGGGCGCGATGGCGATCATCGTTCCCGAACAGGCGCTGCTGCAGCAGGGCGACACGCGGTTCGTTTACCTGGTGCGCGACGGCAAGGCCGTACGCGCCGACGTCACCACTGGCCAGCGGCTGCCCGGCCGCGTGGCCATCACGTCCGGCCTCAAGGCCGGTGACGAGGTGATTACCGCCGGGCAGGCCAAGCCGATGATGTTCGAGGGCGCGGCCGTGTTCGTTGCGCCACCCAGCGACGCCGCGCCCGAGGCCGCGCCGGCCCCGGCCGACGGCAAGTAAGCGGGGCCCGCCATGGTGCTCTCCGATCTTTCCATCCGCCGCCCGGTCTTCGCCACCGTCATCAACCTGGTGGTGGTGCTGCTGGGCATCATCGCCTATGACCGATTAGCCGTGCGCCAGATCCCGAACGTGGACACGCCGGTGATCACGGTGACCACCAACTACCCGGGCGCCAGCGCCCAGGTGATCGAATCGCAGGTGACCCAGCCCATCGAGGACGCGCTGTCGGGCGTGGAGGGCATCGAGTTCATGCAGTCGGTGAGCCGCGAGCAGTCCAGCCAGGTGACGCTGCGCTTCCGGCTGGATCGTGACCCGGACGGCGCCGCCTCGGACGTGCGCGACCGCGTCGGCCAGGCCCGCGGCGTGCTGCCTGACGAAGCCGACGAGCCGATCGTGCAGAAGCAGGAGGCCGACGCCCAGCCCATCATGTACCTGGCGTTTTCGTCGGACCGGCATTCGCGCGTGGAAATCGCCGACTACGCCGAGCGGCTGGTGAAGGACCGCATCCAGACCATTCCGGGCGTGGCCCAGGCGCAGGTTTTCTCCAGCACCTACGCCATGCGCGTGTGGCTGCAGCCGCAGCGCCTGGCGGGCTTCGGGCTGACGCCGGTGGACGTGGAGAACGCGCTGCGGGCGCAAAACGTGGAGATTCCCGCGGGCCGCGTTGAAAGCAGCGCGCGCGAATTCACCGTGCTGTCGGAAACCGACCTGCGCACGCCCGAGCAGTTCGGCGAAGTGATCCTGAGCAACACCAACGGCACCCTGGTGCGGCTCAAGGACGTGGCGCGGGTGGAGCTGGGTTCGCAGGAAGAGCGCTTCACGGCGCGCTTCAACGGCGTCAATGCGGTGCCGCTGGCGGTGGTGAAGCAGGCGGTGGCCAACCCGCTGGAAATCTCCGCCGCAGTCAAGCAGATGCTGCCGCAGATCCAGGCCATGCTGCCCGAAGGCATGAAGATCGAGATGGCTTTCGACACCACCATCTTCATCGAGCGGTCGATCCAGGAGGTTTACAAGACCGTGGGCGAGGCGGTGGTCCTGGTGGTGCTGGTGATCTTCCTGTTCCTGCGCAGCTGGCGCGCCACGCTGATCCCGCTGGTCACCATCCCGGTGTCGCTGATTGGTGCGTTCGGCATCATGTTTGCGTTCGGGTTCACCATCAACACGCTCACCCTGCTGGCGATGGTGCTGGCCATTGGCCTGGTGGTGGACGACGCCATCGTGATGCTGGAGAACATCTACCGGCACGTGGAAGAGGGCATGCCGCCGTTCGAGGCGGCGCTGCAGGGCAGCAAGGAAATTGGCTTTGCCATCGTCGCGATGACGCTGACGTTGGTGGCGGTGTACGTGCCGCTGGCGTTCCAGACTGGCCGCACTGGCAAGCTGTTCGTCGAGTTTGCACTCACCCTGGCCGGCGCCGTGCTGGTGTCGGGGTTCACCGCGCTCACGCTCTCGCCCATGATGTCTTCGAAGCTGCTGCGGCGCGAAACCAAGCATGGCCGCTTCTACATGTTTGGGGAAAGAATGCTGGTGGCGCTGGACCAGGGCTACCGCGGCCTGCTGACGCGCGCGCTGAACCGGCGCGCGCTGGTGGTGGGCGTGGGGCTGCTGCTTTTCGCCGGGGCCGGTGGGCTGTGGTGGAGCCTGCCCAGTGAACTGGCGCCGCCCGAGGACCAAGGCTTCATCGTCGGCTTCGGCATCGCGCCCGAAGGCTCCACCGTGGCCTACACCGACAAGTACGCAAGGCAGATGGAGGCCAGCATGGCCCAGGTGCCCGAGTTCAAGCAGGGCTTCCAGATCGTGGGCTTCCCGTCGGTCACCACCACCATCGGCTTCATGATGCTGCAGGACTGGGAAGATCGCGACGTGAGCACGGCCGACGTGCAGGGCCAGCTGTTCCCGGCGTTCGGAAACATAGCCGGCCTGATGGCCTTCCCCACGCTGCCGCCGCCGCTGGGGCAGGAGGGCTTTGGCCAGCCGGTGAACTTCGTGGTGCAGGGCACGGGCACCTGGGAGGAGCTGGAGGCCACCTCGCAGGCGCTGATGGTGAAGATGCGCGAGAACCCGCAGCTCACCAACCCCGATTCCGACCTCAAGCTCGACAAGCCGCAGCTGCGCCTGGTGTTGGACCGCGACAAGGTGGCCACCGTGGGCACCGACGTGAACACCGTGGGCCGCACGCTGGAAACGCTGCTGGGCGGCCGCAACGTCACCCGCTTCAAACGCGGCTCGGAGCAGTACGACGTGATCGTGCAGGTGGAGAACGACGACCGCCGCACGCCCAACGACGTGAGCAACATTTTCGTGCGCGCGGGTGACGGCCAGATGGTGCAGCTTTCCAACTTCATCAAGGTGGAAGAAACGGTGGCGGCCAAGGAGCTCAACCATTTCAACAAACTGCGTGCGGCCACCATCAGCACCGGTTTGGCGCCGGGTTACCCGATGGGCGAGGCGCTGGACTGGATGGAGGCGGCGCTGAAGGAAGTGGCGCCGCAAGCGCAGTACGACCTGACCGGCCAGAGCCGCGAGTTCCGCGAATCTTCCAGTGAGTTCGGCACCATCTTCGTGCTGGCGCTGGCTTTCATTTTTTTGGTGCTGGCAGCGCAGTTCGAAAGCTGGCGCGACCCGTTCGTGATCCTGCTGGCGGTGCCGCTGGCGGCGTTCGGTGCGTTCCTGGCGCTCAAGCTCAGCGGCCACGGCAGCTGGAACATTTACAGCCAGATTGGCCTGGTGACGTTGGTGGGTTTGATCGCCAAGCACGGCATCCTGATCGTGGAGTTCGCCAACCAGCTGCAGGAGCGGGGCACCGACAAGTTCAACGCGGTGCTGGACGCGGCAGCGCTGCGCCTGCGGCCGATCCTGATGACCACCGGCGCGATGGTGCTGGGCTCAGTGCCGCTGGCCATCGCCTCAGGCGCTGGCGCGGAGGCGCGCAACCAGATCGGCTTGGTCATCGTCGGCGGCATGTCCATCGGCACGGTGTTCACGCTGTTCGTGGTGCCAGTGGTTTACCTGCTAATTGGCCGCGACCGCTCTGCTCCCTCTCCCGTTCACGGGAGAGGGC
>JANORD010000160.1:0-2551 GCA_031415095.1 Lysobacteraceae bacterium
CTTCATCGACAACGCCGTGCGCGCAGCCCAGGCCCACGACTGGATAGACGCCAACCCGCTGGGCACCGCCGCCGGCTACGGCGTCAACCTGCCGCTGGACCGCGAAGGCAGCACCCGCGAACTCGACTTCGCCCGCATGCAGGTGAGCCCCATCTACGCCCAGCTCTCGCGCGGAAAGTTCGAAATCGCCGCCGTGGACGCGCTGGGCGCCGCCGCACTCGACCTGCGCCGCCTGGCCTGGGACCTGAGCCTGTTCACCACCGCCGAATTCGGCTTCGTGACGCTGCCGCCGCAGTACACCACCGGCAGCTCGATCATGCCCAACAAGCGCAACCCGGACCTGGTGGAGCTGATGCGGGCGACTTACGCCAGCGTTGCTGCGGCGCGGACTGAGCTTGAGCAGCTGCTTTCGCTGCCTACTGGCTACCACCGGGACCTGCAGTTCACCAAGGGCGCGCTGTATCACGCGTTTGGTCGCGGGCTTGGCGCCTTGAGCCTGCTGCCGAACCTTCTGCGCGGGATGGCTTGGAACACCGACCGGCTGGCGAAGGCTTTCGACGAAGGGATGTATGCGACCGACAAGGCCGTCGAGCTGGCGGTGGCGGGTATGCCGTTTCGCGAGGCCTACCGGCTGGCGGCGGTGGAGCCGCTGCCCAAGGCCGGCGCGGACGCGCAGGCGAGCCTGGATGCGCGGGTGTCGCCGGGTGGGGCAGGGGCGCTGGGGCTGGGCGTGCTCAAGCAGCGGTTAGCGGACTTGGTCAAATGGGCGTCGGCATCACCGAGCTGCTAGCACGCCGGGTGATGTTTCGTGCTCGCGCGACATCACCGAGGGCGGCGAGGCAAAGAGCAGGATCACCTTCATCCGCGCAGGCGGTCAGGTAGGCGGCAATGTCCTCTTCCGTTTCGAGGTAGTCGGACGTGTCGTACCTGGTGAAGGTCTCTTTGTTCTTGAGCATGCTCGTGTCTCCAGGCTAGCTGCGTATTCTGCGGCTAGTCCCATTATCGCTTCAGCCATTTCCCCAGCCGCTTCCGGGCTTGGGCATGGCTCATCGTCTGGCCCTCGGCAATCGCCATTTCACCCCGGGCGATTCCCTCTAGAACTGCAATCTTTTCCAGTTGCAGTTCATAGGACACAACGTCTACGAGGTAGGCACTAGGGAGGCCGTGCCGGGTGATCAGGATGGGCTGCTGGTCGCGGCATACATCCGCCAGTAGGACCGCGGTCTGACGCTTCAGGGTGGTGGCGATTTCGGTTCGCATGGATGGACGCCAAAGTAGCACTATTCGCGCGTCAATCGCAGGCCCAATGCCGGCTGAGCGCTACGCCTGCAGCGGCCCCATATGCACCGCGGTGTCGGTGTGTTGATGGAAGGACACTGCCTTCCCACCCTCGAACTTCCACACGTGGGCAAACGGCGCGGTGAAGCTCTTGCCCGTGGCCTTGTAGGTCCCGCTGTAGTCGCCGAGTGCCACCACCATGGCGCTTTCCGCCACGAACTCGCGGGGCACGGCCGCAAAGCCGTCCCACTCCCCGCCAATCTTCATGAATACGTTCTCCAGCACGGCGGTGGGACCTATGGAGACGCCGCCGTATGGTCCGCCCGCCGCCTCGGTCCAATGGACGGTTGGGGCGAGTGCGCCGAGCACGCCGGGAATGTCGCCAACAGCGAAGGCCTGGTAGAGATCGCGCACCACATCAAGATTGCTGATCATTTTAAGTACCATCCTTCTCTTGTGGATCATGGTGCACAGTGTGTGGCGAGCAGGGGTAGAACCCGTTCGCCGGATACCTCACGGCTTGCCCAGCGGAAGATACAAGGTCTTCGAATTCGCCGTAGCTACGCGGAAGCCATAGCTGCGATAGAAGCGGGCGGCGTTCTCATGCAGCGCATCCACCAACAGTACGCGCACCCCAAGCTGCTCGCGCAGCCCCAAGCAGCGCGCAACGGCATGCGCGAGCAGCAGGTCGCCGTGTCCCTTCCCCTGTTCGCTGCTTGAGACGGCCAGCCGCCCCATGCGAATCGCTGGCACCGGATAGTGGGGCAGGCGGTGGCGATCCGCCTCCTGCAGGTCGGTGAGCAGCAGTTGGGCAGCCGACAGGCTGTAGTAGCCAAGAATATGGGCACGGTGAGCGTCGTCTACCAGGACGTGCGTGGTGCTGATGCCGTCGCGGTGGTGCTGGGCTGCCTGCTGGTGCAGGTAGGTGTCCAAGGACGGCTCGCCACACGCGAACTCCTCGCGAGCGTGCCGCTTGGGCTGCAGCAGCTCTACAAGCAGCACAATTCAGGCCTGCCCGACGCGGGCCAGGGCCTTCTTCAGCTTCGCATTGGGCTGGAAGGGGGCATCCAGTGCTTTGAGGAAGCGCCGGGACTCCGCCGTTGACAGGGTGACGGTCAGTTCGGCGGCCATGACGCTCTCGGCTTCGCGCAGAACCGCATCGCGCACGAAGGCCGACAGCGGCACGCCCCTCAGGTCGGCGGCACGGGAAATACGCGCCTTGTCCGCAGGGTCAAGGCGCAGGTCGAGGCGGGCGGCGGCGGTGGTCATGGGC
>JANORD010000161.1:0-9787 GCA_031415095.1 Lysobacteraceae bacterium
CCTGGTGAACGAGGCGGCGCTTTATGCCGCTCGTCGCAACAAGCAGCAGGTGGACATGCAGGATTTCGAGGACGCCAAGGACAAGATCTTCATGGGTCCCGAGCGCCGCAGCATGGTGATGCGCGAGGAAGAGCGCCGCAATACGGCCTACCACGAGTCCGGCCATGCGGTGGTCGCGATGTCGCTGCCGAAAGCCGATCCCGTGCACAAGGTGACGATCATGCCGCGCGGCTGGGCGCTGGGCCTTACCTGGCAGCTGCCGGAGCACGACGCGCTGAGCAAGTACAAGGACAAGATGCTCGAAGAGCTTGCGATCCTGTTCGGCGGACGTATCGCCGAGGAGATCTTTGTTGGCGAGGTGTCCACTGGCGCCTCCAATGACTTCGAGCGCGCGACCAAGATGGCCCGCGGCATGGTTACCAAGTACGGCATGTCCGACTTGCTCGGCACCATGGTGTACGCCGATGGCGACGCCGGCTTCGGCGTGCAGAACAAGACGATTTCCGAAGCCACGCAGCAGAAGGTGGACGGCGAAATCCGCCGCATCCTCGACGAGCAGTACCAGGTGGCGCGGCGCATCCTCGAGGAAAAGCGCGACATGGTCGAGGCAATGGCCACCGCGCTGATGGAGTGGGAGACCATTGATGCCGACCAGGTGAAGGCGATCATGGAAGGCCGCGTTCCCAACCCGCCGTCGGACACGACCAAGATCGGCCGTCTCACGAAGAAGGACGACGCCGGCCCAGGCGCCGCCGCCGGCCCGCTCGGCGGACCGATGCCACAAACCTGACCCCGCAGGAATCCTGTAGGAGGGACTTCAGTCCCGATGCTTCTATCCCAAATGCATCGGGACTGAAGTCCCTCCTACATGTAGGGTTTCGGGACTGAAGTCCCTCCCACATGTTCGGTTACCAGTTAGGGAGCAGGCATGTTTGACCTCACGCAGCGGTTGGATTGCGCCGGGCGCATCCTGGTGCTTGACCGGCCGCGGGTGATGGGTATCGTCAACGTCACGCCTGATTCGTTTTCTGATGGCGGGCAGCACGCGCTGGTGGACGCCGCGGTGGCCCACGGCCTGCGGCTGGCGGGCGAGGGTGCCGATGCGCTGGACGTGGGCGGTGAATCGACCCGCCCGGGCGCTACGCCGGTGTCTCAGGAAGAAGAACTGCGACGCGTCATTCCGGTGATCCAGCAGCTGGCCAAAGCCACCTCGCTGCCGATTTCCATCGACACCTCCAAGCCCGAAGTGATGCGCTCCGCGGTGGCTGCCGGTGCCGGCATGATCAACGACGTGTACGCCCTGCGCCGCGAAGGTGCCTTGGATGCCGCGGCGGAGCTGGGCGTGCCGGTGGTTTTGATGCACCTGCTGGGCGAGCCCGGCAGCATGCAGGACGACCCGCGCTACGACGACGTGGTGGCCGACGTGCATCGCTTCCTGGCCGAGCGGCTGTTCGCCTGTGAAATGGCCGGCATCGCAAAGAAGAACCTGGTGGTCGATCCCGGCTTCGGCTTCGGCAAGACTCTGGAGCACAACCTGCTGCTGCTGCGCCAACTCAGCCGCTTCGCCGACTTGGGCGTGCCGGTGCTGGCCGGCCTGTCGCGCAAGCGCAGCCTGGGCGAGATTACTGGCCGCGACGTGGACGACCGGCTGCCCGCTTCGCTAGCGGCGGCAGTACTGGCCGCCGAGTACGGCGCGCGCCTGATCCGCGTGCACGACGTGGCCGCTACCGTGGACGCGCTGAAAGTGTGGGCCGCGGTGTCGGCGTTGCCCGGGCCCAGCGCCAAGCCGGGCAAGCCGGCCGCGCCCAAGTGGCCTGACGACGACTAGCCGGCGGCGGCGCGGCGGAACGCCAGCACGCGCGGGTCGATCACCCGATGCCAAAGCGGCGGCACCAGCGCCAGCACGAACATGGCCGAGTACCCGCCCGGCAGCTGCGGGCTGTCGGAATGGTGGCGCAGGATGGCGTAGCGGCGCTTCGGGAAGGCGTGGTGATCCGAGTGGCGCTGCAGTTGGAACAACAGCAGGTTGGACAGCGCGAAATCCGAATTCCAGCTGTGCAGGTGCGTCGTGCGCTCATAGCGGCCATCGGCGCCGATGCGCCGCTCCAGGCCGTAGTGCTCGATGTAATTGATCACTTCCAGCGAGCTGGCGGCCAGCAGCCCCTGCAGCAGGAAGAAGCCCAGGCCCAGCGGTCCCAGCCACAGCGCGAAGGCGGCAGCCATGGCCAGCCAGACCCCGGTCCAGGCCAGCAGTTCGTTGCGCCAGTGCAGGGCGGGCAGGCCCTTGCCCTGCAGTCGCTCAGCCTCCAGCCGCCAGGCGTTGCCGGTGTTGCGCCAGAGCGCGCGCGGCAGGAAATTCCACAGCGATTGCCCGAAGCGCGCGCTGGAGGCGTCCTCGGGCGTGGACACATGCACGTGGTGGCCCCGCAGGTGTTCGATCTTGAAGCCGTAGTAGCTCACCGACGCCAGCAGCAGGCCACCGGCGATGGGCTCGAGCTTGCCGTCCTTGTGGATCAGTTCGTGCGCGGTGTTGATGGCCAGGATGGCGCCCACCACGCCCTGCGACAGCAGCCAGCCGGCCATGCCCGCCGGCGCCAAGTCGGTATTCACGAACCAGTGCGCCGACCACGCCAGCACCGCCAGATGCACCGGCAGGCAGGCGAGGGTGAGTCCCTTGAACCAAGGCTGCTGCGCGACGGCGCGCTCGCGGTCGGCGGGGATGTTCACCGGGTCGTGTCCCAGCGTGTAGTCCGCCGCCGGCACCAGCACGAACAGGAAGAACAGCGGGAACCACGCCATCAGGTTGGGCAGGCCGGTGGCGGCGGCCAGCCACCCCGCGGCGGGCATCAGCGCCGGGACGACAAACACGAGCAGGAAGGCGAAGGCTTTTCCGGGATGCATGGCGAACCGTTGGTTGGTGGGGCAGGGTTCCAGCATACCCTCGCGCCGGCTGGCTTCAAGGCCTGCGCGCGCGCTATCGCGTTAAGCTTGCCCTCACATCGCCACTTTCCGAGCCGCCATGAGCCAGTACTCGCCGCTGCACATCACCTTCGCCATCTACATCCTGGGCATGGTGGGCATAGGCGTGGCGGCCTGGTTCTACACCCGCAGCTTCGACGACTACATCCTGGGCGGGCGTTCTCTGGGCAGCGTGGTCACGGCGCTCTCCGCCGGTGCGTCGGACATGAGCGGCTGGCTGCTGCTGGGCCTGCCGGGTGCGCTGTTCGTGGGTGGGCTTTCCGAGGGCTGGATTGCGCTGGGCCTGATAGCGGGCGCCTGGGCCAACTGGCGCTACGTGGCGGCGCCGCTGCGGCTTTACACCGAGCGCAGCAACAACGCGCTGACGCTGCCGGACTATTTCACCCATCGCTTTGAGGACAAGGGCAAGCTGCTGCGGGTGCTGTCGGCGCTGGTGATCCTGGTGTTCTTCGCGGTGTATTGCGCCTCGGGCATCGTTGCCGGCGCGCGCCTGTTCGAGAGCGTGTTCGCCATCCCGTACGAAAAAGCCATGTGGTACGGCGCCGCCGCCACCATCGCCTACACCTTCATCGGCGGCTTCCTGGCCGTGAGCTGGACCGACACGGTGCAGGCCAGCCTGATGATCTTCGCGCTCATCCTGACGCCGATCTTCGTGATCCTGGGCACCGGCGGCCCGGCGCAGAGCCTGGCCTTGGTTGAACAGGTGAACCCGGCGAATCTGGATTTCCTGCGTGGCGCCAGCGCGGTCGGCATCGTGTCGCTGCTGGCCTGGGGGCTGGGCTACGTGGGCCAGCCGCACATCCTGGCGCGCTTCATGGCCGCCGAGTCGGTGCGCACGCTGCGTAACGCCCGCCGCATCGGCATGACGTGGATGGTGCTGTGCCTGTTTGGTGCGATGGCGGTGGGTTTCTTCGGCATCGCCTATTTCTCGATGCATCCCGACCAGGCCGCGCCGGTGACGGCCAACCCCGAGCGGGTGTTCATCGAACTGGCCACCCTGCTGTTCAATCCGTGGATTGCCGGCATCCTGCTGTCGGCGATCCTGGCGGCGGTGATGAGCACGCTGAGCTGCCAGCTGCTGGTCTGCTCGAGCGCGATCACGGAGGACTTCTACAAGGGCTTCCTGCGGCCGAACGCGGGGCAGGGCGAGTTGGTGTGGGTGGGACGGCTGGCCGTGCTGGGCGTCGCGGTGCTGGCCATCTGGCTGGCGTCAGACCCCGACAGCCGCGTGTTGGGCCTGGTCAGCTATGCCTGGGCCGGCTTTGGCGCCGCCTTCGGCCCGGTGGTGGTGCTGTCGCTTTATTGGAAGCGCATGACCCGCAATGGCGCGCTGGCCGGGATGGCGGTGGGCGCCGGCACGGTGATTGCCTGGGAAGTCTGGCTGTCGGCCGCAACGGGCCTGTATTCCATGGTGCCGGGCGTGGCGCTTGCCACGCTGGCGATCGTGGCGGTGAGCCGCGCCGGCAAGCCGCCGTCGCCGGCCATGGGCGGCCTGTTCGATTCGGTGCAGGGTGAACTGCGCCGCAGCGGTGCCTGACATGCGCGACGCGCGCCCGCTGGCAATCGCCCTGATGGGTCCCACCGCTTCGGGCAAGACCGCCCTGGCGGTGGACTGGGCGCAGTGCCTGGACACCGAAATCATCAGCGTGGACTCGGCCTTGGTGTATCGCGGGCTGGACATCGGCGCCGCCAAGCCCGACGCCGCCACGCGGGCATTGGCGCCGCACCATCTGGTGGACGTGCGCGAGCCGCACCAGGTGTTCAGCGCGGCCGATTTCGTCCGCGAGGCGCTGCCGCCCATGCAGGCGCTGGCCGAACGCGGCCGGGTGCCGCTGCTGGTGGGCGGCACCGGCCTGTATCTGGGGGCGCTGCTGCACGGGCTCGCGGACATGCCCGAGGCCGACGCAGCCACCCGCGCCGTGATTGCCGAACAGGCGGCGGCCCGCGGCTGGCCCGCCCTGCACGCGGAGCTGGCGGCGGTGGACCCCGCTGCCGGCCAACGCATCCAGCCCAGGGATCAGCAGCGCATCACCCGCGCGTTGGAGGTGTTTCGCGTCAGCGGCCGACCCATCAGCGAATGGCAGCGCGACGGGCGGCGCCAAAGATTTCCATTCCGGGTGCTCAAGCTGGCGCTGGCGCCCGCCGATCGCGCCGTGCTGCACGCGCGCATCGCCCGCCGCTTCGACCTGATGCTGGAGCAGGGCTTCCTGGACGAAATGCGGCAGCTGCGCGCCGATCCCCGCCTGCATCCGGACCTGCCGTCCATGCGCGCCGTGGGCTACCGCCAGGCCTGGTCGCACCTGGAGGGCCACATCGACGCCGCGGCCTTCCGCGAGCAGGCCATCGCCGCCACCCGCCAGTTGGCCAAACGCCAGTTCACCTGGCTGCGAGCGCAGGCCGATGCGCGCTGGTTTGACCCGGCCACCGACGCCGCTGAACTCGAGCACGCCCGGCGCGCCTTCGTGACCTGCCGCTAACGCGTCGGGCTGGTAGAATCCGGCCACTCGCGGCCTCGGACCCTTTGGGCCGCAAATCGCGCCAGCGGGCGCGCCACAAGAAGAAAAACGGAGTCCGTATGCCCAAAGGTCAATCGTTGCAGGATCCCTTCCTCAATGCGCTGCGCCGCGAGCGCATTCCCGTGTCCATCTACCTGGTCAACGGCATCAAGCTGCAGGGAACCGTCGAGAGCTTCGACCAGTTCGTGGTGCTGTTGCGCAACACCGTCAGCCAGATGGTCTACAAGCACGCCATTTCCACCGTGGTGCCGGCGCGCAACGTGCGCGTTGCCCCGGGCGGCCCGGCAGACCCGGATGCCGAAGGCGACGATGACGAGGCGGGCCCGGAAGAGTGAGCATCCGCCGCTGATGCGCCATGTTTGAACGCGCCCGCAAGGGCGAGCTGGCCCTGCTGATCCAGCCCTATGCGCCGGGGCAGCAGGATCCCGCCCTCCTGGAAGAATTCATGGAGCTGGCCCGTTCGGCCGGCGCCACCGTGGTCGGCACCCTGATGGCGCGGGTGGAAAAGCCCAACGCGGCTTACTACATCGGCACCGGCAAGCTCGAAGAGGCGCAGTCGGCCTGCGAGGCCACCGGCGCTGACCTGGTGTTGGTGAACCATCTGCTCACGCCGGGCCAGGAGCGCAACCTGGAAAAAGCGCTCAAGCGCCGCGTGGTCGACCGCACGGGCTTGATCCTGGATATATTCGCCCAGCGCGCGGCCACCCATGAGGGCAAGCTGCAGGTGGAGCTGGCGCAGCTCAAGCACTTCGCGACGCGCCTGGTGCGCGGCTGGACCCACCTGGAGCGCCAGCGCGGCGGCGCTATTGGCCTGCGTGGGCCCGGCGAAACCCAGCTCGAACTCGACAAACGCATGCTTCAGAAGCGGCTCGAGTCGCTGCAGGCGCGGCTGGACAAAGTGGAAGTGCAGCGCACCCAAATGCGCCGCGCGCGGGTCCGCAACGACGTGCCGCGGGTGGCGCTGGTGGGCTACACCAACGCCGGCAAGTCCACGCTGTTCAACGCACTCACCGGCTCGGGCGTGTACGCCGACGACCGCCTGTTCGCCACCCTGGATCCCACCGTGCGCCGGGTGGATGGCGTGGCGCCGCTGGTGCTGTCGGACACCGTGGGCTTTGTGCGCGACCTGCCGCATGAGCTGGTGGCCGCGTTCCGCTCCACCTTGGCCGAAGCGCGGGAAGCCGACTTGCTGCTGCACGTGGTGGACGCCGCCGACGAGCTGCGCAGCGAGCGCATCGGCCAGGTGGACAAGGTGCTGGAGGAGATCGGCGCCGGCGACATCCCCCAGGTGCTGGTGTTCAACAAGATCGACCGCATCGAGGGCGCGCTGCCGCGCCACGACCCGGAAGTGGAGGGCCGCGACCGGATTTGGCTGTCGGCCAAGGACGGGCAGGGTGTGCCGCTGCTGCGCGAGCTGCTGGCTCGCCGCTTCGTCGAAAGCCGGCTGGTGGCCGAACTGCGGCTGGCGCCCAGCCAGGGCCGGCTGCGCGCCCGCCTGCATGCCGAGGCCGCGATCGTGAGCGAAACGGCCGACGAGGCCGGCTGGCTGCTGCAGCTGGACCTGCCGATGGCCGCCGCAGAGCGACTGGCGGCTGAACCGGGCGGCCATGTGCTTCACGCGCTCTTGCTTGTGGCCCCCGGCGCCCCTACCTACAATCCACACATCGACTAAAGCACGCCGCCCGGCCCTGGCCCTCGCCAGACCGCCGTAGCCCGGACGCGCGACGGAGCAAGCATGGCCTGGAACCAGCCTGGTAAAGGCAACCAAGACCCCTGGAAAGGCAAAGATCCCAGCAATGAGATCGAAGCTTTTCTCAATCGCCTCAAGGGCATGTTCGGCGGTGGCTCGGGCGGCGGCACCCGCACGCCTGCGGGCAGCGGTTTCAACCCGGTTCCTTGGGCGCTGGGACTGCTGGGCATCTGGCTGGTGTTCAACAGCTTCCGCCTGATCGACGAGCGCGAGCGCGGCGTGGTGCTTCGCTTCGGCGAATTCAGCCGCATCATGAATCCGGGCCCCAACTTCAAGCTGCCCTGGCCCATCGAATCGGTGCAGGTGGTGGATGCCACCCAAGTGGTTACGCTGAGCGACAGCGTGCGGGTACTGACGATGGACGAGAACATCATCGACATCAGCTTCAATGCCCAGTTCACCCGCTCGGACCCGCGCAACTTCCTGTTTGGCGCACGCGACCCCGAGGGCACCCTGCGTCTGGCGGCGGAAAGTGCCGTGCGCGAAGCCGTGGGTATGAACACCATGGAAACCGTGCTGTTCCAGCGCTCCGAGTTGGTGGCCATTGCCCGCCAGCGCCTTCAGGGCTCGCTCAACGACTACAACACCGGCCTGGTCGTGACCGAGTTCAACCTGCCCGACGCCCGCCCGCCGGAAGAGGTGAAGCCGGCGTTCGACGATGCCATCAGCGCCCGCGAGGACAAGAACCGCATCGAGAACGAGGCCCGCGCCTACGCCAGCAAGATCGTGCCCGAGGCACGCGGCGTGGCCGCTGCCGTGCGCGCCGGTGCCGAGGGCTACCGCGCGTCCGTCATCGCCCGCGCCGAGGGTGACACCGAGCGCTTCCGCCTGCTGGCCGACGAGTACCGCAAGGCGCCCGAAGTCACCCGCAAGCGGCTGTACCTGGAGACCATGCAGGACGTGCTCGCCAAGAACCAGAAGGTGATGGCGGGCAACGACAACAACATCCTGTACCTGCCGATCGGTGAATCGCCCGCCAGCCGCGGCGCGCCCACCGAGGCGCCGGTACTGCGGATGCCCGCCACCCAAGCGGCGCCGGCATCGGCCGAACCCCCGCGCGCAAGCGCCGAAACCCCGCCGAGAGGGCGCTGACATGCTGCGCGGAACTTCGCTATTGCTCCTGCTGGCCGCGGTCGTCGTGCTGGGCCTGATGGGTTCGGCCTATCAGGTCAACGAGAGCCAGACCGCTATCGTCCTCAACCTCGGCCGCGTCGTTAAGAGCGACGTCCAGCCAGGCCTGCACTTCAAGTGGCCGCTGGTGGAGGAGGTGCGCAAGTTCGATCGCCGCCTGTTGCCGCTGGACGCCACGCCCGAGCGCTACCTAACGTCGGAGAAGAAGGACGTCAGCGTCGACTTCTTCGTGAAGTGGCGCATCAAGGACGTGGCCACGTTCTACCGTGCCGCCAGCGGTGGTGACGAGGACGCGGCGCGGCTTCGCCTCACGCCCATCATCAAAGACGCGCTGCGCAACGAGATCAACCGGCTCAGCCTGCGTGACGTGGTGTCTGGCGCACGCGTCGATCTCACGGCTCGCCTGCTGGAAGCCACCGAAATCGGCGCCGCGACGCTGGGTGTCGAGATCGTGGACATCCGCATCAAGCAGATCAACCTGCCCGAGGACGGCACCATCCTCAAGTCGGTGTTCGACAACATGAGTGCCGCCCGCACCCAGGTGGCCAACCAGTTGCGCGCCGAAGGCACCGAGGCGGCCGAGAAGATTCGCGCCGAAGCGGAGCGCGAGCGCCAGGTGCTGCTGGCGGAAGCCGAGCGCGACGCCCAGCGGCTGCGCGGTGCCGGTGACGCCCGCGCCGCCGAGCTGTCGGCGGCCGCCTACGGCCAGGATGCCGAGTTCTACGCCTTCCACCGCAGTTTGGAGGCGTATCGCAACTCCATGGCCGACGGCAAGACGGTGATGGTTCTGGACCCGGACTCGGAGTTCCTGCGCTATTTCAGCAACGACCAACGCTGACGCCGGGCCGGGGTAGCCCCGGCCCGGGAAACCGAGGATAATTTTCCAAAGCCGGGGCGACCTCCGGCTTTTTCTGCGTCTGGGCCCAGCGTTGGCCCGGCGTCCGTCGCCCCCTACGCCAATCCAAATTTGGAGTCAGGGTCATGGGTCAGTCAGTGGTGGTGTTGGGCGCGCAGTGGGGCGATGAGGGCAAGGGCAAGATCGTCGACCTGCTCACCGAGGAAATCGGCGCGGTCGTGCGCTTCCAGGGCGGCCACAATGCGGGCCACACCCTGGTGATCAACGGCAAGAAGACCGTGCTGCACCTCATCCCCTCCGGCATCCTGCGCGAAGACGCGCTGTGCCTGATCGGCAACGGCGTGGTGCTGAGCCCGGCGGCGCTGAAGAAGGAAATCGGCGAGCTGGAGGCCAATGGCGTCGAAGTCCGCTCGCGGCTGAAGATCAGCCCGGCCACGCCCCTGATCATGCCGTACCACATCGCCCTGGACCAGGCGCGCGAGAAGGCCGCGGGCGGCAACGCCATCGGCACCACCGGCCGCGGCATCGGCCCGGCCTACGAGGACAAAGTGGCGC
>JANORD010000162.1:0-6111 GCA_031415095.1 Lysobacteraceae bacterium
GGGGGCGCCGGGTTGGCGTGGGTGTCTTCGTCGATATTATTGCCTCCTGTTTGGGGTCGGCTTTCCCCCCCTCCGCGGTGACCACGGCGCAAGATCTAGCAGCGATGCTCGCCTCCGCGGTGACCACGGCGCCAGAGCCAACACAGCGCAACCTCGCTACTGTCGGGACTTGCGGCGCGTGCTGACGTAGGCGCCGCCCAGCAGCAGGGCCAGCGCGGCGGCCTGGCTCCAATGCGGCTGGGCGCGGCCGAATGCAAGCAGCAGGCCGGTGGACAGCAGCGGGGCCGCGTAGGAAATCGTGCCCAGCGCGGCGAGGTCGCCGCGCTTTGTGCCGACATCCCAAAGCCAGAACGCCAAGCCGGTGGGACCCAGCCCTAGTGCCAGCAGCAATGCCCACTGCATCGGCGTGGGCACCACCGTGGTTTCGAACGCAAGGTGCACGCCCGCGCCCATCAGCGACACCGCGAGGCACGAGCCTGCCATGGCGGCGCTGGGCACCGCTTCAAAGCGACTGTTGAGCGCTGAATAGAGCGCCCAGACCACCGCCGCACACAGCGCTGCCCAATAGCCCGGCAGGTGCTCGGCCGAAATCTGCAGGGCGCCGCCGCGGGTAACCACCAGCACGGCCGCCGCCAGGCCCATGGCGCTTCCCAACCACTGGCCGGCGCGCACCGGCGCGGTTCCCAGGACGGAAGCAAACACCACGATCAGCAGCGGCCAGAGGTAGTTGAGCAGGCTGGCCTCCAGCGCCGGCGCGTGCTTGAGCGCAAAAAAATACAGCGCGTGGTAGGCAAACAGCGCGCCGATACCCAGGGCGCCGGCCGCCCAGGGCTGGCGCAATGCCACCAGCCCCGGCCCACCGGGGCGCAGCAGCAGCGCGAAGCCCGCCAAGCCGGCGATGCCAAAGGCCATGGCCAGCAGTTGGAATGGCGGGATGGTTTCGGTGGCGGTGGTGAGCACTGCCAGCGAAGACCACAGCAGCACCGCCGCAAAGCCCGCCAGCGTGGCGCGTTGACGCAGGCTCACCACGCGCTGGGAAATCTGGAAATCACCTGGGAGCAGCCCTGCGTAAGGTGGCCTAGAACGGCTTAGCCAATACCAGCCACACCACCGGCACCAGACCCAGCAGCGGCAATTCGTTGAACCAGCGCAGCGCCGTGGCCGAAGGCAGCGCGCCGCCGATCGCCGCGCGCTTGAGCCAGCGCCCGCAAAAAATAAAGTAGGCGAACATCAGCGCCACCAAACCCAGCTTGGCGTGCATCCATTTCATGCCCGCCACCACGTCGGGAAAGCTGGACGGGGCGAATTTGTGGCCCAGCCACAGCACCAGGCCCAGCAGCACCGCGATGCCAAACATGCTGTGTCCGAAGCCATACAGCCGCCGCCCCATCAGCGCCAATCGCTCCTGCACCTGGGCCTGGCCACGGGTCTCGGCCAGGTTCACCAGGATGCGCGGCAGGTAGAACACGGTGGCCATCCAGGCGATGACGAACACGAGGTGGAAGGTCTTGGTCCAGACGTAGGCCATGGGCAATGCTCCGCTGCGAAGGCGATCAGGATGCCATGCCAGCAGCGAGGCCAACAGGAACCCCGCGCCGCAGGCGAAATGTCCCTCCACTCAAGCGCTTGCGTCGCAAATAGGGTATAATCCCGTTGTCTTCTTCGTGGCCGTGGTGTGCCGGTATGCGAAGCACCCAGATACCTACGGAACTTCCATGACCGACCAGACCTCCGAGGCGCCCAGCGCGCCGCTGCATTTCCGCGACCTTGCCCTCAGCGAGCCCCTGATCAAGCTGCTGGCCGAGCTGGGCTATGAATCGCCCACGCCCATCCAAGCCGCCACCATCCCGCACCTGCTGGGCGGTCGCGACGTGTTGGGCCAAGCCCAGACCGGCACCGGCAAGACCGCTGCGTTCGCGCTGCCGATCCTGTCGCAGATCGACCTGGCCGCGACCAAGCCCCAGGCCTTGGTGCTGACGCCCACGCGCGAACTGGGCATCCAGGTTGCGGAAGCTTTCCAGCGCTACGCCACCCACATGCCGGGCTTCCATGTGCTGCCGATCTACGGTGGCCAGAGCTACGGCCCGCAGCTGTCGGCGCTGCGCCGCGGCGTGCACGTGGTGGTGGGCACCCCCGGCCGCATCATCGACCACCTCGACAAGGGCTCGCTCGACCTGTCCCTGCTCAAGAACCTGGTGCTGGACGAAGCCGACGAAATGCTGCGCATGGGCTTCATCGACGACGTCGAGGCCATCCTCAAGAAGATGCCGGCGCTGCACCAGACCGCGCTGTTCTCGGCCACCATGCCGCACGCCATCCGCCGCATCGCCCAGACCTACCTGAAGAGCCCGGTGGAAGTCACCATCGAGGCCAAGACCCGTACCGCCGACAACATCCGCCAGCGCAGCTGGGAAGTCAGCGGCATGCACAAGCTCGACGCGCTCACCCGGATCATGGAAGCCGAGCCCTTCGACGCCATGATCGTTTTCGCCCGCACCAAGCTGGCCACCGACGAGCTGGCCGAGAAGCTGCAGGCCAGGGGCTTTGCCGCGGCCGCCATCAACGGCGACGTGGTGCAGGCCCAGCGCGAACGCACCATCCAGCAGCTCAAGGACGGCAAGATCGACATCCTGGTGGCCACCGACGTGGCGGCCCGCGGCCTGGACGTGGAGCGCATCAGCCACGTGCTCAACTACGACGTGCCGCACGACACCGAGAGCTACGTGCACCGCATCGGCCGCACCGGCCGCGCCGGCCGCAGCGGTGAAGCGATCCTGTTCATCGCCCCGCGCGAACGGAACCTGCTGCGTGCGATCGAACGCGCCACCCGCCAGCCCATCACGCCGATGGAGCTGCCGACGGTGGCCGACGTCAACGACGTGCGCAAGAGCAAGTTCAAGCAGCAGATCACCACCACGTTGGCCAGCAGCGAGCTGGGCGAGTTCCGCAAGCTGATCGAGGACTACGAGCGCGAGCACAACGTGCCCGCCGTCGAAATCGCCGCTGCCCTGGCCAAGCTGGCCCGCGGCGACGTGCCGCTGCTGATGGAGCCGCCCAAGTTCGAGGCGAAAAAGCGCGCCTTTGACCGCGACGTGGCGGCCGCCACCGACAAGTTCGCCCGGCCCTCGCGCTTCGACAAGCCCGAGCGCGGTGAACGCCCGGCCCGCGCCGAGCGGCCCGAACGCCCGGCGTTCCCGAAGAAGAACTGCGAGCCGCGCACGCCCGATGAAGGCAAGTCCACCTTCCGCATCGAGGTGGGCTACGACCACGGCGTGAAGCCGGGCAACATCGTCGGCGCCATCGCCAACGAGGCCGGCCTGGACGCCAAGCACATCGGCCGCATCGAGATCTTCGAAGACCACACCCTGCTCGACCTGCCCGACGGCATGCCGCCGGAAATCATGGGCCACCTGAAGACCGTGTGGTGTGCCGGCCAGCAGCTGCGCATCACCCGCGACGGCGAAACTCCGGACACGGCGGGCAAGGCGGCGGGCAAGAAGCCGTTTGGCAAGCCCTTCGCCGGCGCCAAGAAAGAGTTTGGGCCGCGCAAGTTCGGGGACAAGCCCCCGTTCAAGAAGCCGCACCGCAAGGGTCCGCCCACGGAGTGAAGCCGCGGGTGGTTGCTCAGGGCAAAGCCAGAGCGACACCCAGTGTTTTTTCCAGCAGCGGCAAATGGGGCTTCAGCAAGTCGGCGTTGTAGCGGGCCGCCGCCAGCGCCTCGGGCTCGGAAACTGCGGCGGGCAAAGCCGGCAATTGCGGCGGATCGGGCAAGCCGGGAATCTTGGGCAGCGCCGGAAGCTGAGGCAGCGAACCCACGTCCACCAGCAGCGGCAGCGCCGCCAGCGCCTGGCGACGCACCCAGCTGTACTCCTGCCGCGACAGGCCCTCGGCGTTCACGGCCGTGGCCTGGGCCAGCTTGAACCGCGAGAACAGCGCACTCACGTCCGCGTAGGTGGTGGCGATGTCCTGCAGCGAGCCCAGGTCGGTGGGCGCCCCTTGGACGGCACGCGCGCGCTCGGCCAGTCCGGCAAGGTCATCGCCCATGGCCACCGCCACGCTCGACTGGACCCGCACAAAAGCGTCCACCTGCGCCGGCGTAAGCCGGCCGTCGGCCGGTGCGGCGAAGGGTGCCTCGTTGCTGATGCCCTCGCCCAGGTCCATAGCCGAGGCCCAATCCCGGGCCCCGTCTACGAAGCCGGCCCCGGCGTTCCACATCGGCCTGAGCACGAACCAGTAGGCCGCGCCCATGGCCAGCACGCCCAGCAGCAGAACCACCACGAGGCAGCCGATCAGTTTTCCCTTAGCGGCCATTGACGGTCTCCGAATGAGTGGTGGTGGCTAGGCGCTTCGCGTCGCGATCAATCGTCGCAGGCTGCGCGCACGCGGGTGATGGCGCGATCGATCTGGGCGTCCGGCGCCGTGCGCAGTGCCTCCCTGGCATCCTGGCAGGCCTGCGCCTCGGCGCGATGCGTGGGTGCGAACTGGGTGGCATTGCTGCCCTGCTCGCAGAAGACGCTGCCCACGCGCCGCATGTTGCCACTGCTGCCGCGTTCCACCGACACGCAGTCACCCACGCGCACGCCGCTCTGGTCGGAGAAGACGTTAGCCGTGCCGCCGCCTACCAGTTGGATCGAAAACTCGTTGGTCTGGCGGTTGGCGCTGTTGTTGCCCACGTTGTTGCCGATGGCGCCGCCCGCGGCGGCACCACCCACCGTACGCAGGGCGCGGTTGCTGCCCGACTGGTTGCGACCCGTGCGATAGCCCACCAGACCACCCACCACCGCGCCGGTATTACGCGCGGTATTGCTGGGCGCAGAGGCGGCGCGCACGCTGGTGACGGTGCCGTACTCCACGCTCAGCGACTGAGCGCTTGCGGGCAGGGTGAAAGCACAGGCGGCGGTGATTGCAATGGCGAGGACGAATTTGGCGTGCTGCATAAATACTCCGTGGCGTTGGGGGGCTACGTGCGCGGTATATCAGTATCGTTTTGGCAATGCAATTTCCAGCCGCACCGGGCGCGGCGCCGGTATCATCGGCATTAACGGCATCGCGCCAGCAAAAGGGCTTCTCAGCTACCCGCCAAGTGAATACCGCGCCGCATGAAATTGACGTGGTGGTGATCGGCGGCGGCGCCGCGGGCCTGATGTGCGCGCTCACGGCCGGCCGGCGCGGCCGGCGGGTGCGGGTGATCGAGCACGCCAACCGCTGCGGCAAGAAGATCCTGATGTCCGGCGGCGGCCGCTGCAATTTCACCAATACCGGCACCACGCCGGCCAACTTCCTGTCGGCCAATCCGCACTTCTGCAAGTCGGCGCTGGCACGCTACCGCCCGGACCAGTTCATCGCGATGGTGGATGCCCACGGAATCGCCTGGCATGAGAAGGAGCTGGGCCAGTTGTTCTGCGACGAATCTTCCAAACAGATCGTGGCGATGCTGCTGGCCGAGTGTTCGCAGGCGGGCGTGGAGGTCAGCACCTCGCTGTCCGTGGCGTCCGTGCACGCCCAGCCCGGCGGCGGCTTCCTCATGGAAACCGGGCAGGGTCCGATCGCCTGTGGATCGCTGGTGGTCGCCACTGGCGGACTTTCCATCCCCAGCATGGGCGCCACCGGTTTTGGCTACGATTTGGCGCGGCAGTTCGGCCACGCCGTGCTGCCCACACGCGCCGGGCTCGTGCCGCTGACCCTGAGCGGCAAGCACCAAGAGCACTACGCCGAGCTGGCGGGCGTGGCGCTGCCGGTGGAAGCGCGCTGCGGCGAGGCGCGGTTTCGCAACGCCCTGCTCATCACCCACCGAGGCCTGAGCGGGCCCAGCATCCTGCAGGTGTCGTCCTACTGGGAGCCGGGCAAGGAGCTGTTGCTCGATCTGCTGCCCGAACTCGATATCGCCGCCTTCCTGCTGGAGCGACAGCAGGCGCAGCCGGGCGCCGAACTGCGCACGGTGTTGGCCGACGTGCTGCCCAAGCGCTTCGCGCAGCGGCTTTGCGAGGTCTGGTTCACCAGCAAGCCGATGCGGCAATACACGCACCAGCAGCTGCCCGAGATTGCCCGCCAGCTGGCGCACTGGCCCATCATCGCCAGCGGTACCGAGGGCTACCGCACCGCCGAGGTCAC
>JANORD010000163.1:0-10942 GCA_031415095.1 Lysobacteraceae bacterium
AGCATCGGGACTGAAGTCCCTCCTACGAGAACCTAAGATGGATGATTTGCCATGAAGTTTCCGGAAAGCTGGCTCAGGGAACACGTCACCGTCGACGCCACGCGCGCGCAGCTCGCCGCGCGCTTGACCGCGATCGGCCTGGAGGTCGAAGACACTCAGGTGCTCGGCGCTGGCCTGGACGGCGTGGTGGTCGCGGAGATCTTGTCCTGCGCCAAGCATCCCGAAGCCGACCGCCTGCAGGTTTGCCAGGTGGCGGTAGGCGCCGGCGCAGTAGTCCAGATCGTCTGCGGCGCGCCCAACGCCCGCCCGGGCCTGAAGGCACCGCTCGCCACCGTGGGCGCGATCCTGCCCGGCGGCATGGCCATCCAGGCCGCCAAGCTGCGCGGCGTGGACTCGCAGGGCATGCTGTGTTCGGCCAAGGAGCTGGGCGTGGATCCGGATGCGTCGGGACTGCTGGAGTTGCCGGCCGATGCGCCCGTGGGCCAGCCACTCGCCGGGTATCTCGGCCTGCCCGACGCCAGCTTCGAACTCAAGCTCACACCCAATCGCGCCGACTGCTTCAGCGTCCGCGGCGTGGCCTTCGACGTGGCCGCGGCGTTCGGCGGGCAGGTGGAGCCGCTGCAGATTCCCGAGGCAAGGGTAAGCAGCGACGCGGCCTTCGCCGTGCAGCTGGACGCCGGCGCCGACTGCCCGCGCTTTTGTGGCCGCGTCATCGACGGACTCGATGCCAGCGCGCGCACGCCCCTGTGGATGAGCGAGCGCCTGAAGCGCGCCGGCCTGCGCCCCATCAGCCCACTGGTGGACATCACCAACTACGTGATGCTGGAGCTTGGCCAGCCGCTGCATGCCTTCGACGCCGGCACGCTGTCCGGCGCCATCCAGGTGCGGCACGCGAAGCCGGGCGAAACCCTGAAGCTGCTCGACGAGCGTGAAGTCGCGCTGGACCCCAGCTTCCTCGTGGTCGCCAACGGCGGCCGCGCGGTGGCGCTGGGCGGCGTGATGGGCGGATGGGACACCCGTGTCACCGACGCGACCACTCGCGTATTTTTCGAGGCGGCCCACTGGGTGCCCAGCGCCATCATCGGCCGCGCGCGCAAGTTGGGCCTGCACACCGACGCCGGCCATCGCTTCGAGCGGGGCGTGGATCCGCAGCTGCCGCGCTACGCCGTTGAGCGCGCGACCGCACTGGCCCAGCAGATCATGGGCGGCCAGGCCGGCCCGATCACCGAGGCATCGCTGCCGCAGCACCTGGCCGCGCCCGCAGCCGTCACGCTGCGCCGCGACCGGCTCAAGCGCGTGCTCGGCATCACCGTCGCCGACGCCGAAGTGGAGCGCATCCTGCGCGCGCTGGGCATGCAGGTCAGCGCCGCGGCCGAGGGTTGGTCGGTGGTGCCGCCGACGCGTCGCTTCGATATCGCCATCGAAGAAGACTTGATCGAGGAAATCGCCCGCATCCACGGCTATGACGCCATTCCGACCACCACGCCGTCGGGGCAGATCCGGCTGGTGGCACCGCCGGAAACGCGCGTGGCCGAGGGCGTGCTGCGCCGCCAGTTGGTCAGCGGCGACTATCTGGAGGCCATCAACTACGCCTTCGTTGACGCCTCGGCGCTGGCGGCGTGGCAGCTGGACGCGGGCGCAGTAGCGCTGGCCAATCCGCTCAGCAGCGAGTTGGGAGTGATGCGAACTTCGCTGCTGCCGGGCCTGGTGGATGCGCTGCAGCGCAATCGCGCCCGCCAGCAGACGCGCGTGCGGCTGTTCGAACTTGGCCGGGTATTCCACTTGGCCGACGGCGCGCCGCGGGAGACCAACCGTATTGCCGCCGTGGCCTGCGGACCGCAGGGTGCCGAGCAGTGGTCGGGCGAGCGCCGCGAGGTGGATTTCCACGACCTCAAGGCCGACGTGGAGGCACTGCTGGCCTTGGCCAACGGACACGCTGAGTTCCGCCCCGACGACCGGCCCTATGGCCACCCTGGCCGCAGCGCCTCGGTCTGGCGCGATGGGCTGTGCATCGGCTGGGTCGGGCACCTGCATCCGGCCCTGGCCAAGCGGCTGGACCTGGAGGGTGAAGTGGTGGGCTTCGAACTGGATCTTGCGCCGCTGGCTGAACGGGCCGTACCCCGGGCCGGAGAGCTGTCGCGCTATCCGTCCGTCCGCCGGGACATCGCGCTCGTCGTGCCGGAGGCCACCCCCTGGGCGGCCCTGGAGGCCAGCCTGAAAACGGCCCTTGGAGGCCTGCTGCGCGAGGTCCGGCTGTTCGATCGCTATGCCGGCCCGGGGCTAGACACTGGCTCAAAGAGTCTGGCTATGGGCTTGATTCTGCAGGACGTTTCCCGCACCCTTACTGACCGCGACGCCGACACCGCCGTTGCCACCGCCCTCCAGGCGCAGGCCAGCGAGTGTGGTGCGACGTTGCGGTCATGTTGGCCGCGGGCAACGGCGGGATACTGGGGACGTTTTGGCACTGACAAAGGCCGAATTGGCCGAGCGCTTGTTCGTGGAAGTTGGCTTGAACAAGCGCGAGGCCAAGGAATTCGTGGACTCCTTCTTCGACGTATTGCGGGAGGCGCTGGAGCGTGGGCAGCAGGTCAAGCTGTCTGGCTTTGGCAACTTCGACCTGCGCCAGAAGAACCAGAGGCCCGGCCGTAATCCGAAGACCGGCGAGGAGATCCCGATCTCCGCACGTACGGTGGTGACCTTCCGCCCCGGCCAAAAGCTGAAGGAGCGCGTGGAGGCCTATGCTGGATCCGGGCAGTAATCGAGAACTTCCGCCGATCCCGGCGAAGCGCTACTTCACCATCGGTGAGGTCAGCGAGCTGTGCGACGTGAAGCCGCACGTGCTGCGCTATTGGGAAACCGAATTCACCAGCCTGAAGCCGGTGAAGCGCCGCGGCAACCGCCGCTATTACCAGCGCCACGACGTGCTGATGATCCGGCAGATCCGCGGCCTGCTGTACGAGCAGGGCTACACCATTTCCGGCGCGCGCCAGCGGCTTGAGGGCGAGGTTGGCCGGGTGGAAACAAGCATGTCGGCCCAGATAGTCAAGCAGGTGCGCATGGAGCTGGAAGAAGTCCTCCAACTCCTCCGCCGCTGAAATGGGTATAATTCAATCCGATTCGGGGCGTAGCGCAGCCTGGTAGCGCACTAGCATGGGGTGCTAGGGGTCGTGAGTTCGAATCTCACCGTCCCGACCAATCGTTCGGCTTCGCCCTTCCCCGGGGCTGGCCAAAGAAGAAGCCCGCCAATCGGCGGGCTTCGTCGTTTCCGGGACCGCGCGGTTTCAGCTGTCGAACAGCGCCGCGTCGAGCGCCAGCAGCGTGCCGCTGCCGCTGCGCATGGAGGCCGCATGCGTTTGCGTGCGCGGCAGGATGCGGGCGAAGTAGAAACGCGCGGTCTCGCGCTTGGCGGTCTTGAACGCCTCCGGGTGCGCGCTGGCGTCCGCCGCCGCCACGGCCTTGGCCCACCAGAACGCCAGCGCCACGTAGCCCGAGTAGAAAAGGTAGTCCACCGAGGCGGCGCCCACTTCGTCGGCGTTGGCGGTGGCCTTCTTGCCCACTTCGATGGTGATCTCGCCCCACTGCTTGGCGATCTCGGCCAGCGGCAGGATGAACTCGGTAAGCGACGCATCGGTAGCGTGCTGGGTGCAAAAGGCCTGGATCATCTTAAGGAACTGCTGCAGTCCGGCGCCCTGCAGCTGCATCGTCTTGCGGCCCAGCAGGTCCAGCGCCTGGATCTGGGTGGTGCCTTCATAGATGGTGGTGATGCGGGCGTCGCGCGCCAGCTGCTCCATGCCCCATTCGCGCACGTAGCCGTGGCCGCCGAACACTTGCAGCGCGTGGTAGGTGCACTCGTTGGCCCATTCGGTGAGCAGGCCTTTCACGATCGGAGTGAGGAAGCCCAGCAGGATGTCGGCCTGCTTGCGCTCTTCCTCGTCGGTGCTGCGCTCGAGCACGTCCACCAGCGTGGCCGCGTGCAGGGCCAGCATCCGGCCGCCTTCGGCGAGCGACTTGCAGGTGAGCAGCATGCGCCGGATGTCGGGATGAACGATCAGCGCATCGGCGGGCTTTTCGGGCGATTTCGCCCCGGACATGGCGCGGCCCTGCAGGCGGTCGCGGGCATAGGCCAGCGCGTTCTGGTACGCGCGGTCGATCAGCGCCAGGCCCTGCAGGCCCACGGCCAGGCGCGCAGTGTTCATCATGGTGAACATCGCGTTGAGGCCCTTGTTCGGCTGCCCGATCAAATAGCCCTGAGCGCCGTCGAAGTTCATCACGCAGGTGACCGAACCGTGGATGCCCATCTTGTGTTCGATAGAGCCGCAGCGCACCGCATTGCGCGCGCCCACGGTGCCATCGCGCGCAACTTGTTGCTTGGGCACGATGAACAGCGAAATACCCTTCACGCCGGCGGGCGCGTCTGGCAGCCGTGCGAGCACCAGATGGATGATGTTGTCGGTGAAATCGTGCTCGCCGCCGGTGATGAAAATCTTGGTGCCGCTGATGGCGTGGCTGCCGTCGGCCTGCGGTTCGGCCTTGGCCTTGAGCAGGCCCAGGTCCGAGCCGCAGTGCGGCTCGGTGAGGCACATCGTGCCGGTCCATTCACCGGCGATGATCTTCTTGAGGAAGACATCCTGCTGCCACGGCTCGCCGTGGTGCTTGAGCGCCTCGGTGGCGCCGTGCGAAAGCAGCGGATAGTTGCCCCAGCTCAGGTTCGCCGCGTCGATCATTTCCTTCAGCGCGGCGCCAAAGCTTTCCGGCAGGTCCTGGCCGCCCATGGCCTCGGGCGCGGTGATGCCGGCCCAGCCGCCTTCCACGAACTGCGCATAGGCCTCCTTGAAGCCCGGCGGCGTGGTGACGTTGCCAGTGTGCTTGTCGTGCACGCAGCCATGCTCGTCGCCCACGCCGTTGAGCGGCGCCAGCACGGTCTGGGTGAACTTCGCGGCCTCGTCCATCACCGCGTCCAGCAGGTCGCGCTGGGCGTGTTCGATGCCGAGTTTGGCGTAGAGCTTGTCGGCTTCGATGACGTCGTAGAGCGCGAACTTCATGTCGCGCAGGGGGGCGGTGTAGCGGTTCATTCGGTAGTCTTCCTGGGGTCAGCGCAGCACGCCAGTGAGCCCGGGAACCGGGTCCAGGGCGCTCTGGTATTCAAAGGGATGCTCGGAGGCCGGTTCGCTGCTGGTGATACGGCCGGTGAGCTGGTAACGCACCGCACGGCGGCTGGCCAAGGCTTGCTGCACCGCGGCGGCGGGGCCGGCAGCGGGCGTGAAGACATGCGACACCAGCTCGATGGAGCCCGGGCCAACGCTGATCGCCGGGTCCAGATCGAGGCGCGTGGCCTCGACGCCACCGATGCTCAGCGTGCCCTCCAGGCGCGAAAACACCATGGGCACGGTGCTGAAATTCTGGATGCGGATCTTGGCCTCCCACTGGCCGTCGTCGCGCACGCGCAGTTCCTGCAGGCTGGCCTGGGGCGGGAAAATGCGCTTGGGCGGGCCGCTGGAGCAGGCAGCCAGCAGGGCGATCATCGTAAGCGCGAAAGCAGCAGGCAGCAGGCGCATGGACGTTACCGAGGCAGTGGAAACGCGGTGAGCATACCAGCCCGTACGTGAGCGCCGCAGGCTCAGCGCGGCGCCGGCGCCACGATAAGTTCCGTCAGGTCGTAGCCCAGCATGCGGGCGCGCGCCTTCAGGCCTTCCAGGGTTTCGGCGTCCATGGTGGGCTCCCTTGAAAGGATCCACAGGTTCTCGCGGCTGGGCCCGCCGACGATGGCCCAGCGGTAGTCGCTGTCCAGTGCGATCACCCAGTAGTCCGCCCACACGAAGGACAGGGCCGACAGCCAATCGGGTACGAAACGCACCTCGAGCTTGCCCGGGCCGGTGCCTGCCAAACGCGCCACGCCTTCGGACGCCATCCTCGAGCCGTCGGCCTTCAGGCAGGCGTTGCGCACGCCGATCTGGCCGTCTTCACGCAGGGTGTACACCGCGGTGGTGTTGCTGGCGCAGTTGCGCTGGAAATACATCGGCAGGCGGGCGATTTCATGCCAAGTGCCGGCGTAGCGGGCGAGGTCGAGTTCGGGCACGGCTTGCAGGGGAGCTTGTGCCAGCGCGGGTGCGCAGAGCAGCAGGAGCAGGGGCATCAGCATGCGCATCGTCGTCGTGCTCCAAAAGATCACCGGCAAGGATAGCGCGCGCAGCTATTTATGCCGGGTGAATCGCTCAAGGCGCGGCGCTGCTGGCGGCCATCTCGTCGGCCAGCTTGGCCTGGAATTCCTCGAAGCCCAGGCCCTGGTCCGCAGCCTCCTGGTGCGCCGCGGCGCGCAGTTCAGCCGAAAAAACCAGGTCCACCTCGCGGCCTTCGGTGCGCAGCAGTGCCGCGGCGCGCTTGAGGATGGCCAGCACGTGCGCCGCGCTGTGCGAGGTGCCGGCAATCTTTCCGCCCAGGCCCAGCACCCACTCGTCGTCCTTGAACACGATGCCGCCCAGCAGCTTGCCCTTGGCGTCGCGCAGTTGCGCGTGGGGTTCGCCGAGCTTGTGGGTGGGCACGGCCTTCCCCGGCTTGGCGGCTTGGCGCTTCTTGGCGTCGCGGCGGGATTTGGAATCAATCGACACGTCTCAGCTCCAGAAGCCCGATACCCTTTCAAACACCCAGAAACTTGCAAGGCCGCCGATGAAGTAGACGGGAATGGGCTGGAGGCGGGCGATGGCAAACCGCCCAGCGACCAGCTTCTTGAGCAGATGATAGGCCGCCAGCACCCCCAGGATGAAGAGCAGCTGGCCAATCTCCACGCCGATGTTGAAAAACAGCAGGGCCAAGGGGATGGCATTCTCCGGTAGCCCGACCTCGGCCAGCGCACCGGCGAAACCGAAGCCGTGCAGCAGCCCGAACGAGAACGCCACCAGCCACGGTTTGCGCGAAGCCAGTCCTTCACGTCCGCGCCGCTGCTGGATGATCTCGCTGGCCACGAACACGATCGACAGCGCGATGATCGCTTCCACCGGCGGGCTGGGCACGTGCACCAGGCCCAGGGTGGCCAGGCTCAGGGTGATGGAGTGGGCGATGGTGAAGGCGGTGACGGTGATCAGAAGCCTGCGCGTGGAGCGCACGATCATCACCAGCGCCAGCACGAACAGCAGGTGGTCGAAGCCCATCAGGATGTGTTCGATGCCGATCCAGGTGTAGGCGCGCGCCACCTCGAAGGAGCCTGGGCTTTCGGTGGGCGTGAAGGCGGCGGCGGCGGGCAGGATCCGCGCCAGCTGCTCGCTGCCGTCCTGGCGCTGCAGGCGCACCAGCAGGTCCATTCCCGAGCCAGGCAAATCGGGGAAGGTGATCGCCTTGCCCGTGAGGCCGCCCGGCACCGACACGCGCCAGCGTTCCACCATCAGGCCCGCCGAGTAGGTGCTGCGCCTGGCGCTGGCTTCCGTGGCGCCGGCGGGGAACACGGGACGCAGCTTCAACGGTGTGTTTTCGTCCAGCGCGGGAGCCTTCCAGAGCACCTCGTAGGTTTCAGCGCTGGTCTGGGTCAGCTGCAGGTAGGCGGGCCGGAACTGGTCGGCCAGCGCCTGCGGGCAGGTCACCAGCAGCACCGCCGCCAGCAGTATTCGCGCCAGCAGGCTCATTGCGGCGCCGACTCCGTATTGCCGGCGTCGATCACCACCTCGTAGTCCTGGAGCAGGCGCTGGTAGTTCGCCTCCACGGCGGCCTTGCGCCGGTCGCTCTCCCATTCGCTTGCCACCTGCTTCCTGGATTCCTCCAGGCTTGGCAGGTACCCAGGCTTGCGCTCGCCGATGCGGACCAGATGCACGCCGAAAGCCGAAGGGACCGGACCAAACCACTGGCCAAGCGGCGCGTCGGACAGCGCATTGGCAAAGTCGGGCCCAAACTCCCTGGCGACTAGGTCGAGCGGCCGCGCCTCGAGGCGACTGGGCAACAGGCTGCCCTTGCCGTGCGTCTGCGGGTTGTCGCCCTGGTTCAAGGCAACCAGGGCAGCGGCCAGCGTCGACTCCAGCTCATTCCCGAGCTCGTCGGGGTCGAACAGCACCTGCTGGAGACTGAGCACGGCCGGCCTGCGGAACTTATCGGCGTTTTCGGACAGATAGGCGCCCAGCTGCGCGTCGGTGGGCGCGCCAGTGCCGCCTTCCTCCTCGGCCAACACCTCGAGCTTCTGCCGCACGCGGCGCTTGATCACCGCATCGTCCTTGGCCAAGCCAAGGGCAACGCCTTCGCGGAACATCACTTCATCGCGCACGTACGCCTTGATCAGCTCGTCCATTTCCGAGGTTGTTGGCGCCCTGGACCAGGTCGCGGTGAACTGCTGGGCGAGCGTTGCAATGGCGGCCTGGTCCACCGTAATCCGGCTGCCCTCCTGCGACGGCGGCGCCACCAGATCATAGAGCAGGAACAGCAGAAGTCCAATGAGCAGGAAGTGCAGGAGCGGCTCTCGCCAGAGTGATCTTTTGTTCAAACGTGGCTCCGGATGCAAAAGCGGCGGAGCATTTGGCTCCGCCGCGGGGAAGTGCGTGGATTTGTCGGTGCTACCTCAGTTGGGCGAGTACCAGATGGGCGAGGTGTAGGCGCGCTCCTGGATCACCATCCGGGTGCCCTCAAGCGGTTTGTTCTTGAACCGCTTCACGTCATGCGCGGTCCAGCGCGGCGTCGGGATCTCGATCACGCGCCCATAGTAAAAAGCCGAGAGCGAGGGATCGAACTCCGGATCGGTCCAGACCGCAACCAGTTCCGTCGCGCCGATGGTGTCGGTCCAGGTCGCGTCCTCCAGGTTCACCGTGTTGCCAACGTCCGGCAGCTTGCCGCTGACCGGGTCCGGCGTGCGCTGGTCGGACCAGGACACGTCGTACACCCGCTCCTGGAGCTTGCCTTCCTTGTCCAGCCAGCCTTTGACGATCTGGTAGCGGTCAAGGTTGGCGCCGGCGGAATCCTTCATCGCGGCCACCAGGAAGGTGGGTGCCTTGCCCTCGGGGGCTTGCTTCAGGTCACCACCCATCGGAACACCCTTGGCATAGCCGGCGCTGGCTACCTTGCCGAGGTCGACGTCGCTGGCGTCGAAGTCGAAGCCGCCAAACAAGCGCACGGTCATGCGCGTGCCTGTGGTTGCGTAGGTTTCCTTGCGCTCCATGGCATCCCACAGGGCGGCGCGGGTGTTCTCGGTGGCCCAGACCGCGGCATAGCCGGCGGCACCCACTTCCCAGTCGGCGATCTTGATGCCGGTCTTGGGGTTGTTCATGAAAAAGGCGGTCAGCCGCTCCGGGCTGGGCTCCTGCGGGGCGGTCTTGCCGAAGAAATTGTCTTCCTCCATGGCCGCCATGCCGGTATGGGCATCGCTGCTGCCGATCAGGCCGAACTTGTAGGGGTTGGTTCCCAGCTCCTGCTCAAGCAGAAGGCCATTCTTGAGCGCCGAGCGGGCGTACTCGAACTCCAGCATTTCCGGGGTCTTGGCCACGCTGGCGTCCAGGTTGCCCTTGTCCCAGATCTCGAAGTCCGCCATCTCGTCGTTTGGGGACAGCCGCGGATGGGATTCGCCCGTGCCCTTGGTCTGGGTGGTTTCGTACAGCGGCTCGCGCCTTGCGCGGGTGGTGACGTACTCCGCGTCGAGCTTTTTGCCGAACGCCTCCACCACCGGGAACATCTGGCCGTTGGAAAGGTTGCCGTTGTGTGCGATCGCCAGCACGCGGCCGCCGGTGGACTGCTCGTAAGCATCCATCCACTTCCACAAGTCCACCGGGTTGTCGCTGCCCAGCGGCGCCATGGTGGTGAATGGTTCCACCTTGCTGGCCTTGTCGCCCGCATCACGGAAGATGACGTTGCGATGCAGGTTGTTGCCGCCGGTGTTGGAGGTCCATTCAAAGCCGATGAAGGCGGTGAAACGGCCCGGGTCGTTGGCTTCCTCTGCCGCATCGATGGTGGCCTTCCAGGCCGAGGCGTAGGCCTTTGTGCCCGGCAATGGCATGAAGGCCATGGAAATGGTGCCTGTGCCGAAGTTGCCGATGATATCGAGCGCCGCGGCGTTGCCCTGGCCGGAGTTGATCATTTCGTGCCACTTCTTGCCCTGCGGGTCGCCCATCACTTCCGGGGAACCCTCAAGGAGCATCGGGAAAAGACCCATGCCATCGGAGTGGTCCGCCACTACCAGAAAGTCGAGGGGACGGCGCAGCTTGGCCGGCTGCCCGGACGAGGCTGTCACTTCATTGCCCTTCGCAAACAGATAGGCGTCGCGCGGACCCAGGCGGGCCCCGAAGGCGCCGGCATCCACCGAGTAGGACGTGTGCAGGTGGGTGTCGCCGAAGAAAGGACGCTCCGGATACGCGGGCGCGGCAGGCGCGTCGGCAGGCGGCGCGGCTTCCGGCCCGGCGGCCGCCGCTGCAGTGGCTGCATCGTCGCCAGCCGCCGGCGGATCGGCGGTCTTGGAGCACGCCACCAGGGCCAGGAGGCAGGCACTGGCGAGAAAACTCAATTTGATGGCCCGACTGCTCATGCGACGTCTCTCCCTAAGGCGGTACCGGATTTTCGGGACGCTCCAGCGATGGTCTTTTCGCGGCCAGGGGGAGCGTCGTAGCGGGGCGAAGCCTAGGGCCTGGAGCGCACCGTCATGGCGCAAACGCAGGCCCAAGCAAGCCGGAACGAGTGTCTGGCAAACCGTGCAATGAGTAAAGGGGGGCGCGCGCGCGAGCGAGCCTGGGCCAGCCACGGAGTGGCGAAGCGGCGCGGGGGCTTGCAGGATGGTGGCCGAGGACGGAATCGAACCGCCGACACGGGGATTTTCAAAGCGGCCTTAAGCCTAATTAAAATAGCCACTTACGGCGCATGCCTGATCGTGTGCAGCATCTGATGAACGTCCATTGAATCCGGCTGAGTCCCGGGTCATGGAGTTGAACAAAGCGTCCGACCTTGCTATCAATGTCTCAACGGAGCCGCGCAATGCGCTCCAGCGGAG
>JANORD010000164.1:0-4882 GCA_031415095.1 Lysobacteraceae bacterium
CCCTAATCCTCGGCCTGATGTGGTTCGCCTCCACACGCCTCGCACCGCCCCCCGCCGCGCAAGCCAAGCCCACCGAACAACCCCTCGAGCCCGCCAGCCTGGCCGCGCGCCTCATCCAACCAGCATCGCCCGAGCCCGCACCCGCCGCCTCCGAGCCCGACGCACAAACGACGGCAGCCGCCGAATTCAGCGACATCGAACTAGCCATCACCGAAGCCCCCGAACAGGCCTCCGTGCCGCAGATCACACCGCCGCCACAAACGGCGCAGGCAGCGGCAGCGCCCAAGCCAATCGCCGAGGCGCCCGCCGCACCGATCGCCGCCGCAGTCGCCGCACCAGTCGCCGCGCCAACCGCCGCCCCAACCGCCGCCCCAACCGCCGCCCCCATCGCCGCCGCAGTCACCGCGCCAGCCGCCGCCCTAATCACTGCACCAACCACCCCCGCCCTCCTAGAACGCGACGCCCACGCCCTCCTGCGCGAATTCAGCCGCATCTACGCCGCCGGCGACATCACCACCCTGATGCACCTGTTCACCCACGACGCCCGCAACAACCGCGGCGGCCGCGATGCCATCGCCTTCGACTACCAATCCCTTTTCTCCACCACCAGCCAGCGCGAAATCACGCTCACGCCCACCGGCTGGATCCAGGCCAACCCCGACCGCGCCACCGTGCTCGCACGCTACGAAACCCAGGTGACCGCCACCGACCGCCGACGCACCCAATCCAGCCGCGGCCTCATCCGCTTCGACCTGCGCCAGGAAGGCGGCCAGCTGCGCATCAGCCAGGTGCAACATGATCTCTAGCCACGCCCGCGGCGCCGCCACCGCCGCACTCATCGCCGCGCTGGCCCTGCTGGCGTGGCGCGTGCTCACCCTGGGCATGGCCGAATATTTCGCAGCTTCGGACCCAGCCCGCGCGCTGCCCTGGCGCGCCGACCACCCCGAGGCCCTTCTGCACGCCGCCCAGCGTGAAGCCCGCGACCCGGCCGCAGCCGACAACGCCGCCGCGATGGCGCGCCGCGCCGTAGCCGCGCACCCCATGGATGGCCGCGGCTACCGCGTGCTGGGCGTGCTGGCCGATGAACGCGGCGACCAGCAAAAAGCCGCGCAACTGCTGGGCATCGCCGCCCAGCTGAGCCCGCGCGACCTGCTGAGCCAGGCCTGGCTGCTCGACTACCACCTGGCCGCTGGCCGCGTGGAGCCGGCGCTGGCGCACCTGGATTTCCTGCTGCGTTTCGAGCCCGGGCTCACGGCCACCTTCGAGCCCATGATGATTGCGCTGGCGCTGGAACCCGAAGCGCAGCCGGTGCTGGCGCAGCGCCTGGCCCAGCGCCCGCCGTGGCGCCCGCATTTGCTGAACGTGCTCAGCCAGAAAGCGCCCGACAGCGCCGCGGTGTCGCCACTGTTTGATTACCTGCGCAGCCAACCCGGCGGCCTGTCCACCAACGAGCTGAACCCCTGGCTCGAGCGCCTGGGCCGCGACGGCCAATGGGGCCAGGCCTACCTGCTGTGGACCAGCCAGCTGCCGCCCGAGCGGCTGCAGGGCCTGGGCAACGTCTACAACGGCGGCTTCGAATCGGCGCCAGGGCAGGGCGGCTTCGACTGGCGCTTCGACCGCGTGGCCGGCGCCCGCGTGGACCGCCTGCCCGGTGAAGGCGTCACCGGCAGCCGCGCGCTGCGGGTTGCGTTCGACGACCGCCGCGTGCCCTTCAACCACGTGCGCCAGCTGCTGGCATTGCCGCCGGGCGACTACCTGCTGAAGGGCAGGGCGCGCCCCGAAAACCTGCGCACCGACCGCGGCCTGGTCTGGACCGTCACCTGCACCGACGGCCGCGTGCTGGGCGAGAGTGAGCCCCTGCGCGGCAACGGCCCCTGGCGCAGCTGGGAGGCCGAATTCCAGGTGCCGGCGCAGGACTGCGGCGGCCAGTGGCTCAGCCTGCGGCTGCCCGCGCGCATCGCCGCCGAACAGCGCATCGGCGGCCGCGCCTGGTTCGACGACATCAAGATCCTGCGGCAGGCGCCGGCCGACAACAAAGCGCTCCAACCTGAACTGTAAGAAAAATTCAGCATTGCCAATACCTTGCCGGCGGCTGGCGGGGCCTGTAAGGTTCGCAATGAGCCAAGCCCGGCACTCTGCCGGGGCCTCCTGAGGTCACCATGATCCGCACTGCCGCGATTTTGTCCGCGCTCGTCCTCGCCGCCCCTGCCTTTGCAGCGGACGACAGCGTGGCCGTGCTTTCCGCGCAAACCGGAACGGTGCTGGTGAACCAGGGCGAAGAGTTCATCACCGCCGACGAAGCCCAGCTCCTGATGGCAGGCGACCGCGTGATGGTGATGGAGGGCGGCAGCGCCCAGCTCACCTTCCTCGACGGCTGCGTGCTGGCGGTGGAATCGGGCTCGCTGCTGGACGTGCCCGCCACGTCCACCTGCGCCGGCACCGTGGCGTCGGTGCAGGTCATCGGCCCCAGCTATGCCCAGGCCCCGGGCGCGCTCACCCCGATCCAAGAAGACGACGACGATGATCGCGCCGCCTGGTGGGTCTTCGGCACCTGGGGCGCCGGCATCGCCTGGGCACTCATCGACAACAACGAAAGCCTGCGCCCGCCGCCGCCCGTCAGCCCCTAAGCTGCGGTGCCTTGAGGGCAATCAAAAAGGCCGCTGATTAGCGGCCTTTTTGTTGGACGGCGTATGGCTTTTTGCCAGCGACTTTTTCCTACGCAGACAGCATCGCAGGCACCAGGTCGTTTACTTCCCGCGCCATCTCGTCGAGCGAGGCCGCTTCAACCACCAGCCCGGCAACGTCGGGGCTGACGCCCACGAACACGCCCGCTTCGTCATCGAAATGGACGAAGACCTTCACTTCCAGCGGGACACCCAGGCGGCCCAACAGGCGTGCGCATGGCCAGCTAGCGCGATACATGGCGGCTCCTTGTCAGCAATGGGCGAGAGCTTACTCGCCCGAGGCTGAATCACAAGCGGCGAATGCCCCGGCTGGTGTAAGAAATCTTCTGTCGCCAGTCCGGATGTCGGCCCTTAGCCGTCGCTGCTATCATCCCAACCACCCCCGACGCACAGGCCCTGAAGCGATGGTTCCACCCACCGCATTGGCCCGTCTGCACTTCGCCATCGCGGCTGCGCTGCTGGTGAGCGCGCTGCTGCTGGGCGGTGGCCAAGGGGGCCTGGGCGACACCGCCTGCCAGCTGCTGGCGTTGCTGCTCATCGCCGTCACCCTGCTGCGTGCGCAGCGCGAAGAAGACGCCCGCTTGCCCGCCGTTGCGTGGCTAGCCGCGCTACCCATCGCGCTGCCGATCATCCAGCTGCTGCCGCTGCCCGAGGCGATGTGGCTGGCCGCCGCCGCAAGGCCCGAGCTGGCCGACCACCTGCAGGCCGCCGGCGCCACGCCCTTCCACCGCGTGAGCCTGGTCCCACTGTTCACCGAGCGCGCCCTGGCGTGGCTGCTGCCGGCGGTGGCGATGTTCCTGGCCACGCTGCAGTGCGATGCGCGCCAGCGGCAAACGCTGGCGGCGCTGGTGCTGGCCGTGGCGTTCGGCGCCGTGGTGCTGGGCCTGGCGCAGCTGGCGGGCGGCGGTGGCGGCGCGCTGTATTTCTACGCCGTAACCAACGTGAACAACGCGGTGGGATTTTTCGCCAACAGCAACCACCACGCCAGCTTCCTGGCCGCAGTGATGCCGCTGGTGCTCATCGCCATTGCCGGCGTGATGAACCAGCGCCGCGAAACCGGGCAGTCGCGCGCGCTGTGGCTGGTGGCCGGCATCGGCCTGGCGGCGCTGCTGTTCCTGGGCATCGCCCTGACCAAATCGCGCGCCGGCCTGGGCCTGGGCATGCTGGCCATGCTGCTGAGCGTGCCGGCCGTGATGGCCCTGCGCCCGCGCCGCGGCACCCGGCGCATGCTGGCCCTAGCCATCGCCGCGGGCCTCACCCTGAGCGTGCAGTTCGCGCTGTTTGGCGTGCTGCATCGCTTCGGCCAGGACCCGCTGGAAGACGGCCGCATGCACCTCACCCGCACCACCCTTGCCGCCGCGCAGCCGCATGCGCCCTGGGGCACCGGCCTGGGCGGCTTCCGCCGCGTGTTCGAAGCCGCCGACGTAAACGCCGTTGGCAACGAATACATCAACCACGCCCACAACGACGCCGCCGAACTGTGGCTGGAAGGCGGCTGGCCCGCCGCGCTGCTGGGCGCACCGCTGCTGCTGGCCTTCGCCGCGGCGGGTTGGCGCGCGTGGCGCCCAACTGACGAAGCCACGCCCGCCGACATCGCCCTGCGCCGCGCCGCCTGGATTGCCCTGCTGCTGGTGCTGCTGCACTCGCTGGTGGATTACCCGTTGCGCACCACCGCGCACCTGGCGCTGTTTGGAATGCTGGCGGCGCTGGCCGGCTCGCTGCCGCCCGCGCGCGCCCGCGCCCGCGCCCGCAGTGCCCACCATAGAAGCGAGCACACCTCGCTCCCCAACCCGGACCCCGCCTGAGCCATGCCGCAAGCCAACCCACCCCGCATCGCGATCATCGGCCTGGGCTACGTCGGCCTGCCGCTGGCCGTCGAGTTCGGCAAGCAATACGACACCGTGGGCTACGACATCCGCGCCGCCCGCGTAGCCGAACTCCAAGCCGGCCGCGACAGCACCCGCGAAGTAAGCCCCGAAGAACTAGCCGCCAGCCCCCGCCTGAGCTTCACCAGCGACCTGCCAGCCATCGCCACCTGCACCGTCTACATCGTCACCGTCCCCACCCCCATAGACGCCGCCAAACGCCCCGACCTAGGCCCGCTAATCAAAGCCAGCGAAGCCATAGCCAGCGTCCTAAAACCCGGCGACACCGTAGTCTACGAAAGCACCGTCTACCCCGGCTGCACCGAAGAAACC